>JAGRDO010000057.1:1088-59644 GCA_020447005.1 Paracoccaceae bacterium
CGCTCGACATGCAGTCGATCGATACGGGCATGGGCCTTGAACGGATCGGCGCGCTTTTGCAGGGCAAGCATGACAATTACGATACCGACCTGATGCGCAGCCTGATCGAGGCGTCCGCGCATGGCACATCGTCGGACCCCGACGGGCCGGGCAAGATCCATCACCGCGTCATTGCCGATCACCTGCGGTCCACATCCTTCCTGATCGCCGACGGGGTCACGCCTTCGAACGAGGGCAGGGGCTATGTCCTGCGCCGGATCATGCGCCGCGCGATGCGGCATGCGCATCTTCTGGGGGCGCAGGATCCGCTGATGCACCGGTTGGTTCCGGCGCTGGTCCGGCAGATGGGTACGGCCTATCCCGAGCTTGGCCGCGCGCAGTCGCTGATCGAGGAAACGCTGAAGCTGGAGGAAACCCGTTTCAAGCAGACCCTGGAGAGGGGCCTGCGGCTTCTGGATGACGAACTGGGCAAGATCGGTGAAGGCCAGCCCTTGCCGGGCGAGGCGGCATTCAAGCTTTACGACACCTATGGGTTCCCGCTTGATCTTACGCAGGATGCGCTGCGCGAAAAGGGGCGGACCGTCGACGTCAAGGGGTTTGATCATGCCATGGCCGAACAGAAGGCCAAGGCCCGCGCCGCATGGGCGGGAACCGGCGAGACGAAGGATGCCGCGATCTGGTTCGACATTGCCGATCGTCACGGGCCGACCGAGTTTCTGGGCTATGATACCGAAACCGCCGAGGGGCAGATCGTGGCGCTTGTCGCGGAGGGCAAGGAAACCGGCGCGGCATCGACCGGGGCGAGCGTTCAGATCGTCGTGAACCAGACGCCCTTCTACGCGGAAAGCGGCGGTCAGGTGGGCGATACCGGGCTGATCCGCACCGATACCGGCATGGCGACCGTCACCGATACCAAGAAATCGGCCGGTGTCTTCATTCATATGGCGACGGTGAGCGAGGGCGAGATCGCGCGGGGCCAGCCCGCGAAGCTTGAGGTCGCGCATGGCCGGCGCACGGCGATCCGCGCCAACCACTCGGCCACGCATCTGGTGCATGAGGCCCTGCGCCGGGCGCTTGGCGATCACGTGGCGCAGCGCGGTTCGCTGAACGCCGAAGATCGCCTGCGTTTCGACTTCAGCCATGCCAAGGCGCTGAGCGGTGGGGAAATGGCCACGGTCGAGGCCGAGGTGAACGGGTTCATCCGGCAAAACACGCCGGTGGAAACCCGAATCATGACGCCCGACGATGCCCGTGCGATCGGCGCGCAGGCGCTTTTCGGTGAAAAATACGGCGACGAGGTTCGCGTCGTGTCGATGGGGCGGCTGTCGGGATCGGGAAAAGGGGCCGACGGGGCGACCTATTCGCTTGAACTTTGCGGGGGCACGCATGTGGCGCGCACGGGCGATATCGGTGCCTTCGTGCTGCTTGGCGACAGCGCATCTTCGGCCGGCGTGCGCCGGATCGAAGCGCTGACCGGACAGGCCGCGCTCGATCACCTGCGCGGGCAGGACCAGCGCCTTCTTGAAGTGGCGTCCTCTCTGAAGGCGCAGGCGTCCGAGGTTCCGGCGCGCGTCAAGGCGCTTTTGGACGAACGAAAGGCATTGGCCAACGAGGTGTCGCAACTGCGTCGCGAACTTGCCATGGGCGGGGGCGCGGGGCAGGGGCCCGAAACGCGCGAGATTGCGGGCGTGAAGTTCCTGCCGCAGATCGTTTCGGGCGTATCGGGCAAGGACCTTCCGGCCCTTGTCGATGAGTTGAAGGCGCGGATCGGGTCCGGCGCGGTTCTGGTCGTCGCGGATACCGGAGGCAAGGCGGCGGTAGCCGCGGGTGTCACCCAAGACCTGACGGCCCGGCTTTCGGCCGTCGACATCGTCAAGGCCGCCGCCGAGGCGCTTGGCGGCAAGGGTGGGGGCGGGCGCCCCGATCTTGCGCAGGCGGGCGGGGCCGATGCCTCGAAAGCGCAAGATGCGGTGAAGGCCGCCGAGGCTGTGATCGGAGGAATGAAATGAGTGACACGAAATCCGCGCTCTGGATCGCGCATGTCAAGGTGACGGATGCCGAGGCCTATGGCAGATATGCGGCCCTTGCCGGCCCGGCGATTGCCGCGCATGGGGGCGTTTTTCTTGCGCGCGGCGGGCGCTACGTGCAGCTGGAGGGGAACGACCGGCCACGCAATGTGGTGGCGCGTTTCCCCTCGCTCGAGGCGGCGGTGGCGTGCTATCACAGCGCCGAGTATCAGGCGGCGCTGGCCCATGCCAAGGGCGCGTCGGAACGCGATCTGATGGTCGTGGAAGAGGCCTGAGCGCGCGGGAAATCGCCCTGAAGCGCGTAAAAATGGTCGCATATCGGCAAAGGACAGGATTTCTTCATCCCTTTGCCGGATATTCGGCGAAGTTTTGATATCCAATCTCGCCGAAAAACCGCTATTTCTGCCGCAACGCGTGCTGGCAGGCATGGAGAGCAGGACATGTGCAGATGGGCCGCTTATACCGGGGCGCCGATCTTTCTTGAAGAGATCGTCAGCCTTCCGGGCCATTCGCTGATCCACCAAAGTCACTGTGCGACCGAATGCAAATCGGCGATCAACGCCGATGGCTTCGGACTGGCATGGTATGGCGAGCGTCCCGAGCCGGGCCTGTTTCGCGATATCCTTCCCGCATGGTCCGATCCCAATCTGCGCTCGCTGACGGCGCAGGTGAAATCGGGCATGTTTCTGGCCCATATCCGCGCCTCGACCGGGACAGCGACCAGCCGCAACAACTGCCATCCCTTTGCGGTGGGGAAATGGTGTTTCATGCACAATGGCCAGATCGGCGGATATGACCGCTTTCGGCGCAACGCCGAGATGCTGATCCCTGACGATCTTTATCCCAACCGCAAGGGCGCCACCGACAGCGAGGCGCTTTTTCTCATCGCCTTGGCCGAAGGCCTTGAAAAGGACCCGCGCGCGGCGCTTGAACGGGCAACCGCCCGGCTTGAGGCCTTGTCGAGAGCAAGGGGAACCACGCCGCATGTTCGGATGACGGTGGCGTTTTCAGACGGCGTGCGTCTTTACGCGGTTCGCTATGCAACCGACGATCTTGCGCCGTCGCTCTATCATCGCTGGTCCGACACGCGTTCGGGCCGTGCGGTGGTGTCCGAGCCGCTGGAGGCCGGCGAATGCTGGGATGCGGTGCCGCCCGGAAGCTTCTGCACCTTTGAAGGCGAGACGGTCCGGATCGAACCTTTCGCGCCGCAGATCCTGTCACAGGTCGCCTGATCCGGCCAGGCTCCTGCCGCTGCCAATGTCGTTTTTGCTCGCGATCCGCCGCAATTTGCGGCCGATGGCCGCCGCATTGGTCTTAAATACGCGCAAGCGGGTATATGAGGAGTCGCGCGATGAACGAAGTGGCCGAAGGCAGGCGTGCAAGGGGTGGCGGCGGCGCGGCGCGCCGGGCGGAACGCACGGCGGTTCACATCGAATGCGCAAAGTTCATCGAGCGCAATATCCCGAACCTGGAAATCCTCAACGAGGAAGCGCTGCAGATCATCGAGGCGAATGCCGAGACGGTTCTTCAGGAAATCGGTGTGAATTTCGTGGAAAACCCGGCGGCACTGGAGCGCTGGAAAGCGGCAGGGGCCGATGTCGATGGTGAGCGCGTGCGCATCCCGAAGGGGCTGGCCCGCGAACTTTGCAAAACGGCGCCGTCATCCTATGTTCAGCATGCGCGCAATTCCGAGCGCAATGTCACGGTCGGCGGCAATGGTCTGGTTCTGGCGCCGGTTTACGGCCCCCCCTTCGTGCGCGATGCCGATGGCGGGCGGCGCTACGCGACGCTCGACGATTTCCAGAAATTCGTGAAGCTCGGCTATATGTCGAAATGGCTGCATCATTCGGGCGGTACCGTTTGCGAACCGACGGATATCCCCGTCAACAAGCGCCATCTCGACATGCTGTTGGCGCATATGACGCTGTCGGACAAACCCTATATGGGTTCGGTCACCGAACCGAGCCGGGCCGCGGATTCGGTCGAGATGTCGAAGATCCTCTTCGGGGCGGATTTCGTCGATCAGAACACGGTGATGACCTCGCTCATCAACATCAACTCGCCCATGACCTTCGACGGGATCATGATGGGCGCGCTCGAGGTTTATGCCGCCGCCAATCAGGCCGCGATCATTTCGCCCTTCATCGTCGGTGGCGCGATGGCGCCGGTGACCGTTGCCGGCACGTTGACGCAGGTTCTGGCCGAGGTGCTGGCCGGTGTCGCCTATAGCCAGCTGGTCCGAAAGGGCGCGCCGGTGATCATGGGGGCCTTCGTGACCTCGATCGACATGAACTCGGGCGCGCCGACCTTCGGGACGCCGGAAGCCGCGCATATCACCTATGGCGCGGGCCAGCTTGCCCGGCGCCTTGGGCTGCCCTACCGATCGGCCGGGTCGTTCTGCGGATCGAAACTGCCCGATGCCCAGGCGGCCTACGAGACATCGAACAGCCTGAACATGGGGCTTCTGTCCGGCGTCAACTTCATGCTGCATGCCTGCGGCTGGCTGGAAGGGGGGCTTGTGTCCTCGTTCGAGAAATTCGTCATGGATGCCGATCAGCTTGGCATCCTGCATCATCTGGCCAGGGGCATCGACATGTCGGAAACCGGGCAGGCGATGGATGCGATCCGCGAAGTGGGGCCGGGCGGCCATTACCTTGGCTGTGCCCATACGCAGGCGAATTTCAAGCAGGCCTTCTGGCGCACGCAATTGCTTGACTACAAGCCCTATGAGACATGGGAAGAAGAGGGCGCCCGGGATACCGTCGCTTTGGCGCGGGTCCGCGTCGCCAAATTGCTGTCCGATTATCGCAAGCCCGAGATTGACCCCGCGATCGAAGAGGCGCTGAACGACTATGTCGCCAGAAAGAAAGCCTCGATGCCGGACGCCTTCATGTAAGGCCGCACCTCGACAGTAAGGCCGCCCCCCCCCTCGGGGCGGCCTTTTGGTGTCACGCCTGCCGCGCACGCGGGACAAGGCGCAGTTCCGCCATCATCGCGATCAGGATCTCGATATGGCGCGTCAGACTGTAGGCGGCATCGCCCGCGCGCCGGCATTGATCCAGCCGGTCCTCCTCGGCGGCAAGAACGGACAGCGCCGATTCCGGCGACAGGACGGTGTCGCTTCTTGTCAGGCGCTTCAGGTCACGCTTGCGATTGTATTCCACAACCCCCGCGCGAGCGGCGCGGATCAAAAGGCGTGGACGTTGCAATTGAGAAACAAGGGCGATGATGTCGGGCATGGGAGTCCTTTCGGCGTGTACAACCGAAAGATGAAACAAGTTTTCCGAGTGTTGCGGATTGTTGCCGTATTGCGCACGGGAGGTTCAGAAATATTTGCAATTTATCAATAATTCTCAGGGTCGTGCTCGATTTTAACGATCAGGTAAGAAATGCAACCCACGGTTGATTGCAAATTAGCCAGGGCGCTGTCAATGCGCCGGAAGAAACTGGGGGAAGAATGACCGTCATGGCTCACGTCCGGGCCGGGCTGCCGGCCTGGCTGCCGGAGAATGCACGCCTTTACCTGCTGCATACCGAAGACGGGATGTCGTTGCGCGAAATCGCCCGGCGCGAGGGATGTCACCCCTCGACTGTGTTGCGCAAGGTGCGCAGCTACGAAAACCGCAGGGACGATCCGCTGATCGATGAGGCGCTGAACAATCTGGGCAGGTTGCAGACCGGCCAACCAGATACGGCGCGGGCACTGGAACCAATCTCAACGCATCAGGACGGAGCCCGCCCCATGACCGCACCCATTCGAGCATCGCAGCAAAAGGTTGTCGACGAAACCACCGTGGACCGGGAAGCGCGCCGCATTCTGCGCCGCCTGTGCGAAAGCGGCGCCGTCCTTGCCGTGGCTTCCGATCTGGAAAAGGCGGCGGTCATCAAGGGTTCGGTGCGAACGGCCGTTGTGGATCGGTCGGTCGCGCAGGCCTTTGCCCTGAAGGACTGGATCGCGCCGCAAACCAGCGGGCGGGTGACCACCTATGAAATCACGACGACGGGGCGCGCGGCGCTGAAGCGGCTTTTGGCGCAAGAGCAGGAAAACCGCCTGGCCGCAGGTTTCGCCGAGGCGCAATCTCCCTTCGCCGAACAGCATCGTATCTGGGGCGAGCGGAGCGTCGCCGAGCCGGGCGAGGGGCAACCCCGACGGATGCGCTACAACCTTGCCGAAAGCCCGCTGGCGATGCTGGCCCGGCGCAAGGAAAAGGACGGGCAACCGTTTCTTTCGGCCGAACTGGTGGCGGCCGGCGAACGGCTGCGCGAGGATTTCGAGCTGGCCCAGCTTGGCCCGAGGGTCACCCAGAACTGGGACAGGTTTCTGACCGCGGGTGACCGGGGCAATTTTAGCGGAAACACGGGCGGCGAACATTCCGCGCGCGATCGTGTCGCCGCCGCGCTGCGCGACCTCGGCCCCGGTCTTGGCGACATGGTCCTGCGCTGCTGCTGTTTTCTGGAAGGGCTGGAGGCGGCGGAAAAACGCATGGGCTGGTCCGCACGCTCGGGCAAGATCGTGCTGCGCATCGCCTTGCAACGCCTGAAGCGCCACTATGACGAAACCTACGGAGGCAAGTCGCCGCTGATCGGGTGAACGGCCCCAAAAAGAATACGGCACCCGGATAGGCGTTCCGGGTGCCGTCCCTGTTCAAACCGGATGTATCAGCGATGCAGGTCGAAGCGGTCCAGTTCCATGACCCTTGTCCATGCCGCCACGAAATCGGCGACGAACTTTTCGCGGCCGTCATCGGCGGCGTAGACCTCGGCCAAAGCGCGCAGAATGGAGTTGGAGCCAAAGACAAGGTCGACACGGGTTCCGGTCCATTTCACCTTGCCGGTCTCGCGGTCGCGTCCTTCGTAAAGCCCTTCGCCCGCGGGTTTCCATTCGGTGTCCATGTCCAGAAGGTTGACGAAGAAGTCATTCGTCAGCGCGCCGGGGCGATCGGTGAAAACGCCGTGGGCGGAGTGTCCGGCATTCGCCCCAAGCACACGAAGACCGCCGACAAGCACCGTCATTTCGGGGGCTGACAGGGTCATCAGCTGGGCCTTGTCGACCAGAAGACGTTCGGCGGGCACCGTGAAGGCCTTCTGCTGATAGTTGCGGAAGCCATCGGCAACCGGTTCGAGCACCGCAAAGGACGCCGCATCGGTCTGATCGTCGCTGGCATCGGTCCGCCCGGGCGTGAAGGGGACCGACACGTCAATCCCGGCCGCCTTCGCGGCGGCTTCGACCGCGGCCGATCCACCCAGCACGATCACATCGGCCAGCGAGACCTGTTTGCCACCCGACTGGGCCTTGTTGAAGGCGTCACGCACCGAACCGAGCGTGTCCAGAACCTTGGCAAGCGTTTTCGGCTGGTTGACCTCCCAGTCCTTTTGCGGCGCAAGCCGGATGCGGGCCCCGTTCGCCCCGCCGCGCTTGTCCGAGCCGCGGAACGTCGCCGCCGATGCCCAGGCTGTCGACACCAGATCGCTGACCGAAAGGCCCGAACCAAGGATGGATGTCTTCAGCGCCGCGATATCCGCTGCGTCGATCAGCGGATGATCGACGGCGGGAAGCGGGTCCTGCCAGATCAGGTTTTCCGCCGGCACCTCTCGGCCAAGGTAACGCGCGCGCGGCCCCATGTCGCGATGGGTCAGCTTGAACCATGCCCGCGCGAAGGCATCGGCGAATGCGTCCGGGTCGTTGAGGAAACGGCGCGAGATCGGTTCATAGATCGGATCGAAACGCAGCGACAGGTCGGCAGTCGTCATCATCGGGCGGTGCTTTTTCGACGGATCATGCGCATCGACGACCATATCTTCGTCGGCCACATCCCTGGCCAGCCAGATATGTGCGCCGGCGGGGCTTTTGGTCAGTTCCCATTCGTATTTGAAAAGAACCTTGAAATAGCCCATGTCCCATTTGGTCGGGTTCGGTTTCCAGGCGCCCTCGATGCCGCTGGTGATCGTGTCATAGCCATTGCCGCTGCCATGCGACGACAGCCAGCCAAGGCCCTGCGCCTCAAGCGGGGCCGCTTCCGGTTCGGGCCCGACGGCCGTCGCAGGGCCGTTGCCATGGGCCTTGCCGAATGTGTGCCCGCCCGCGACCAGTGCCACGGTTTCCTCGTCATCCATGGCCATGCGGCCGAAGGTTTCGCGGACGTCGCGGCCTGAAGCAACCGGATCGGGATTGCCGTTCGGACCTTCGGGGTTGACGTAGATCAGGCCCATCTGGACCGCCGCCAGCGGATTTTCCAGATCGCGCTCGCCGCTATAGCGCTTGTCGCCAAGCCATTCTGTCTCGGGTCCCCAATAGATGTCTTCCTCGGGCGCCCAGACATCGGCGCGGCCGCCGCCAAAGCCGAAGGTCTTGAAACCCATGGATTCAAGCGCGCAGTTGCCGGCCAGGATCAACAGGTCCGCCCAGGACAGCGACTTGCCGTATTTCTGCTTGATCGGCCAGAGAAGGCGGCGCGCCTTGTCAAGGTTGCCGTTGTCCGGCCAGCTGTTGAGCGGGGCAAACCGTTGTGTGCCATTGCCGGCGCCGCCACGACCGTCGGCGGTGCGGTAGGTACCGGCACTATGCCATGCCATGCGGATGAACAGCGGTCCGTAATGCCCGTAATCGGCAGGCCACCAGCCCTTGCTGTCGGTCATCAGGGCATAGAGGTCGGCCTTGACCGCGGCAAGATCCAGCTTCGTGAACGCCTCGGCATAGTCGAAGGTTGCCCCCATCGGGTCAGAGCGGGGCGAATTCTGATGCAGGATCGACAGGTTCAACTGATTGGGCCACCAGTCGCGATTGGTCACTTGTCGATTGCCGGAAACCGGGCATTTCATGTCGCCGTCCATAATACCTCCGAAAGCCTTTCGTGTTTTTCCCCAGCGTTCCCTTGCCGGCACGTGCCGGAACGATCCGGAACGATCCGCGCGGATCGGGATTCGCTATTTATAATGATTCTAAATATCTGTCGCCCGAGTTCAACAGCAATTCGGTCACCGCCCGGCGTTTGACGCATGGCAGGTCTTCATCCTGAACCCTTGCCATTGTGGACAATTGGCATATGAAGAGGCGGAAAAGATGAGGATCCAATGGCCCCGCGCGACCTGTCACGCCCCGATGAACGGCACCCTGAAAAGGCGCATCGCCCCGATCAGGCGCAGCCGAAGAAGCCCGACTGGATCAGGGTGAAGGCACCGACCTCGGCCGGGTACAAGGCAACGCGCGACATACTGCGCAGCAACAAGCTTGTCACCGTTTGCGAAGAGGCGGGTTGTCCGAATGTCGGCGAATGCTGGTCGGCCGGTCATGCGACGATGATGATCATGGGCGACATCTGCACGCGCGGCTGTTCGTTCTGCAACATCGCCACCGGGCGGCCGGATGCGCTTGATGTCTTCGAACCGGGGCGGGTTGCCCATGCCGTCGAGACTCTGGGGCTGAACCATGTCGTCGTCACCTCCGTTGACCGGGATGATCTGGCCGATGGCGGGGCGGAACATTTCGCCCAGACGATCCGGGCGATCCGCCACCGTGCGCCGGACACGACGATTGAAATCCTCACCCCGGATTTTCTGAAATGCGACGCGGGTGCCCTTGAAAAGGTGGTCGAGGCGCGGCCCGATGTCTTCAACCACAACCTTGAAACCGTACCAGGGCTTTACCCCTCGGTTCGGCCCGGCGCGCGCTATTTTCATTCGCTGCGCCTTTTGCAGCGGGTGAAAGAGCTTGATCCGGCGATGTTCACCAAATCCGGCATCATGGTCGGGCTTGGCGAAAACCAGCAGGAAGTGCGCCAGGTCATGGATGACATGCGCGCGGCCGATATCGATTTCCTGACCATAGGCCAGTACCTGCAACCCACGCCCAAGCACCACAGGGTCGACCGGTTCGTGACGCCCGAGGAATTCAAGGGGTATGAAAAGGCAGCCTACGGCAAGGGGTTCCTGATGGTATCGGCCACGCCGTTGACGCGGTCGTCCTACCATGCCGGGGATGACTTTGCCCGGCTGCGCACAGCGCGCCGGACCAAACTCGGGCTAAGCTAGGCGTCAATCCCCGGCCCCGTCACTCGCTTGGCGGCACTTTCTTCAGATAGGCGGCAATCGCAAGCCGATCCGAATCCGGAAGGTGGGCGAAGTTTTCGACGACCGATGCCATATGTCCGCCGGCACTGTCGAAATCGGGCGTGAAGCCTGATTTCAGATATTCCGCAATGTCACGCTCGGACCATGTCAGCCCGGCCGGCGTGATGTTCGGAAACCGCCCCTTGCCGGCCGGGACGGGCCCGCCCGCCAGCCAGCGCGACCGCTCTGTCCCGCCAAGCAGGTTTCGCGGCGTGTGGCATTCGCCGCAATGGCCCAGCGCCTCGACCAGATACCGCCCGCGCTGCTCCTGCGGGGTCAAGTCCCCGGTCACGACCCAGTCGGTCGAAAGGAAAAGCAGTTTCCAACCGCCGAGCGCGGCCCGGATGTTGAACGGGAACGCCACGTCATGGGGTTCGCTCGGGCGTGGGTCGGCTGGCAGGGTGGCTAGAAAGGCCCGCAGATCGGCGATGTCCTGCAGATCGGCCTTGTTGTAGCTGGCATAGGGAAACGCCGGAAAATAGTGCTGACCGCCGGGCGACACGCCGCGCGTCATCGCATTGGCAAGGTCAAGTGCCGACCAGTTGCCAATTCCCGCGTCGGAATCCGACGAGATATTGGGGGCCACGAATGTCCCGAAGGGTGAAGGAAAGCGCTGCCCCCCCGACAGGATCAGGCGCGCGTCGCCTTCGGCATCCGGCGCGCTGTGGCACGAGGCGCAGCCCGCCGCCCAGAATACCGTTTCGCCATGAGCGGCATCAGCGGTGACACCGCTCATCGCGTCGTCAGGCAAGGGGGAGGGGCGGGTCAGAAACCATCCGGCCCCGACGGCCAGCGCCGCAACTGCGACCAGGGTTTTCAGTTTCAGACGCATCACAGGAATCCAGAAAGCCGGTGCGGGGCGACCCCGCGCCGGCTGCAATCATTTCGATCGGGCTCAGTTGCTCGGGACGCGGAACGCCTTGTGGCACCCGCCGCAAGCGCCGCCGAGGTTGCCCATGGCCCCCTGAAGGCTGGCAAGATCGGTGCCGGCCGCCGCCTGCATGGCAGTCACCGCTTCGGCAAAGGCGGTGGCCTTGTCGCCGATATCCGAACCATCGGCCCAGATCGCGGCAAGCGCTGTCGAGGCCGGGTTCGCGGAATTATCGGACCCTTGCGGCCAAAGCATCGAAGCGTCGAGCGTGACCGTCGCCATCAGGTTGTCGGCGGCTTTCTGGGCAGCGGCGGCGTCATAGGCCACATCGCCCTTCGCCATGCCCCCCAAGACGCCCATTTGCAATGCGCGGTAGGCCATAATGCCCTGACGGGCCTTGATCTGCATGCCGAACGGCGCGTCCTGTGCAGCGGCAATGCCGGTTCCGGCTATGGCCAGGATGGCTGCGGCGGCAAAAAGTTTTCTCATGATAGACCTCCCGTTAGAGAATGGCTGAAGAGTAACCAGCGCGAAATTTGATACCATCCACCATTGATGCATTGGTTATGTGTGAATTTGCACATACACTGCGGCACAGGGACAAAAACGCCGCGTTTACCGGGATTTCCCGGAGGCAAGCAAGAATTCGCAGGCTTGCGGTACACGGGATTGTGATTGCGAAAGGATGGGAATGCGCGAGAACTGGGATGATCTGCGTTTCGTTCTGGCCGTCGCCGAGGAAGGTTCGGTCAATGGCGCGGCGCGGCGGCTGGGCGTCAATCACGCGACCGTTTTGCGAAGGATCGCGGCCTACGAGGACGCGGTGGAAATGCCGGTGTTTGACAAGACGGCGCGGGGGTATGCGGTTTCAGGGCCGCTCAAACAGGTCATTGACGCCACGCGGGAAGTCGAACGGGCCGTCCATTCGGTGGGACGGATGCTGCAAGGTGCGCGCGCGCCCTTGACCGGTGAGGTTCGCATCACATCGACCGACAGTTTCTGCAACGCGATCCTGCCCGATATCCTGACGCGGCTGCGTGTATCAGAGCCCGAATTGCGGCTGGAGCTTTTCAATACCAACCAGCACCTCGACCTTGCGCGCACCCATGCCGACGTCGCCATCCGCCCGGCCGAATCCCCGCCCGACGGTCTTGTGGGCGAGGCCGTGGCCCGGTTTACTTTCGGCCTTTACCGCGCGGCCGGCCATCGGGGCGACGATTGGCTGGGCATGGCGGGACAGTTGCGCAACACCGTGCCCGGACGCTGGCTTGGCGCCCAGACGACCATTGCCCCGGTGATGGCGGCCGACAGCTTTCTGACATTGAAAGAGCTGGTCCTGCACGGTCAGGGGCGGGCGATCCTTCCGGACTATCTTGCGAAAGATGATGCGCGTCTTGAATACATACCCGGGCTGATCCCCGAAATGGCGGTGAATATCTGGGTCCTTTCCCATGCCGATCTCGCCGATATTCCCCGGTTTGCGCGGGTTCGCGCGGCCCTTGGCCGCGAGCTGGGCGCGCTTGCTCCGCGACTGGTGCGAACCTAGTTCAGCGGCTTGAGCTTCAGGCCGGTGCCGATGGGCCGGTCCGCAAAACCGAAATCCGGAATGACGCCCAGCTTTTCAAGCCCGAAGAGCGCAAGGCAGACCGCGACAACCCCGAAGACCAGCGCCACACGCCGGGGCGAAGGCGGATGCCGTGCCCAGCGCGCCATTCGCAGCAGGTGGCGATAGTTGATCATCTGGCCGCGCTATCGTCTTCGCCGGTAAAACGCACCTTGCCGATATGAGGCAGGTTGCGGTTGCGTTGGGCAAAATCGATGCCGTATCCCACGACGAACTCATCCGGTATTTCGAAGCCGGTCCAGGTGGCCTTGATCGCGGTTTCGCGCCGCGAAGGCTTGTCGAGCAGCGCGCAGACCTCAAGCCGCTTCGGCCCCCGGCTGCGCAGCAGGTTGACGACGTGATGCAGGGTAAAGCCCGTATCGACGATATCTTCGACCACAAGAACGTCGCGCCCGGAAATCTCGCCGCGCAGATCCTTGAGGATGCGCACCTCTCGGCTGGATTCCATCGCATCGCCATAGGATGAGGCTTCAAGGAAATCGACCTCGACCGGAAGATCGATCTCACGCACCAGATCGGCAATGAACACGAACGATCCGCGCAACAGCCCGACGACGACAAGCTTGTCCGTGCCTTGAAACGCGCGCGTGATCTCCTTGGCGAGGGCCTCGACCCGCGCGGCAATCGATTTGGCCGAGATCATTTCGTCGATGACATAGGCGCGATGCGGCATGTGTCCCCCTTGTATTTGCGTCTTCATTTAGCGACACCGGAAACGAAAGTCACCATGGACAGCCGATGCCGAGCCATTCCGAAAGCCGGACCATGCCCTATGCCGCGGGGCAGATGTACGATCTGGTCGCAGATGTCGGGCGCTATCCGGAATTTCTGCCCTGGACCGCGGCGGCAAGGGTCAGATCGCGGAATATCCGGGCGGACGGGTCCGAAGTGCTCGAGGCCGATCTGGTGATCGCCTTCATGGTCTTTCGCGAAAGGTTCGGCAGCCGCGTGACGCTGTGGCCCGACAAGGGCGCGATCGACACGGAATATCTCGACGGACCGTTTCACCACCTGTGGTCCAAATGGAGCTTCACGGACCTCGCCGGCGGCGGCTGCGAAGTTTCGTTCATTGTCGATTTCAAGTTCCGGAATGCGGTGCTGCAAAAGCTGATCGGATCGGTCTTCGACGAGGCGATGCACCGGGTCGTCCGTGCCTTCGAGGAACGCGCCCGATCGCTTTATGGACCGAGGTAGCGCCGGATCACGGCGCCAGCCCCCGGGCCTAGGACGTGATGTCATAGGCGCGTTCGCCATGGACCGAGATATCGAGCCCGTCGAACTCGGCCTCGGCATCGACCCGCATCGGGGTGACGAGAGAGGCGAGTTTGGCCAGAAGATAGGTCGCGGCCACGGTGAAGGCGCCGACGATGGCCAGCGCGCCAAGCTGCGCCGCCCATGAACCGATCCCGAAAGCCGCGATCATGATCGTGCCGAAGATGCCGCCAACACCGTGGACGGCGAAAACGTCCAGCGTATCGTCAAGCCTGATCCTGTTGCGGATAAGCGCGACCGCTTCCTGGCAGAGCACGCCCGCGACGGCTCCGATGACCAGCGCCTGAACCGGCCCGACAAAGCCGCTGGCCGGCGTGATCGAGGCAAGGCCGGCGATGGTGCCGGTCACCAGCCCGACAAGCGACGAGCGCCCGAACTTGATCCGCTCCCACAATGCCCAGCTTAGCGAGGCTGCCGCCGCGGAAAGATGGGTGACGGTGATCGCCATCGCCGCGCCGCCATCGGCGGCAAGTTGCGATCCGCCGTTGAAGCCAAACCAGCCGACCCAGAGAAGGCCCGCGCCGATCGCCACGAAACCGGGATTGTGCGGTGGTGTCGCGCGGTTCTTGCGCGGGCCGATCAAGACGGCAAGAACCAGCGCCGCAAGGCCGGCCGTTTCGTGGACCACGATGCCTCCGGCGAAATCCATGGTGCCAAGATCGCCAAAGATCCCGCCATCCGCCAGAAATCCGCCGCCCCAGATCCAGTGCGCGACGGGGGCGTAAACCAGAACCATCCAGAGTGCCGAGAACAACAGCACGAAGCCAAAACCGACCCGTTCCGCAAAGGCCCCGAGGAAAAGCGCGGGCGTGATGATCGCAAATGTCATCTGGAACGCGAAGAAAAGGATTTCGGGCAACGTGCCCTTCAGCGTTCCGGCGTCAACGCCGGCCAGAAAGGCGCGCGACACCCCGCCCCAAAGCGGGCCTTCTCCTCCGAAGGCGATGGAATAGCCGCCAATCGTCCACAGGATGCTCATCAGGCAGGCAATCGCGAAACACTGCATGAAGACGCTGAGCAGGTTACGCGCCCGCACCAGCCCGCCATAGAAAAGCGCAAGCCCCGGAAGCGTCATCATAAGGACGAGGGCGGTCGCCACGATGATCCAGGCTGTGTCGGCAGCATTCATGAATCGGTCCTTTCGCGTAACTGTCTGGCAGGCGCATGACCGCGAACGCTGCCCCGAGAAAAGCACGAGCATGCGCAAAAGCGCCAAAATATGCGGCAAATTGCAATCTGCCCAAGGATTGGGCGGCCGGTGCGGGGCGGCGCCTAAAAATGATGCCGTTTTGCTATTCGACCGCAAGCGCACCTGTCAGCAGGTCGAGCGCGTGCTCCGTCGCCGCCTGCCGCACCCCGGCGCGCCCCCGTGCGCCGAATTCCACGGTTTCGCTGAAGGTCGGTCCGCCGCGCCGGGCAAGGGCGAAGCAGACCCGCCCTTCGGGCTTGTGTTCCGAACCGCCGGGGCCGGCAATTCCGGTGGTGGCGACGGTAAGGCTCGCCTGCGAATGGGCAAGGGCGCCCTCGGCCATCTCGATCGCGACCGCTTCGCTGACGGCACCATAAGCGGACAGCGTGCTTTCCCTTACGCCGAGCTGGGCAACTTTCGCCGCGTTCGAATAGGTGACGAAGCCGCGGTCGAAAACGGCCGACGAACCGGCAATATCCGTGATCGCGGCGGCGACCTTGCCGCCCGTGCAGCTTTCTGCCGTGGCGATCATCGCGCCGGCGCGGCGGGCCAGATGCAACAGGTGTTCCGCCTTCGTCACAGCGCCATGACCCCGTGCCAGAGCCCGGCGGCGATAAAGGTGGCGAGCCCTGCGAAAAGCCCGGCCCAAAGATCGTCTTCCATCGTGCCGAATGCCGTGTGCTTGGCGTCGGCGCGGCCCACGAGCCAGGGTTTCCAGATGTCGAACAGCCGGAAGAACAGGAACGCCGCGACCCAGCCGGGCCAGGGAAAATTCGTCGCCGGCAGCCCGGCCCACCAGAACCCGGCCGAGGGGACCAGAAGCGCGATCCACTGGCCCGCAACCTCGTCGATCACGATCTCGGAAGGGTCCTTGTCATCCTGATGTTCGACCGCTTTGGCCGTTGCCCAGAAACCCAGCGGAACGATCGCGACAGTCGCGGCCAGCAGCAGCGGAAAATGACCGGCCCTGTGCAGCAAAAGTCCCAAAGCGACCGCGACGGCCGATCCCCAGGTGCCGGGTGCGGGGCGCAAAAGGCCGGTCCCGAACCAGATCGCGAGCAGGCGGGCAAGGGTCATGACCGCACCAGCGTAACCGTCGCGAGTGCCGCGATGCCTTCCTCTCGCCCGGTAAAGCCGAGCTGTTCGGAGGTGGTCGCCTTGACGCTGATCCTTTCGGGATCGACCGTGGCGATCCGGGCCAGTTCCCGCGCCATCGCCAGGGCATGCGGGCCGATCTTGGGGCGTTCGCAGACCAGTGTCACATCGGCATTCGTCAGCCGGTACCCTTTCTGGCGGGCAAGATCGGCGGCGTGCGACAGGAATATCCGGCTGGCAGCACCTTTCCACCGGGGATCGGTCGGGGGGAAATGCCGTCCGATATCGCCTTCGGCCAATGCGCCATAGATCGCGTCGGTCAGCGCGTGCATGCCGACATCGGCATCCGAATGCCCCAAGAGTGCCCTGGAATGGGGGATTTCGATGCCGCAGAGCGTCACATGATCGCCATCGGTAAAGGCGTGCACGTCATAGCCATTGCCGGTTCTTACATCCATGTCACCCGCCAACATCCTTTCAGCCCTAAGAAAATCTTTGGGCCATGTCAGTTTGAAATTCTCCTCGTCGCCTTCGACGATGACCACGTCAAGCCCTCTGGCGCGGGCGATTGCGACATCGTCATGCGCGTCGCCCGCATGGCCGCGATAGGCTGCCACGATTTCGCGCAGGTGAAAGCCCTGCGGTGTCTGGGCGCGAAAAAGCCCGTCCCTGTCCATCGTGCCGCTTACATGTCCGTCCTGTCCCCGCCACAGGGCATCGGAGACGGGAAGGGCCGGCGCGGCGGCCGGCGCGTGGGCAAGCGCCGACAGAACCCGCTGGATCAGCTCGGGCGACACGAAGGGACGGGCGCCATCATGTATCAAAACCCTGCTCACGGTATTCATATCAAGGGTTTCCAGGGCGTTTCTTACCGATTCTGTCCGGCTTGCGCCGCCCGCGACCAGCGTGACCGTGCCGCCGAACTCCGAAAGCCCGCCTATCATGTCGTCGGGATGCAGAACCAGAACGACCCGGCCGAAACCGGCAAAGGCCGCGACGGTTCGCGCCAGAACCGTCTTTCCGGCCACGGGGCGCCATTGCTTCGGCACGTCTCCGCCGGCGCGTGTTCCCCGGCCGGCGGCCACGATGACGATTGCTGTATCGGTATTGTCGGCCACGGCTCACCTCTGTCGCAAACCGGTCTAATCCCGCAGCGCCGATACGGCAATGCCGGGTTTCGGGCCTGACCGCGCGGGGCAGCGCCCAAAATTTGGGCGCGGCGGGTTTCGGGCCTTGCCAGTGGACGGTTTCATTTGCGTTGGGCGCAGTGGGTGATTAAGAACGCGGCAATTGCACAAGGATTGAGCATTTGGGCCGTCTTGATACCCTCGGGCTTTCGCCAGCGGTGTTTCTTGCACCGATGGCGGGCATCACCGACCTGCCGTTCCGGCGGCTGGTTGCGGGCTTCGGGGCCGGTCTTGTCGTGTCCGAAATGGTCGCCTCGGGCGAACTTCTGACCGAAAAACCATCGGTCCGGGCGAAAGCGCGGCTTGATCTGGGGCTGGAAGACAAGACGGTGACCTCGGTTCAACTCGCCGGGCGCGAACGCGGCGCGATGGCCGAGGCGGCGAAAATTGTCGCCGACATGGGCGCGAGGATCATCGACATCAACATGGGGTGCCCCGCCAAGAAGGTGACCGGCGGCGCGTCCGGATCGGCCCTGATGCGCGATCTCGATCATGCGGTGGGGCTGATCGAGGCGGTTGTCGGCGCGGTCGATCTGCCGGTGACGCTGAAATGCCGACTGGGCTGGGACGAGACATGCCTGAACGCGGCCGAACTGGCGCGGCGGGCAGAAGGCGCGGGCGTCCGGATGATCACCGTGCACGGAAGGACACGCCAGCAATTCTACAAGGGCACCGCCGACTGGGCCGCGATCCGGCATGTGCGTGACGCGGTTGGCATCCCGGTCATTGCCAATGGCGATATCGTCGATGGCGCCGCCGCGAAGGCGGCGTTGGCGGCCTCGGGCGCGGATGGCGTGATGGTCGGGCGGGGCGCGCAGGGTGCGCCCTGGCGGATCGCCGGGATCGCGGCCGAACTGTCCGGCGCCGCGAAGCGGCCAGCGCCCGTGGGCTCTGAACTATGCGACGTTATATCAACGCATTATGACGCGATGTTGAACTTCTATGGCCGAACCCTTGGCCTGCGTATCGCCCGCAAACACCTTGGATGGTACGCGGACGAGGCCGGGGTCGATCCCGCCATGCGGCGCGCGCTGATGATCGAGGATCGCCCGGGCGAGGTGCTGGCGATGATCCGCGACGGGTTCGCGGCAACATGCGAAAGGGCCGCCGCATGACTTTGCCCTCGGCGCAGACGCTCTGGTCTTCCCTTTCGGTGCCGGCGATCCTGCTTGACGAGGAAGACCGCGCGATCGGGATCAATCCCGCGGCCGAGGGATTTCTGAATATCTCGTCGCGCGCGCTGATGGGGCGCGAGATCTTTGACCGACTGGCAATCGACGCCCCGCTGGAAGAGATTTTCGCGAGGGTGCGGGCCGATCAGGCGACACTGTCGATCAATGACGTCGATGTCGGGACCGGCGACCGTGCGCCCGTGGTTTGCAATATCCAGGCCGCACCGCTTGCCGATCGTCCGGAAGCGATCCTGCTATTGATATTGCCGCGCGAATTCGCCGAACGCTTCGGGCGCGACCAGGGCATGAAATCGGCGGCGCGGTCGGCCATCGGCATGGCCGAGATGCTGGCACATGAAATCAAGAATCCGCTGGCGGGCATTACCGGCGCCGCCCAGCTTCTTTCGATGAGCATATCGGCGGAAGACATTGAACTGACGGATTTAATCGTCGCCGAGTCGCGACGGATCGTGAAACTTCTCGAACAGGTCGAACAGTTCGGCAACCTGCGCCCGCCAGAGCTTCGCCGCGTGAACGTCCATGATCTGCTCGATCGGGCGCGGCGCTCGGCGCAATTGGGCTTTGCGGGCCATATGACCATTCTTGAGGATTACGATCCGTCCTTGCCGCCGACCCGGTGCGATGCCGACCAGTTGTTGCAGGTGCTGTCGAACCTGTTGCGAAATGCGGCAGAGGCCGCCGGGGCGAAGGGCGGGACGGTCCGGTTGAAAACCTATTACGATCGCGGATTGCGCCTGCGGCGAAGCGATGGCGGCGGCACCGTCCTGCCGCTTCAGGTTGAAATCACCGATGACGGCCCGGGCATCCCGCCCGATATTGTCGGCGATATTTTCGCCCCTTTCGTTTCGGGCCGTGAAAACGGGACCGGTCTGGGGCTGGCGCTGGTCTCGAAGATCGTCGCGGCCCACGGCGGCTGGATTTCGGTGGACTCGCACCCGGGGCGAACCACCTTCCGCCTGTCCTTGCCCCTTGCAACCGATGAAGAGGAGACCGCCTGATGGACGGAACCGTTCTTGTTGCAGATGACGACCGCACGATCCGCACCGTCCTGACGCAGGCCCTGACCCGTGCCGGCTGCAAGGTTCACGCGACCTCGTCGCTGGTCACGCTGATGCGCTGGGTCGAGGAAGGCAAGGGCGATCTGGTCATCTCCGATGTGGTCATGCCCGATGGCAACGGGCTTGAGGCGCTGCCGGCGATCGGGCGCGAAAGGCCCGGCCTGCCGGTCATCGTCATTTCGGCACAGAACACGATCATGACGGCCATTCAGGCGGCCGAGGCCGACGCCTTCGACTATCTTCCCAAACCCTTCGATCTGCCCGACCTCATGAAGCGCGCGGCGCGTGCGCTCAGTTCCAAACGCCAGTCCGCCCCCGTTGCATCCCAGGCCGCGCGCGACGGTTCTGTAGACGATCTGCCGCTGGTCGGCCGGACGGCCGGGATGCAGGCGCTTTACCGTTTGGTGGCGCGTGTCATGAACACCGATCTTCCGTTGCTGATCACCGGCGAGTCCGGCACCGGAAAGTCGCTTGTCGCGCGCGCAATCCACGATTTTTCCGATCGTCGCACCATGCCGTTCGTCATCGCCCAGGCGGCGGATCTTCAGGGGCTGGACGGTCCGTCCTCGCTGCTTGCACGGGCGCGATCGGGAACGGTCGTCTTCGAGGAAATCGGGGAGTTCACCTTTGAGCAGCAAGGGCGGATCGTCCGGTTGTTTGACGCGCTTCCGTCGAATGCGCCGCGCATCCTTGCGACCAGCCAGCAAAACCTTGCCGCGCTGCAAGAGGCAGGATCCTTTCGCAAGGATCTCTACTATCGCGTCGGAGGGGTGACACTGACCGTTCCGGCCCTGCGCGACCGGGTGGAGGATATTCCGCTGCTTGCCGAGCATTTTCTGGCCCGTGCCGAACGCGATGGCGGGTCTTCGCGCCGCCTTTCGGCCGAGGCGGCGGCGATGATCCGCCAATATCGCTGGCCGGGCAATGTCCGCCAGCTGGAAAACATGCTTCGCCAGCTGGTCGCCACCTCGGCCGAGGCCGAAATCAGCAGGGCGGAAGTCACATCCGTTCTTGGCGGGACAAGCCAGACAGGTCCGATCCCGGTCGGCGCACCGGATGAGGAGGAACGGCTTTCCGCCGCGATTCGGCGCCATCTTGGCCGCTATTTCGATCTGCACCCGGACGGGTTGCCGCCGCCCGGCCTTTACGATCGCATCCTGCGCGAACTTGAATTGCCCCTGATCGAACTCACACTCGACGCGACGGGCGGAAATCAGGCCAAATGCGCCGATGTTCTTGGCATCAATCGCAATACTTTGCGCAAGAAGATCACCGATCTCGATATCCACGTGACACGGCGCCGCAAGTTGATGTAAAACCGCAACACAGACCGTGGCCAATCTGCGTCAGCAGACAATGAGACCACGACATATCGGCGGTGGCCGCAATTGCGGCGCAACATCAGGGAAGACGTCGTGCAGACGCAGATGCGCAGCGCATCATTTGAACGTTTCCTGCGACTGCGGCGCATGCGGCGCACGCAGACGGCGGTCACGGTCGTTCTTGTCGTGCTTGGCCCGGTTCTGGCGCTTGTCACGTTTCTTGCGCTCGGGCCTTTCGGTCAGGGGGCGGAGTCCACGGCACTTCGATTGGTCCTGCTCGCCGATCTTGTCTATTTCCTTTTGCTTGGCGGGATGGTTCTGGCGCGGCTGGCGCGCATGATCGCCGCGCGGCGGGCGAAATCGGCCGGATCGCGCCTGCACCTGCGGCTGACCGGCGTCTTCGCGGGGATTGCTCTGGTTCCGGCCGTGCTTGTCGCCATTTTCGCCGGCCTGACGATCAATATCGGGCTTGAAGGGTGGTTTTCGGACCGGGTTCGAGAGGTCGTCGGCACATCGCTGGCCGCCGCCGAGGCCTATCAGGATGAGCACAAGCGTGATCTGGTGGCCGATACACGGACGCTGGCGCGTACTCTGGACAATAGCCGTCAGGCCAATTTCCTGATGTCGGACAGCGACTTGCGGCAGATGCTTACCCAAGCTCAGATGCAGATTCAGCGCGGCCTGCGTGAAGCCTTTGTGATCGACGGAAGCGGAGAAATCCGCGCGCGTGGCGAGCGCAGCTATCTTTTCGACTTTGAAAAGCCGGGCCCTGCGGAAATCGACCGGGCGAGGGGCGGTGAAACGGTTCTGATCGAGGATTGGGACAATAACGAATTGCGCGCCATCGTGGCTTTGCCCTCCTTCGTCGACCGCTTTCTTTATGTCAGCCGCAATGTCGACGGTCATATCCTGAACCTTCTGGACGATACGCGTCAGACTGTCGGGCTTTACCAGCAGCTTGAAACCTCTCGCGGGCGCGTTCTTTTCGAGTTCGGTCTCGTTTATGTCGGCTTTGCCCTGATCCTCGTTCTGGCGGCGATCTGGACGGGTCTGTGGTTCGCCGAGCGTCTTTCGCGGCCCATCGGGCGGCTGGCCGGCGCCGCGCAGCGTGTCGGTGCGGGCGACCTTCGGGTGCAGGTGCAGGAAGAGGATGGCGACGATGAAATCGCCATGCTGGGTCGGGTGTTCAACCAGATGACCCGTCAGCTGGACACCCAGCGGCAGGCCCTGATCGACAGCCATTCGACGACCGAAGAGCAGCGCAGATTGTTTGATTCCGTCCTTGGGTCGGTGACCTCCGGGGTCATCGGGCTGGATGCGGATGGCCGGGTCGATTTTCTCAACCGCGCGGCCACAAGGCTGCTGCGGCTTGATGCAGAGCTCGATCACGAAAAACCCCTTGCCGCCGCCGTGCCGGAATTCGCGGCGCTCTTCGCACGCCTGCGGGATGGCAACGGCTCGGTCGTGCAGGAAGAGGTTCGGGTAAGCCGGGAAGGGCGGCTGGAAAGCCTTCTCGTCCGTATGGCGTTGCGGAGTGCCGACGATGGCAGCCCGGAAGGATACGTCGTCGCGTTTGACGATGTGACCGATCTGGTCTCCGCCCAGCGTATGGCGGCCTGGGGCGATGTCGCGCGCCGCATCGCGCATGAAATCAAGAACCCGCTGACCCCGATCCAGCTTTCGGCCGAACGGATCCGGCGCAAGTTCTCGGGCCCGCTCGGGGACGAAGCCGAGGCGCTGGAGCAGATGACCGATGTGATCATCCGCCAGACCGGCGATCTGCGTCGGATCGTCGACGAGTTTTCGAAATTCGCGCGTATGCCGGAACCGGATCGGCGCGAGGCCGATCTGGCCAAGCTGATGCGCGATGCGGTGACCTTGCAGGAGGGATCGCTTCACGGTGCGGTGCTGGTGGCCGAGATCCCGCAAGAACCGGTTCTGGCGGAATTCGACGCGACCATGATCTCGCAAGCCGTCACCAACCTGATCAAGAATGCGGGCGAGGCCACGCAATCGCTGGCCCGCGCCGGCGCCCCCCAGGGATACCGGCCCGAGGTGCGTGTCGAAATGGCCGAATTGAAGGACCAGGTCGCGATCCGTATCAGCGATAACGGGATCGGCCTGCCCGAGGATCGCAGCAGGCTGTTCGAACCCTATGTCACCACGCGCGACGAAGGCACCGGGCTTGGCTTGCCGATCGTCAAGAAGATCATCGAAGAACATGGCGGCGCCTTCACCCTGACGGATGCGGCGCCGTTCGAAGACGGGGCGCATCGCGGCGCGATGGCCGAAATCCGTTTGCCAATGGGCAAAAGCCCGCGAACTCAGAAGAAAATGGCCGCCCACGTGGCCGGAGGTGCAAAATGAGTGATATTCTGATCGTTGATGACGAACGGGACATCCGCGAACTGGTTGCGGATATCCTGAAGGACGAGGGTTTTCAGACCCGCCTTGCCGCCAATTCCGATGAATGCATGGATGCGATCAATGACGAGCCGCCGGCGCTGATGATCCTCGATATCTGGCTGAAGGACAGCAGGATGGACGGGATCGACATCCTGTCCAAGGTCAAACGCGACAATCCAGATATTCCGATCATCATCATTTCCGGCCACGGCAATATCGAAATCGCGGTCGCCGCGATCAAGCAGGGCGCCTATGACTTTATCGAAAAGCCCTTCAATATCGATCAGTTGACCGTCGTGATCGGCCGCGCGATGGAGACCTCGCGCCTCCGGCGCGAGAATGCCAGCCTGCGGCGTCAGGATGTGACATCGGCCGATATGATCGGGTCGTCCCCGGCCTTTCGGGCGCTGAAAAACCAGCTCGACAAGGTGACGAAGTCAAACGGCCGGGTGATGCTGACGGGCCAGCCGGGTTCGGGAAAGGAAGTTGCCGCGCGCTATATCCACCAGAACTCGAACCGGGCGGGCGCGCCGTTTGTGACCGTCTCGTCGGCATCGGTTGAACCGGAGCGGATGGAAGACGTTCTTTTCGGTCGCGAGTCGGCCGACCGCGGGATCGAGAAGGGGCTTTTGGAACAGGCCCATGGCGGTGTGGTCTATTTTGACGAAGTTGCCGACATGCCCCTTGGCACGCAATCCAAGATCCTGCGGGTATTGACGGAACAGCAATTCACCCGGGTCGGCGGCAGCGACAAGGTGCGCGTCGATCTGCGTGTGGTGTCTTCCACGACGCGCGACCTTTCTGCCGAAATCGCCGCCGGACGGTTTCGCCAGGAATTGTTCGACCGGTTGAACGTTGTCCCCATCCCGGTCCCGACGCTTGAGGATCGCCGCGAGGATATTCCCGAGCTTTCCAAGCATTTCGTCGAGAAGTTCAACAAGGCGCAGGGTCTGCCCCTGCGGACGATCAGCGACGAAGCCGAAGCCTTGATGCAGACGATGGCCTGGCCTGGCAACATCCGCCAGCTTCGCAATGTCATCGAACGCGCGCTGATCCTTGGCGATTCAAGCGGCCCGATCGAAGCGCGCGAGCTGCCGGGGCAGGGCGAGGGCGACGCAGCCGATGGACGGATCGTTCTTTCCGGCGGTCTGGCGACATTGCCCCTTCGCGAAGCGCGCGAGCTGTTCGAGCGGGAGTATCTCTTGACACAGATCAACCGGTTTGGCGGCAATATCAGCCGGACAGCCTCGTTCGTGGGGATGGAACGTTCGGCATTGCACCGCAAGCTGAAATCGCTGGGCGTGGTTACAAGTTCCAAGACCGGCGCGCGCATCGCCCATGTCGAGGAAATGTCGGATGAGGACGCGTAGCGGGGTACGGGCCTGACCGGCGCCTAGCCATCGTCACCATAACGGGCGTCGTCGTCCGATTCATCTTCGCCCTCGGGCAGGTATTTGCCTGAAAGCCGGATCGAATGATCGTCGTGGCGCGGGTCCATGACCACATCGGCCGGCAATTCGCCCCTCAGCCACTCGCGGACCTCTTCCAGCGCTTCGCCGGTGTCCAGACCTTCTAGGTCGGCAATGTAGGCGACGAAGGCCCGCTGATCGCCGTCGATCTCGTCAAGCTCGGCCTCATCGGCGTCGGGCCAGCGATCGGAAATCGCCTCGTAAAAGGCGGGCCAGTTTTCCTGAACATGCTGCCATTTCATTGATTCCATCCTTCGGCAGATTGTCGCGACCCGCCAAGTTTGCACCGGAATGTTCAGCGCGAAAAGAGCTTTGGCAGCAGGACTATGGCCAGAATGGCGCCAATGGTCTGAGCAATGACATAGCCGGCGATATGGGCAGGGGCGATCCCGGCCGCCGTATCGGTAAAGCCACGGGCGATGGTCACTGCGGGGTTTGCGAAACTTGATGAGGATGTGAACCAGTAGCCGGCAGCGATATAGGCGCCCACCAGGGCGGGGACGGCTTCGGCCTTGCTGCGCAGTCCCCCGGCGATGACCATCAAAAGCCCGAAGGTGCTGACGGCTTCGGAAAGCCACAGCCCGCCACCGCTGCGCGGCGTCGTTGAAATCTGGATGATGTCCAGTCCGAACATGGCGTGGGCAAGCCATACCCCGGCGACCGCCGAGGGGATCTGAACCGCGACATAGAGCGCGGCATCGCGCGCCCCGATTTCGCCGGTCGCGGCAAAGTAAAGCGATACTGCGGGGTTGAGATGCGCGCCCGAGATCGGCGCAAGGATCGTGATCAGGAAATAAAGGCCAAGGCCGGTCGCGATGCTGTTGCATAAAAGTGCGAGCGCCGCGTTTCCGCCCGCAAGGTCATGGGCCATATTCGCCGATCCGACCACCACCGCCAGAAGAAGCGCGGTTCCCAGGGCTTCCGCCCACAGTTTGCGGATCATTCGATATCTCCGATGTTTCGTAACGCGTCCGAGAGTTCGTCCGGCGAAAGTGTTTCAAAGGGAAGGCCGAGCAGTGCCTGACCCCGCCGCGACAGCCGGTCAAAGGCCGCGCGAAAGGCGGCCGGCTGGTCCGGTCCTGCCGCCGCCGCCGGGTCGTTTACGCCCCAATGGGCCCGCAAGGGCGCGCCCGGCCAGATCGGACAGGTCTCGCCCGCTGCCGATCCGCAGACAGTGATCACCATATCCATCCGGGGGGCGCCCTCCCGGCCGAACTCGTCCCAGCTTTTCGATCGCAATCCGTCCGTGGCGATACCTTCATCGCTCAGAAGATCAAGGGCCTGCGGATGCACGGCCCCGGCAGGGCGAGACCCTGCAGACCATGCCCGCAACCGTTCCCGGCCGTAATGGTTCAAAAATGCTTCAAGCAGGATCGAGCGGGCGGAATTGCCGGTGCACAGGACAAGTATGTTCATGCCGGCGCCTTAACCGCGCTGCGTAAACCCTTTGTGACAGACGGGCCGATCAGAACCAGCTTTGCACCTTGCGTGCTCCGCCCGAGACATCATCGCCGACACCGGCGATGGTGTTGCATCCGGCAAGCAGCGACACAGTGGCGACCGCGGCCAAAAGAAGTAGTCTCATGCTTTCCTAGTCCTCATACCACCAGACTTCCGGCTGAAAACCGGGCCAGTCCCCGTATAGCGGAATTCGCTCGGGGTAGTGAAGATGTGCCGAATGGGCCAGACGTGAGACATTCGAATACCAGACCGGGATGACATAGCGCCCCGCCGTCAGCACGCGGTCCAGAGCGTGGGTGGCAGCGATGAAGTCTTCCTGGCTGCGGCTGCCGACCATTGCCGCGATCATCGCCTCGGCGGCCGGAGAATTCATGCCCATCCAGTTGCGGGTGCCCGGTTCGGTCACACCCTTGGCGCCCCAGTAAAGCAATTGTTCATTCCCCGGGCTCAGGGAAAGGGATCGCAGGTACCATGCCATGTCGAACTGATAGGCGTTGGTCCGTTCCTTGTACTGCGCGGAATCCACGCTGGTGACTGTCGGAACGATCCCGATGGTCTTCAGGGCCTCGATATAGATATCGACCACCGCCTGCGAATCCGATGCGCCGGAGGCAAGGAGGATCTCGAAGGTGAAGGGATCGCCCTCGGCGTTTTTCAGGATACCGTCCTGAACCGTCCAGCCAGCCTCTTGCAGAAGGGCCGTGGCCTTGCGCAGGTTGGCGCGGTCGATGGCGTTCGATGCGTCACCGACGGGCAAAGTGTAGCCATCGATCGTGCCGGGCGGCAGGTCGGCGGCAAAGGGGGTCAGCAGCTCTGCCTCTTTCCCGCTGGCCGGACCATGATCCATGCCAAGGACGGAATTGGAGAAATAGGATGTGATGCGCGGCTCTGTGCCGCCATTCAGGGTTTGATTGATGAATTCGAAATTGAACGCCTGAATCATGGCCTGCCGCACGCGCCAATCGGCGAAGACCGGGTTGCGGGTGTTCATCACCAGACCGGTTATTCCGGACGGGCGCTGGTTCGCGATCTCGGCCTTGATGATCTCGCCGGACTGGACGGCGGGAAAATCATAGCGGCTCAGCCATTTCGCGGCATTGGATTCGCGAAAGCTCGTGGTCTCGCCGGCGGTGAAGGCCTGAAAAATGACATCGCCATCGCCGAAATAATCATAGCGGATCTCGTCGAAATTGTTCTGGCCCTTGTTGAAGGCCAGATCCTTGCCCCAGTAGTCCGGGTTTCGCTTGAACGAGATGAAGCGGCCGGGTTCGAACTTGTCGACGGTGTAGGGGCCGGAACCAACGGGAACCTCAAGCGAGCTTTCGGCGAAATCCTTGCCGTCCCATTGCGCTTTTTTCAGGATGGGCCGCATTCCCATCAGAAGGGCCAGTTCGCGATCTTCGGTGTTGAAGGTGAACCGGACGGAACGCGGCCCGGTCTGCTCCATCCTGGCGACCTTGTCCCATGTGCCGCGGTAGCGCGGATGGCCGACGGTGCCCAGCGTCTCATAGCTCCACATCACGTCTTCGATGGTGACCGGGCTGCCATCGGAGAATCGCGCCTCCGGGCGCAGCGTGAACTCGACCCATGAGCGCGCGTCGTCGGTTTCAACCGATTCGGCCAGAAGCCCGTAAAGCGTGAAAGGCTCGTCGATCGAACGGCCCATCAGGGTTTCCATCGTGTGGATGCCAAGCCCCCAGGGGGACGATCCCTTGAGGATATAGGGGTTCAGGGAATCGAAGCCGCCCGGTTCCCCGAAAACGATGCGCCCGCCTTTCGGAGCATCGGGATTGGCATAGGGCAAGGACACAAAATCAGGTGGGAGGGCAGGGCGCCCGTACATAGCTATGCCATGTTGGGGTTCGGCCATTGCCGATAGTCCGACCGAAGCCAGCAGCCCGGCGCATAGGGACAAAGCCAGACGGTGGAAATGAACCGGTTTCATTTTGGCAACAATCCTCTCTGCCCATGTGACGTCAAGCTGCAGGCTAGCTTTGCTTTCCTGCCTTTTCAAACTTTTAGCTTGGCCATGCGCGGTGATGCGCGTATAAAGACGGCACTGCTCGATAGGTTTCTTGCCTGTATGAAACCTGCCTCAATAACTTAACGCCCGCTTCGCGCGGGCGTTTTTTTTGGCCGGATGCGGGTGGGATGCAGGCGAAAGGCGGCGCTGGGGCCGGGCGAAAAATTGCTGTGCCGCCCCGTCGATTTCGCTGTTATTCCCCGGGCCGGTCTCTATTCTTTCTGCACATGCGAAAAAGGGAGTCGTGATGTCGCTTTCTGGAAAAACCGCCATCGTCACCGGGTCGAACTCGGGAATCGGTCTGGGTGTGGCCCGGTCCCTGGCCGAGGCCGGGGCGGATGTCGTCCTGAACTCTTTCACCGATTCGCAGGCCGATCACGATCTGGCCGCCGCGCTTGGTGCGGAATTCGGCGTGAAGGCGCGATATATCCGCGCCGACATGTCAAAAGGGGCTGACTGCCGCGCCCTCGTGGCCGAGGCCGGCGGATGCGATATCCTTGTCAACAATGCCGGGATCCAGTTCGTCGCGCCGATCGAGGAATTTCCGGCCGAGAAATGGGACGCGATCATTGCGATCAACCTTACTTCGGCCTTTCACACGACGGCGGCGGCCCTGCCCGGGATGCGCGAGAAAGGCTGGGGCAGGGTGGTCAATATCGCTTCGGCCCACGGGCTGACGGCGTCGCCGTTCAAATCGGCCTATGTGTCGGCAAAGCACGGGATCGTCGGTATGACGAAAACGGTGGCGCTTGAAACCGCGGGGCAGGGGATCACGGCGAATGCGATCTGTCCGGGCTATGTGCTGACACCGCTGGTCGAGGCGCAGATCCCCGAACAGATGGCGGCACACAAGTTGGACCGCGAGACGGTGATCCGTGAAGTGATGCTGGCCCGCCAGCCATCGCGCCAGTTCGCGACGGTGGAAGAGGTCGGCGGTACGGCCGTGTTCCTCTGCTCGGCCGCCGCCGCGCAGATCACCGGTACGACGATTTCCGTCGACGGGGGGTGGACCGCGCTTTGAGCGCGACACACATCCGCGATGTCCGGGGTGGGCATCCGGGAGGGCACGGCCCTGCCGGAACCACCGGGCGCATTTTTCCAGGAAGGTGAGCAAGACAGTGTCAAAACCCGCCAAAAGGTTGAACCTCGCATTGCAGGGCGGGGGCGCGCACGGGGCCTTTACCTGGGGGGTGCTTGACCGGCTGCTTGAGGAAGAGGGGCTGGAGATTGCCGGGATATCCGGCACTTCGGCCGGAGCGTTGAACGGGGCCGCGTTGAAGGCCGGGCTTCTGAGGGGCGGGCGCCAAGCGGCGCGCGAAAACCTCGACTGGCTCTGGCAGCAGATCGGCGCGGTTGGCGACATGCGGCTGGCGGCGTGGTTCCGGGCCTTCCTGCCGGCAACACGGCTGTGGGAGGAATTGACGGAACGGTTCGTGCCGTTTTCACCTGGCGAAACCGCGACGCGGCTTTTCAGCCCCTATGATTATGGTCCGTTCTACGTCAATCCGCTGGAGCGGATCATAAAACAATTCCGATTTGCCGAGATTTGCAGCCCCGTAGAGCCGCATTTTTACGTGGCGGCCACGAATGTGCGGACCGGAAAGATCAAGGTGTTTTCCGGCGCCGAAGTCACGGAACAGGCGATCCTGGGATCGGCCTGCCTGCCGACGATTTTCAAGGCGGTCGAGATTCCCGATCCGGCGACGGGACGGACCGAGCATTACTGGGACGGCGGCTATACCGGCAACCCGGCGCTCTTCCCGCTTTTTGCGCCATCGCTGCCGCAGGATATCGTCATCGTTTCGGTCAACCCGAGAGTGCGCGAGGAAATCCCCGTAACGGCCCAGGAGATCCTCGACCGGATCAACGAGGTCAGCTTCAACGCGTCCCTGCTGAGCGAGATCCGCGCCATCGGTTTCGTGAAGCGGTTGATCAGGGAAGGCCGCACAGAGCCCGGAGCGATGAAGGACGTCCTGCTGCATTTCATCGCCGATGACGGGTTGATGAACAGCCTCTCAGCCAGAAGCAAGATGCTGCCCGAACCGGGGATGCTGGCAGAGTTGAAAGAGGCCGGCCGGGCCGCCGCCGGAAGATTTCTGGCCGATCACGGCCACAGGCTCAATACCGAAGACAGCACGAAGCCGTCCGACATCCTCTAGGGGCGGGCCGCGTGCCGGGGCCGTCAGCCGCGCCCGGTGCGCGTGGGCGCCTGCGTGGCGGGTTTCGGCGCCGGATAGACCAGACCGGCGGATATGACGAGCTTGGCCGCGTCCTCGACCGACATGTCCAAGAGCGTGACATCGCTCTGCGGGACATAAAGCAGAAAGCCCGAGGTCGGATTGGGTGTCGTCGGCAGGAAGACCGTCAGGATCTCGGAGCCGGGCAGGCGTTTCAGAATCTCGCCCTTGGCCTTGGTGGAGACAAAGCCGATGGCCCAGATGCCCGGCCGGGGATATTCGATCAGGCAGGCCTTGTCGAACTTGGCCTCGGTCTGGCTGAAGACCGTTTCGGCCACCTGCTTGACCCCGCTATAGACCGACCGGACAACCGGCATCCGGTCGACAAGGCTTTCGCCCCAGCCGATCAGCGAACGCCCCATGATGCCCTTGGCCGCCCAGCCCACGATGACCGTGAAGACAAGAAAGACAACGACGCCGACCCCGCGCAGGTTGATCCGGGTCTCGATGTCGAAGAATGTCCGCAAAAGCGCGTCGGGCTGATATTTGGCGGGCACCCAGGGCAGAACCCAGCCGTCGATCCAGCCGGTCACGGTCCAGATCAGCCACAGCGTCAGCCCGATGGGCGCCACGACGACCAGACCGGTCAGGAAATTGGCGCGGAATCTTGCGACCAGCCCGCGTTTTTTGGCGGGCTGGATGATCGGGTTGCCGTCCTGTCGATCCCGCCTTTTCATGGATTGCTCTTCCCCTGCATCGCGCTGGGAATGTAGGCAGTCCTGCCGTGCTCGGCAATGGTGCGGATCAACGTGCCTTGACGATTTCGCCGGCGATTGCGGCCCCCAGACGCGCATTGTTGAGAACCAGCGCGATATTCGCGTCAAGCGAGCGTCCGCCGCTCAGCTCGAATATCCGGGCCAGTAGAAACGGGGTAACGGCCTTGGCATGAATGTTCCGGCGCTTCGCATCGGCGAGCGCCTGTTCGATCATCGGGGTGATCTCGTCGCGCGGAATTTCGTGTTCGGCCGGGATCGGGTTCGCGACAAGCTGGCCGCCGCTAATCCCCAACCGCGCGCGCATCGTATGGGCGGCGGCGATCTCGGCCGGGCTGTCCATGCGCAGCGGGGCGGAAAGACCCGAGCGCCGCGACCAGAATGCGGGAAAGTCGTCCTGTCCGAAGGCGATGACGGGAACGCCGAGGGTTTCGAGCAGTTCGAGTGTCTTCGGCAGATCGAGGATCGCCTTGGCGCCCGCGGCCACGACCGTCACCGGCGTAAGGGCAAGTTCGTGAAGGTCGGCCGAAACGTCAAAGCTGAACTCGGCGCCGCGATGCACGCCGCCAATCCCGCCGGTGGCGAAGACCGCGATACCGGCCAGATGCGCCGCGATCATCGTCGCCGCGACCGTCGTGGCGCCGGTCCGGCCAGAGGCGATGCAGGTGGCGATATCGGCGCGCGAGAGTTTCATGGCCCCATCGTTTCGGGCGAGCGCATCGAGCTCCCCTGGCTCAAGCCCGATGCAAAGGCGCCCCTCCAGCACCGCGATCGTCGCAGGCGCAGCGCCGTGGCGCCGTACCTCTGCCTCTACCAGTTTTGCCGTTTCCAAATTCTGCGGGAAAGGCATGCCATGAGTGATGATTGTCGATTCCAGCGCGACAATCGGCCGACCTTCGGCTTTCGCCGAAGCCGCTTCGGCGCTGAAGTGAAGGGGCAGGGTCGTCATGCGCCGATATCTCCCGAAACGTAATGTGCGGCGGTTTCCAGGGCCGCCTGAAGCGCCGTTGCGCGGTCCGCACCGCGCGTTTCGGCAACGATATGGGCGGCCATGAACGTGTCCCCGGCGCCGGTGATCCGTGTCACCAGCACTTTGGGCGGTTCGGCCGTCACGATGCCGCCCGCGCTGCCATCGGCCGTGGTGCGCCCCCCGTCGGTCACAAGAACCCGCGCCGCGCCGCGTTCCAAGAGCGCCTCGGCCGCCACGGGCGCAGAGGCAAGCTCGCGCTGGCAAAGAAGGCCCGCTTCCTCAAGGTTGACATAGATCGTGGCGTTCCTGACCGGCAAAAGGGGCAACAGCCGTTCGGCCTTGCCGGGGCTTGCCGGCGCGATCCGAAGGTCGGCTTTTGCAAAAAGCGGGGACAGGGCGATATCGGCCAGCAACCCTTGCGTGAGATTTCCGTCCAGCGCGATCGGCCCCGGCCAGGGGGCCTTGGCCGAGCCAAGCGCGCCATTGCCGAGGGCGCGCAAGATCTTGTCGCCTGCCGCTTCCAGCGAATGCGCGTCGGCGATGGCGGCGATCAGCCCGTTGGCGCCTTCGACCGCCATGTAGCGGTCTGTCGGCAGGTCATCGGATCGATAGACATGGTCGCTGTTCAACCCCAGGCGTCGGCAGGCCAGGATCAGTTCGTCGCCTTCGGGATCGCGCCCGATCGTCGTCAGGATCGCGGGCCGCATGCCGAAACGGGCAAGCGTCATGGCGATATTCATCGCGACCCCGCCCGGCAGCCGGGTGATCCGGCCGGGTACGTCCGAACCGGCGCGCATGTGCACGGGGGCGCGGCCGATGATGTCCCACAGGACCGAGCCGATACAAAGGATATCCGGATGTGCTGTCATCACCGCCTTTCTGCCGTCAAGCGCGGGGCGCGGCAAGTCAGAACCGCGCCTTGGCACGCCGGATGGGTGGGTGCTAGGTTCGGCCAGCGCCCGAATGCAAGGATATGTCGGCGGCCGGTCGGGCGCGGGGACGGGCGGACGGGTCACGCTCGGGGTGCCATCCGGCGGCGCCGGGGATGGCAGGTTTCGATTGACGCCGGAGGGACGGAATGAGTTTTGGACCAGAGACGTTCGAGTTCCTGCGCGATCTCGCCGCGCATAATTCGCGCGACTGGTTCGAGGCGAACCGGGACCGTTACGAAAACGTCTGGCGCGATCCGGCCTTGCGGTTCATCGCGGCGGTCCAACCGGCGATGGAGGCGCTTGATCCGCCGCTTCGCGCCGAAGCGCGCCTCAACGGCTCTTTGCGCCGCATCAACCGGGACGTCCGTTTTTCCGCGAACAAGGCGCCCTATAGTGCCAGGCTGCACCTTGTCTTCTGGGCCGGAAGGCACCCGAACCGCGCGCCCGGCATGCATATCGTGCTGCATCCGGACGGTATCGGCTTCGGGGCCGGCCAGTTCGGGCTTGAACCGGCCGGGCTTGCCGCGATCCGCGCCCGTATCCTCGACCCGAAGGACCGCGCGCGGCTTCTGGGGTCACTGGCCGAGGCGGAGAAGGCCGGAAGCCGGCTGACCGACCCCGATCTGGCCCGCCTGCCGCGCGGATATGACGCCGAAGGCGACTGGACGCATCTTTTGCGGCGCAAGGCCTTCGTTGCGCGGACACATGATCGCCTGCCCGTGCCGGACTGGCTTTTCGGGCCGCAGGCAGCGGACGAGGTGCTGCGCCTTACCCAGGCGCACCTGCCGTTTATTCGCTGGCTCGTGGCCTGAGCGGGTAGCGGTCGGGCTCTTCAAAGACATCCATCAACTTCGACCCTGCCTTCAGGACCGCGCTGTGGACCGCGCCCGCCGGAATGTCCCACGTGTCCCCGGGCCGGCAAATGCGCGTGACGCCGTCCACCGTCAGCTCGATCTCGCCCTGAAACAGCGCCCCCCACTGCCCCTTGTGGGAATGCGGCGGCACCGCCATGTCCTTCAGGACATCGAAGTAAACGGCAAGGCCGCTGTCCGAACGCAGGGCGTACATGCGCACGCTGTCTTCGGGGAAGGGTACGTCCAGTGCGGGAAAGGCGCGCATGAAATCGGGAAATGTCATTGATTCGTCCTTGTTGTCATCCCGCACGTTCTATCACCCAAATTTCGCGCCGGACTTGCCTTTTCGCCGAATCCCGTCTAATGCGCGCCTCACTTCACAGGCGAGGCTTGGGCCCTCGGGGGAGACATCCCCGAAAGGTCCGCCGGTTGGGAGAAATCCCTGATGGCTTCGCCGAGGTAGAAACCGGAAAGGAAAACGGACATGGCACTGCCTGAATTCACTATGCGTCAGCTTCTGGAAGCCGGCGTTCACTATGGCCACCAGACGCAGCGCTGGAACCCGCGGATGGGCGAATACATCTACGGCGACCGCAACGGCATTCACATCATCGACCTGACCCAGACCGTGCCCCTGCTGGACGCGGCGCTGAACGTCATCCGCGAGACGGTGGCGAAGAACGGCCGCATCCTGTTTGTCGGCACCAAGCGTCAGGCCCAGAAGCCGATTGCCGAAGCCGCCGAAAAATGCGCCCAGTACTACATGAACCACCGCTGGCTTGGCGGCACGCTTACGAACTGGAAGACCGTTTCCCAGTCGATCAGCCGTTTGAAGAACCTTGATGAGGTTCTGGGTTCGGGCGCGGAAGGGCTGACCAAGAAGGAACGCCTTGGAATGGAGCGTGAGCAGGCGAAGCTTCAGGCTTCTCTCGGCGGTATCCGTGAAATGGGCGGTGTGCCGGATCTTCTGTTCGTGCTTGACGTGAACAAGGAAGACCTCGCCATCGCCGAAGCCCGCAAGCTGGGCATTCCGGTTGTGGCGGTCGTTGACACCAACGCGTCGCCGTCCGGCGTCGACTATGTCATCCCCGGCAACGACGATGCCGCCCGCGCGATCGCGCTTTACTGCGATCTTGTCAGCCGCGCGGCGCTTGACGGCATGAGCGCCCAGATGGGTGCCGCCGGTATCGACCTTGGCGCGCTGGAAGAAGCGCCCGAGGAAGAAGTCGCCGACGAGGCCGCAGACGCCTGAGAACGGGGCAGGGGGCAGGCACGGCCTTGTCCCTGCCAGACCAACGCGGGCGGGGGAAACCCCGCCTGATCCATTGAGAAATCTTCGAAGGAGAGCCGAAATGGCGATCACCGCACAAATGGTGAAGGAACTGCGCGAGTCCACCGGCGCAGGCATGATGGATGCGAAGAAAGCGCTGACCGAAACCGGCGGCGACATGGATGCCGCTGTCGATTGGCTGCGTACCAAGGGCCTTGCCAAGGCCGCCAAGAAATCCGGCCGCGTCGCGGCCGAGGGCCTGATCGGTGTTGCCGTCGAAGGCGGCAAGGGTGTTGCCGTCGAGGTAAACTCGGAAACCGACTTCGTGGCCAAGAACGAAGAGTTTCAATCCATGGTTTCGACCATCGCGACGGCGGCCCTTTCCGCGTCCGATATCGATGCATTGAAAGTGACCGAAGTCGCCGGCAACACGGTGGAGGCAACGCTGACCAGCGCCATTGCCAAGATCGGCGAGAACATGACGCTGCGCCGCATGGTTTCGGTCACGGGCGATTCGGTCGTTTCCTATGTCCACAACGCCGCCGCGGACGGCATGGGCAAGATCGGCGTGCTTGTCGCCTTCAAGGGCGCGGATTCCGAACTTGCGCGCGGTATCGCCATGCACATCGCCGCGATCAATCCTCTGGCGCTGGACGAAAGCAGTCTTGACGCGGCCGTGGTCGAGAAAGAGCGCGAGGTGCAGATTGCCACCGCGCTGGAAGAGAACGCGAACTCGGCCAAGCCGAAGCCGGAGAATATCATTCGGGAGAATATCATTCCCGGCCGGATGAAAAAGTACCTCTCCGATGTCACGCTGGTGAACCAGGCCTATGTGAAAAGCGCCGACGGCAAGACCACCGTCGGTCAGGCGGCCAAGGACGGCGGGATCGAGATCACCGGTTTCGCACGTGTTGCGGTCGGCGAGGGCATCGAGAAGGAAAAGGAAGACTTCGCGGCAGAAGTCGCCAAGACCCGCGGCGCATAATCCGCTCTTCCAGATAAGTTTTGATCCGGGGCTGCCATTGGCGGCCCCGTTTCATTTTGCGTTTCATTTTGCGCCGGATCGGCCGAACCCGGCCCCGGCGCGACATACTGCCCTCAACCGCGCAAAACAAAAGGCGGCATGCTTCGCTGGGAAACATGCCGCCCTGAACCGCGCCAGCACCTGTTGGGGATGAGGACAGGGCGCGTATTGCGCCGGGTCCGCAAGGTGGAAAATACACCCGGCAGACCCAGCATCCGGTTTCCCGGTGCGTCACGTTCCCCTGAAAACAACAGGTTGGTTCGGGACGCTGTTCCTGGCTAATGCCACCACTCACGGAACGCTTCAATTCTGCTGCTTTACCTTACGTAAAGAAAGTAGGGAAATCCTTACCTTTGAAACCCAACGCTCGCCTCAGCGGGAATTATTCCGATTTCAGTAACAAAAACGCGTCAGATTGCTGGCACTAAAGTGACAGTCAGGAAATCTATGCCGGAGCGATGAAAATCTGGTTCTGAAAGGACGCCTTGAGAACCGCCTGCGCGGTGGTTTCAACCTCCAACGCTTCACGGGCAAGCCTCAGGTGTTTTTCGATGGTCGCGGGCGTCAGGCCCATGATCGTGGCGATGTCCTGCATCGTCTTGCCTTCGCCGACCCATTCAAGCGCCTCGCGCTGGCGCGCGGTCAAGGAACGCCGTGGGGTGGCGAAGGGCAGGGATGTGATGCGCAGATGCGTGATGTTGTTGATCAGCAGAATCTCGCGGCCATGGACAGACCAGATCTGGTCGACCGCGTCCTGATCAAGACCCACCCGCGCGCAAAGACCGATCGCGCCTTTCGAGCGGACCGAAAGATCCCGGAAACTGATCGCATAGCCGCTGCTGATCTCATACCGATTGTTAAGCTCGACAATGCGCCGCTCGGTATCCGTCATCGCACCGGAGTCGACCATCTCGCGGATAAGCTGCCACGAGCAGGCGCCAACGTTGTTTGCCGCCCAGGAAACCATCGGCGCGTGATAGTAAAGCCCTTTCTGGACGTATTCATCCAGATAGGACTGATGATGATTCGAGAGAATCAGAAGATCGTCGGTATTCCCGTAGGAATGCGACGTTCTGAACCGCGTGAATCCGTAAAACAGCCGGTCAAAGCCGTATTCCGCCATCTTCTGGATATGCAACGCCCAGACTTCCTCGATCGTCGTCGGCTCAAGGATCTGTTCAAGGTGATCAAGCAACGGGGTCATTTCCGCGCAAGCCTTCCACTATTGGCCGTGCTTCGCCACATGCAATGTCCGGACAGCGTAGACCCACCGCCGCGTCCGGGTACATGATGGCATACCAGACGGCATTCCAGAAGCGTCAGTTCGTTTCATGTCTCAATCCCCGATGCCTGTTTGACACGGGAATTCAACTCTGTCGAGAGTTTCTCCTTTACAGGGCAATGTGTTGTAGTACATCGGGATGCGCCGGCGGAGGGATCATGGGTCGCGAACACTGGGATGTGGTTATCGTCGGCGGGGCCGTGACCGGTTCATCGACGGCCTGGTGGCTGTTGCGGACCGACCCGGCGCTGCGTGTCCTGGTTGTCGAGAAAGACCCAACCTATGCCAGGGCCGCGACCGCCTTGTCCGTCGCGTCGATCCGGCAGCAGTTTTCGAACCCGGTCAATGTCGAGATCAGCCGCTTCGGCATCGATTTCATCCGGAACTTTTCCCGGCATGTCGGCCCGGCCGGCGGCGTCGCGTCGCTTGGCCTGCGCGAGAACGGCTATCTTTTCCTGTCCGGCACTGAGGCGGGCGCGGCACTGATGGAGGATCTCGCCGCCATGCAGCGCGGCCTTGGTGCCGCGACCGAGGTGCTCGGGGTCGAGACCCTGCGCAAGCGGTTCCCCTGGATGCGCTTCGATGATGTCGTTGCGGGCAGTCTCGGGGCCCGCGATGAAGGCTGGTTCGACAACATGGGGCTTTTGAACGGGCTGCGCAATGCGGCCCGCGGTCTTGGTGCGGTCTACCGCACCGGCGAAGTGACGAACGTGGTGCGAGAGGGTGACCGGATAACCGGCGTCACGCTTGCCGAAGGTGACGATCTGGGCGCGGGCGCGGTCCTCTGCGCGGCGGGAACCGGCGCGCCCGCGCTCTGCCGGATGGTTGGCGCAGACCTGCCGGTCGAGCCGCGCAAACGCACCGTCTTCGTGATCGACGCGCCGAATGCCCGCCATCCCGATGCACCCTTGCTGATCGATCACACCGGATTCTACCTGCGGCCCGAGCACAATCACTGGATCACCGCCACGGTTCCGGACGATGACCGGGTCTGCGACCTCGACGATTGGGAACCTGACGCCGGCCAATTCGAAGAGACGATCTGGGAACGGTTATATGGCCGCGCCGAAGGGTTCGATGCGGCCAAGGTGATGCGACTTTGGGTCGGTCATTATGACTATAACCTGCTGGACCAGAATGCCGTGCTGGGGCTTTGGCCGGGGCTTTCCAATTTCTATGTCGCGGCCGGGTTTTCCGGCCACGGGCTGCAACAGGCGCCCGCCGTCGGCCGGGGTTTGTCCGAGTTGATCCTGACCGGAGGCTACCGGACGCTCGATCTGTCGCCGCTCGGGCCTGACCGGATCGCTCGGGGGGTGCCGATGCTGGAAAAAGCCATCGTCTGAGCGACGATCGGTCCGGGCGGACACCAGCCTGTCCGGAAATCAGAGCTTGTCGACCGGAACCTTCAGATAGCTCGTGCCGTCGGCTTCCGCCGGCGGCATCTGGCCCGCGCGCATGTTGATCTGCAAGGACGGGATGATCAATCGCGGCATCGCCAGCGTTTCGTCGCGCGCATTGCGCATCTTCACGAACTCGTCTTCGCTGCGCCCGGCGCCCACATGGACGTTCTTTGCCTTTTCCTCGGCAACGGTCGTCTCCCACGCATAGGTGTCGCGCCCGGGTGCCTTGTAGTCATGGCCGACGAAGATCCGCGTATCGTCCGGCAGGCTCAGGATTTTCTGGATCGAGGCGAACAGGGCTTCGGCCGATCCGCCGGGAAAATCACAGCGTGCCGTGCCGAAATCGGGCATGAAAAGCGTGTCGCCGACGAAAGCCGCGTCGCCGATGACATAGGTCAGGCAGGCGGGCGTGTGGCCGGGTGTGTGCAGCACATGACCCTCCAGCCCGCCGATATCGAACCGATCGCCTTCCTGAAACAGCCGGTCGAACTGGCTCCCATCGCGTTGAAACTCGGTGCCTTCATTGAAGATCTTGCCGAACGTGTCCTGAACCACGGTGATCTTCTGGCCAATGCCGATCTTGCCGCCCAGCAGTTTCTGGATATAGGGCGCGGCCGACAGGTGGTCGGCATGCACATGGGATTCAAGGATCCACTCCACCGTCAACCCTTCGGCCCTGACATGGGCGATGACAGCATCGGCAGACCGCGTATCGGTGCGCCCCGATGCGTAATCGAAATCCAGCACCGAATCCACGATGGCGCAGGACGGGCCGGCCGGATCCTTCACGACATAAGTTATCGTATTGGTCGCGTCATCGAAAAATCCGCGGACATCTGGATGGCGATTGCTGGACATGGGGCAGCTCCGAATTCTGTTACCCGGAATATAGAACGTCCTGTTCGCATAGCAATGTTTGAATGTTTCAGGGCAGGGCTCAGGCAGCTCTCCACTTGATCGAACATCCCATCGAGGCGATCTGGTCGCGCGGCCCTATGCCGGTTTCGGCGATCTGGCGCATCGCCTCAAAAAGCTCGCGCCGCGATTCCGGCGCCGCGGGGTTGCGTCCCGACGCATCGAGCCGCCCGCGGTACTGCAACCCGAAATTCGCATCGAAACCGAAGAAGTCGGGCGTGCACACCGCGCCATAGCTTCGGGCGACGTCCTGCGTCTCATCGTAAAGATAGGGAAAGCGGAAACCGTTGTGGCTGGCCTCGGCGCGCATCTGGTCAAAACCATCGGCCGGGTAGGCGGTGGCGTCATTCGATGAAATGGCAGCAACACCGATCCCGAGTTCCATCAACCCATGCGCGTCGCGCACGATCCGGTCAAGGATCGAGCGGACATAGGGGCAATGGTTGCAGATGAACATGATCAGCGTGCCACGCTGGCCCGCGACCCGAGCCAGGGACCAGACCTCGCCATCCGTGGCGGGAAGGGCGAAATCGGGGGCTTTCCAGCCAAAGTCGCAGACGGGTGGGGTGGCGGCCATGGGTCTCTCCTTGAACTAGGCGGCTTCGGCAGCCGCGCGGATTGCCGCGATGTTCTTTCCGTAGACGTCCGGTTTTGCAACGGAGCCGCCCGAAAACACGGCCGAACCCGCCACCAGAACATCCGCACCTGCCGCGGCCACCAGCGGCGCCGTTTCCGGCGTGATGCCGCCGTCAATTTCGATAAGGACAGGCCGATCCCCGATCATATCGCGTAAAGATCGGACCTTATCTATCTGTGAATGAATGAATTTCTGTCCGCCAAAGCCCGGGTTCACCGTCATCACGCAGATCATGTCGGCTAGGTCCAGAACCGGTCGAACCGCATCGGCCGGCGTTCCGGGATTGATCGCAATACCTGCTTTTTTTCCTGTCGCACGAATGGCTTGCAATGTGCGGTGAATGTGCGGTCCGGCCTCGATATGTGCAGTAATGATGTCTGCGCCGGCTTCGGCAAAAGCCTCGATAAAGGGATCAACCGGGGCGATCATCAGATGCACGTCCATCACGGTCCGGATATGGGGCCTGATTGCCTTGCAGGTCGCGGGGCCAAAGGTCAGGTTCGGCACAAAATGGCCATCCATGATGTCGACATGAACCCAATCGCAACCCTGATCCTCGATCGCGCGGATTTCCGCGCCGAAATTCGCGAAATCCGAAGAAAGAATGGAAGGGGCGATCTTGATCGAACGATCGAATGTCATGGCAATCTCCGATATCTGATGCGCGGGATGTAGCGGCTATTTGCGCCGGGGGCCAGTCCGGTGATCCTGCGGGACCGCAATTGATACGGAAATTACATAATACCGATTATCGGATAATTGGATCTGGGCTTGCGCCCTGCGACCGGCACAGGCAGATACGCCGCCCTGCCGCCGCAACCCTGCCAAAAGCCGCAAGCGCCGTCGCCTTGCATCGTCTTTACATCAGGCGTAGCGATGGCACATGCTCTCCGTGACCGAATGCCCGAACGCGCCGCAATGCCCTGCGCCTTACAATATGGCCCGGGATGTGCTGGCCCACGCGCACCGGCTTGCCGACAAGCCTGCGCTGCAGATCTTGCGCGTGACCGGTGCCGAACGCTGGAGCTATGGGCAACTTGAGCGCACCGTTCGCGGTGTCGCGACCGGTCTTCTTGATCTGGGCCTGACGCCGGGCGACCGAATTCTGTTGCGGCTCGGCAATGGAATTGCCTTTCCGCTGGCCTTTCTGGGGGCGATCGCCGCCGGGCTTGTCCCGGTGCCGACACCAGCCGATCTGTCAGAGGCCGAGGCGACGCGGCTTGCGCGGATCGTCGCGCCCCGCCTGATCGTGGCGGGTGACGGGCTGGCCTTGCCCAGCCCCGCGCCCTGCCCGGTTCTCAATGATGCCGCCCTGCTGGAATTCAAGGCCCTGCCCGAGGCCGATTGGAACATGGGCGCGCCTGACCGTGACGCCTATATCGTCTTTACCTCCGGCAGTTCCGGCCCGCCGCGCGCCGTCGTTCATGCGCATCGCGCCTTGTGGGCGCGCCGCATGATGATGGAGGATTGGCACGGGCTGCGCGAAACGGACCGGGTGTTTCATGCCGGGGCGCTCAACTGGACCTTTACGCTTGGGGCCGGGCTCTTCGACCCTTGGCTGGCCGGAGCAACCGCGATGGTGGCCGCGAATACCGTCGATCCGGCGCAGATTCCACTACTTTTGCGGCGCTTCGATGTGACAGTTTTCTGCGCTGTTCCGGGTATTTACAGGAAGATATTGAAGCTTTTTCCGCCGCTCGCGCACCCAAGGCTGCGCCACGGGTTGTCGGCGGGTGAAAGGTTGCCCCCTTCCCTGCGCGCCGCCTGGCGTGAGGCGACGGGATGCGATGTGCACGAGGCTTTCGGCATGTCCGAATGCTCGACTTTTCTGTCAGCCAGCCCAAGCCGCCCTGCCCCGTCCGGAGCGCTTGGCTACGCGCAGTCTGGCCGCCGGATCGCGGTGCTGGGGCCAGACGGTCTGCCTTTGCCAATGGGCGAGACGGGCCGCCTTGCCGTCCATCGCAGCGACCCGGGGTTGTTTCTTCGCTATGACAATGTGGAAACAAAGAGCAGCTTCCACGGGGATTGGTTCCTTACAGGCGACATGGTTGCCATGGCCGAAGACGGCGCGATCACCAGCCACGGGCGCGAGGACGATCTGATCACCGCGGGCGGCTACAGGATTTCGCCCGGGGACATTGAAGAGGTTTTCGCCGGATGTCCGGGGATCGACCTTGTGGCGGCGGTCGAAGTGCCGCTGCGCGAGGATGTGACCGGAATAGGTCTTTTCTACACCGGCGATCTGGACGAGGATGCGGCCAGGGCGTTGGCGCAAAGCCGTCTTTCACGGGCAAGGCAGCCGCGCCTTTACAAGCATGTGGACAGGATGCCGCTGACCGCGACCGGCAAGGTAAGCCGCCGGGAATTGCGTAAGGAATGGATTGCAACACGATGATAAAGCTGGATATAATTTCTGATATTGCCTGCCCTTGGTGCTATGTCGGCAAGGCCTATCTTGATCGTGCTCTGGAAAAGTCCCCCGATCATCCGTTTGAGGTGGAATGGCATCCGTTTCAGCTGAACCCTGACATGCCCGAAGACGGTATGGACCGGCGCGCCTATCTTGAGGCGAAGTTCGGCGGCAAGGACGGCGCCGTTCGGGCCTATGCGCCGCTGGTGCAGCATGCCGAACAGTCAGGAGCGGTTCTCAACCTCGACAAGGTGGCCCGCACGCCCAACACGCTCAATGCCCACCGTCTGGTGCATTGGGCCGGGCTGGAAGGGCGGCAGAGCGCGATGGTCACGGCGCTTTTTCGGGCGTTGTGGCGCGACGGGCGCGACGTGGGCGATGTGGAAACCCTGGCCGATATCGCCGGGGAAACCGGTCTGGACAGGGCTATGATGCTGCGCCTTTTGCAAGGCGACGGCGACCGTGCGGATATTGCCGCTCGCGACGCCCATGCACGCGAGCGCGGTGTCTCGGGCGTGCCGACATTCATTATTGCCCACCGCCACGTCCTGCAGGGCGCGCAGCCGACCGAGGTATGGCTTGATGTCATCCGCCAGCTTTCCGACGGGTCGCCGGGTGCCGAAAGCTCTGGCGAATGACGATTGAGCAGCCTGACGCGGTTCTCCGCCGCCTTCCGGTCGTCGAATTCGTGATCCTTCTGGCGACGCTCTTCGCCATGACCGCGTTTTCGATTGACGCGATGCTGCCGGCCCTTCCCGAAATCGCGCGGGACCTTACCCCGGAAAATCCGAACCGGGCGCAACTTATCATCACAAGTTTCGTTCTGGGCATGGGTCTTGGCACATTCGCTGCCGGGCCGCTTTCGGATTCCTTCGGGCGCAGGGCGACAATCCTCGTCGGCGCGCTGATCTATGCAATCGGGGCATTGCTTGCATGGAAAGCGCCGACATTCGAATGGATGCTGCTGGCGCGGCTTTTGCAGGGCCTGGGGGTCGCCGGGCCGCGGATCGCGGGAATGGCGCTGGTTCGCGATCTTTATTCCGGCCGGCAGATGGCGCAGCTCATCTCGTTCGTGATGATGATATTCACCCTCGTGCCGGCGGTGGCGCCGCTGATCGGGTCGTTCATCATTGCGGGGTTCGGCTGGCGGGCGGTTTTCGTGGCCTTCATCCTCTTTGCGGCGCTGGCAACGATCTGGTTCGGGGTGCGGCAACCCGAAACCCTGCCACCGGCGCGGCGCCTTCCGCTGTCCGCGCGCCCGATGATCAGGGCCGCGAAAGAGGTTCTGTCCAACCGGACGGTCGTTCTGGTGCTGGCGGTCCAGTCGCTGACCTTCGCATCCCTCTTCAGCACCCTTTCCGCGACCCAGCAGATTTTCGATCACTATTTCGGGCGCGGCGCCGAATTTCCCTATTGGTTCGCGGTTATCGCCCTGCTGGCCGGCACGGCAAGCATCGTCAACGCGCGCCTTGTGGTCAGGGTCGGCATGCGGCGGATGGCCGAGGTGACCTATGCCGCCCAGACGGTCTTGTCGCTGGTTCTGGCCGCACTTTTCGCAAGCGGCGTATTGTCAGGGCCGGACAGCTTCCCGATCTATCTCGGCTGGACGGTCTCGGTCTTTTTCATGGTGGGTCTGACACTTGGCAACCTGAACGCGATCGGGCTTGAACCGATGGGCCATATCGCGGGGATGGCCGCATCCCTGATGACCGCGCTTGCGACGGTCATATCCGTGATCATCGCCTATCCGATCGGACGGGTCTTTGACGACACCCCGCGGCCGCTGATCATCGGGGTTCTGATCTGCAGCGCGCTGGCCTATGGGTTGATGCAACTGCTCAAGCGGCAGGAAACGCAGGGCACGCGTCGGCAATAGGCGCCCCGGGCGGGCGTTTGTTCGGCGCCTCAGGCGGGCTTTGGGGGATTGGCCTTTTCGGCCAGATCGCGGGCAATGGCATAGGCACCCTTGATCTTGTCGCTGTCCCGGCTCCAGTCGCGACGCACGATGACCTTGTTGTCCTTGATCTTGGCCAGCCCGTTCTGCGCCTGAAGGTAATCGACCAGCCCCGCCGGGTTGGGGAACTTGTCCATATGGAATTGCACGGTCGCGCCCTTCGGTCCGGCATCCAGCCGCCCGATCCAGGCCCGTCGGCACATGGCCTTGATCCGCATGACCAGAAGCAGCGTGTTCACCTCTTTCGGCACCGGGCCGAAACGGTCGATCAACTCGGCCGCAAATCCCTCAAGCTCGACCTTCGTCGTCAGCGAGGACAGCCGGCGATAAAGGCCAAGCCTGACATCTAGATCGGGAACGTAGCTTTCGGGGATCATCACCGGCACGCCGAGATTGATCTGCGGCGACCATTGCCCGTCATCTTCGGTGGGCGCATCGATATCGCCCGCCTTGATCCGCGCGATCGTCTCTTCCAGCATCGCCTGATAAAGCTCATATCCAACCTCGTTGATATGGCCGGACTGCTCTTCGCCAAGGATATTGCCCGCGCCGCGCAGGTCGAGATCCTGGCTGGCCAGCGAAAATCCCGCGCCAAGGCTGTCAAGGCTGCCAAGAAGCCGCAGGCGCTTTTGCGCGGTGGGCGTCAACGGCATGCGCGGCTTGGTGGTCAGGTAACAATAGGCGCGCAGCTTGGACCGCCCTACCCGCCCGCGTATCTGGTAGAGCTGGGCCAGCCCGAACATGTCGGCCCGATGCACGATCATCGTGTTCGCGGTCGGGATATCCAGCCCGCTTTCGACGATCGACGTGGCCAGAAGCACGTCATACTTGCCGTCATAGAACGCATTCATGCGTTCATCCAGCTCGCCCGCGGCCATCTGGCCATGGGCGACGACATAGCTGACCTCGGGCACATGGGTTTGCAGGAATTCCTCGATCCCCGGCAGGTCCTTGATCCTTGGGGCAACGTAGAACGACTGCCCGCCCCGATAGCGTTCGCGCAACAGCGCCTCGCGGATGGTGACGCTGTCGAACTCGCTGACATAGGTGCGGATCGCCAGCCGGTCGACCGGCGGCGTGCCGATGATGCTGAGATCGCGCACCCCGGTCAGCGACAGTTGCAGGGTGCGCGGGATCGGCGTGGCGGTCAGGGTAAGGACATGAATTTCCGAACGGATTTCCTTCAGCCGTTCCTTGTGGCCTACGCCGAAATGCTGTTCCTCGTCGATGATCAGAAGGCCGAGGTTGCGGAACTTTACCTGCTTGGCCAGAACCGCATGGGTGCCGATGACGATGTCTACCGTCCCCTCGGCCAGCCCGGCGCGGGTCTGGGCGGCATCGCGCGCGGCGACGAAGCGCGACAGGGGGCGCACCGTGATCGCGGTGCCGCGAAACCTTTCGGCGAAGGTCTTGAAATGCTGCCGCGCCAGCAGCGTTGTCGGGGCGATGACGGCGACCTGCACACCGGAAAGGGCCGCGACGAAGGCGGCGCGCATCGCCACCTCGGTCTTGCCGAAGCCGACATCCCCGACGATCAGCCTGTCCATCGGGCGCCCCTCGGCCAGATCGCCCACCACCTCGTCGATAGCCGAAAGCTGGTCGTCGGTCTCCTGATACGGAAAGCGCGCCGAGAAGGCATCATATTCGTGATGCGGCGCCTCAAGGATCGGCGCCTTGCGCAAAAGCCGTTCGGCCGCGACCCGCATCAACCGGTCGGCGATGATGCGGATACGTTCCTTCAGCCGCGCTTTCTTGGCCTGCCACGCCCCGCCGCCAAGCCGGTCGAGCAGCCCTTCCTCATGGCCATAACGGCTCAGCAGCTCGATATTCTCGACCGGCAGGTAAAGCCGCGTGCCCCCGGCATATTCCAGCGCCACGCAATCATGCGGCGCGCCCAGCGCGGTGATCGTTTCAAGCCCGGTATAGCGCCCCACCCCGTGATCGACATGGACGACCAGATCGCCCGGTGACAGGGATTGCGCCTCGGTCAGGAAGTTCTCTGCCTTGCGGCGTTTCTTCGGCCCCCGGATCAGCCTGTCGCCAAGCACGTCCTGTTCGGAGACGACCGTCAGCCCCTTGCCTTCGAACCCATGTTCCAGCGCCCAGACGACAAGGAAAAGACCGCCCCGCCCCTCTGGAACGTCCCGGACATCGCGGATCAGTTGCGCGCCGTGAAGCTCCTCGTCCTCCAGCAGCCCCTTCAGCCGTTCCCGCGCGCCATCGGAATAGGAGGCAACGACAACCTGCCCATCGGCGCGTCTGGCGTTAAGATGATCCGCCAGCGCGCTGAAAAGATTTACATTTTCAAGTTGTCTTTCGGCCGAAAAATTGCGGCCGATCCGCCCGCCCGCATCGGTGACACCCGGCCCCGTTGCCTGCGGCAGCTCAATCATCCGCACCACACGGTGATCCGCGGTCGCGGATGCCCACGCGGCCTCATCAAGGTAAAGCAATCCCGGGGCAGCGGGTTTATAGACCGAATCGAGCCGGTCCTTGCGCTTCATCGCCTCCAGACGGGTGTCATACTGGTCTTCGATCGCCTCCCAGCGCGACAGATGCGCGCTTGCGATCTGATCGTCGAGCATCACGGTCAGGCCGGGCAGATAGTCGAAAAGCGTTTCGAGCCTTTCGTGGAAGAAGGGCAGCCAATGCTCCATCCCGGCGTGTTTGCGCCCCGCGCTCACGGCTTCATAAAGGGGATCATCCGTGCCGGCCGCGCCGAATTCGATCCGGTAATTCTGGCGAAACCGGGTGATCGCGGCCTCATCCAGAATGACTTCGGACACCGGCGCCAGTTCGACAGTGTCAAGCTTGGCGACCGTGCGCTGGGTCGCCGCGTCGAACCGGCGCGCGCCGTCAAGCACATCGCCGAAAAGATCAAGCCGGACCGGCCCGCCTTCCCCCGGCGGATAGATGTCGATGATCCCGCCGCGCACGGCATAATCGCCCGGCTCGGTCACGGTCGGGCTTTGCGTGAACCCCATGCGGACAAGAAAACCGCGAAGCGCGGCCTCATCCAGCCTCTGGCCGACCCTTGCGGTAAATGACGACGCGCGCAGAACCTCGCGCGGGGGCACCCGCTGGGTCGCGGCATTGAGTGTGGTGAGCAGGATGAACGGCCCGGGCACACCTTGCGCCAATGCGGCAAGCGTTGCCATCCGCGTGGCCGAAGTGTCGGCATTCGGCGATACCCGGTCATAGGGCAGGCAATCCCATGCCGGAAAGGTGATGACCAGTGCGTCCGGTGCGAAGAAGGCAAGCGCGGCGCGCATCGCCTCCATCCGCTTGTCATCGCGCGCGACATGGACGACACCCCTCGCCCGCGCCAGTTCCTGCGCGACAAGGCGGGCATCGAAGCCTTCAGGGGCTCCGGAAACGGTTATGCGGGCGGGTTCGGACATGTGCCTTCACCTATCCCGCCGCGCGGCGGTGTCAACCGGGCAGAACCGAGATATTGAAGTTCTGAAGCATTCCCCAGAACGCGGTGACAAAGATCGAGATCATGCCGATCACCTGAACCGAGGCCCGGTGGATCGCCAGACGCTTGCGGAGCGCCTCGCCGGAAATCTCATCGGCTTCGATCCGCCGGGCTGTGGAAACGCTGAGCAGTCCGACAAGGCCAAGGGGCAAGGCAATCAGAAAGATCGCCTGACAGAATTCGATCCCGTAGAAAAAGCCCAGGGCCGCCAGAAGCGTCAAACCGAAGGCCGCAAGCGCCGTCAGGATCAGACCGGCTTCACGGGCGATGTAAAGAATGCGCACGACATTGACGCGGGCGATATCGTGCAGGTCCTGTTCCGCCGCGCCGCCGTTGCGCCGGGCGCGCAGGACCATGTCATAGGGAATTCCCAAAACCCAGTGGGATGCGGATGACCATGTGACGGCCAGCGCAATCCAGTACCAGAGGTTGGAAAATGATCTGAAATCAATCAGATCGAATATGACTCTGGTCCATTCCAATTCCCGCCCCCATCTTTTGGCGCGATGCTAGCGCGCCCCTGCGACGGTTTCCACCCTTGCCGCAGGTGTCAAAGCATGCAACCGGTGGGAAAAGTCAAGAACAGAGCGTTTCCAGATGAACCCCATTTCGGCCCCCTACCCCTCTGCACGCTTCCGCCGGTTGCGCAGGACCGGCGCGCTGCGCGCCATGGTCCGCGAGACCCGGCTTGCGGTCTCTGACCTGATCTGGCCGCTTTTCGTCACCGATGTCGCGGGCGCGGATGCCCCCATCCCGTCGATGCCGGGCGTGTCGCGCCTTACGGTCGATGGTGCCCTGCGGGCCGCGGAACAGGCCATGACGCTTGGCATCCCGGCGATCTGCCTTTTTCCCTATACCGACCCGGCGCTGAAGACCGTCACCTGCGAGGACGCCTGGAACCCCGAAAACCTGTCGAACCGGGCGATCCGCGCGATAAAGGCGCGGATCCCCGAAATCGCGGTGATGACCGACGTCGCGCTTGATCCCTATAATGCGAACGGTCATGACGGGCTGGTCCGGGACGGGGTGATCCTGAACGATGAAACGGTCGGGGCCCTGGTCAGGATGGCACTTGCCCAGGCCGAGGCCGGCGCCGATATTCTCGGACCGTCGGACATGATGGATGGCCGCATCGGCGCCATGCGGACGGCGCTTGAGGGCGCGGGCCACAAGGATGTGGCGATCCTGTCCTATGCCGCCAAATATGCCAGCGCCTTTTACGGCCCCTTCCGCGACGCGGTCGGCGCCTCGGGTGCCCTGAAAGGCGACAAGAAGACCTATCAGATGGATCCGGCCAATCGCCACGAGGCTTTGCGCATAGTCGCGCGCGACCTAGCCGAGGGCGCGGACATGGTGATGATCAAGCCCGGGATGCCCTATCTCGATATCTGCCGCGAGGTGAAGGATGCCTTCGGGGCGCCCACTTTCGCCTATCAGGTCTCGGGCGAATACGCGATGCTGAAAGGCGCGGTCCTGAACGGCTGGGTGAAAGAGGACGTGATTCTTGAAAGCCTGCTGGCGTTCCGGCGGGCGGGCTGCGACGGGATCCTGACCTATTTCGCACCCGATGTCGCGCGGATTCTGGCCGACAAACAGGCCTGATGCGCCCGCGCCCGGACATTCGCGGCCCGGTTCGGGACACAAGACTTAATGACACCCGTGTCAATCTGGCCTATAGGTAGATCGGAACCCGCAGATAAGCGGGCGGCATTGAAATTGAGCGGAGCAGAGAGATGAGCGGAATTTCCCGTAGGAATATCCTGATTTCGGGTGGCGCCCTTGCGGGTCTGGCGGCATGCGGCAATGGCATCGGCGGAAACGGGGCGGCGAAACTTGACGCGCGCGTGGACGCCGCGCGCGATTACCTGCGCACCAACTTTCCGGGGGCGGCCGAGACAATGTCGAAAGCCGTCGGTATTCTCTATGTGCCGCTGGTGACAGAGGCGGGCCTGTTCTTCGGAGGGGCTTACGGGCGCGGCGCCCTTCGGATCAACGATGTGACGGTCGACTATTATTCCGCGACGCAGGCCAGCTACGGGATTCAGATCGGCGCGCAGCAATATGCCCATGCGCTCATGTTCATGACGCAGGAATCGCTTGCCAACTTCCGGGCCTCGGATGGCTGGGCGGCGGGCGCGGATCTTGAATATGCCCTGCCCGATCGCGGCGGCTCGGCCGGGGTCGAGACGACGACGACGCTCGCGCCGGTCATCGCCTATGTCTACGGGCAGGCGGGCTTTATCGCGGGGGCGACGGTCAAGGGCACCAAATACACAAGGATCATTCCCTGACGCGGGCGGGCGGGGCGGCTGCGCCGCCCCAGGAAGGTATTTGGGCCACGATGAAAGGCCATGTCATCGTCCTGGCCCGGGTAGTGTCGCCGGTGGCGGCCCCGATCAGCCCGGCGCCCTGAGCCGGGCAATAAGGCTCGACGTGTCCCAGCGCCCGCCGCCCATTTTCTGGACGTCCTTGTAGAACTGATCGACGAGGGCGGTAACGGGCAGGCTTGCGCCGTTTTCCTCTGCGGTGGCGAGGCAGATGCCCAGATCCTTGCGCATCCAGTCGACGGCAAAACCGTAGTCGAACTTGCCGTCCTTCATTGTCTTGTGCCGGTTCGCCATCTGCCAGCTGCCCGCGGCCCCCTGGCTGATCACCTCGACCAGCGCTTCGATGTCGAGCCCGGAGCGTTCGGCGAAATGCAGCCCCTCCGACAGGCCCTGCACCAGTCCGGCGATGCAGATCTGGTTGACCATCTTGGCCAGTTGGCCGGCCCCCGAGGGGCCAAGCAGGCGGCAGATGCGGGCATAGGCCGCGATGACCGGTTCGGCAGCGGCATAGGCTTCCGCCTCGCCGCCGCACATCACCGAAAGCACGCCATTCTCGGCCCCCGCCTGCCCCCCCGAGACGGGTGCATCCACATAGCCGAGCCCAAGTTCGCGGGCCCGGGAGGAAAGGTCGCGGGTCACCGCGGCGGAGACGGTCGTGTGATCGACGAGGATGGCCCCCCGCCCCATTCCCGCGAGGGCGCCGTCGGGGCCGAGGCAGACCGATCTGAGATCGTCGTCATTGCCGACGCAGGTCATGACAAACTCCGCGCCCCTCGCCGCGGCCGCGGGGGTGGCTGCGGCCTTGTGGCCGTGGGTCTTGACCCATCGGTCCGATTTCGCTGCCGTCCGGTTGTAGACGGTGACGTCATGTCCCTTGGCCGCAAGGTGCCCGGCCATGGGAAAGCCCATGACGCCCAATCCCAGAAATGCCACCTTCGCCATTCGATCCCCCAAAGGTCGTTGCGGTTCTTGCCGATCTGTCCTAGTTACCCGCCCTGAGCCCGTCGTCAACCGCGACGGCCAAACTCGGTGCCTTTTCGTGGCTTGGACCCGCCGGTAAACCCATGTTGACCGCATTTCGCTGGCTTTTGCGCATATTTTCGGGGCTTGTGGTGCTGGCGATCGCCGCGACCGGGCTGGCCTATTACTTTGCCGTCCGTTCGCTGCCCGATTACGACGAGGATTTTGCGCTGGGCGGGATTTCGCAACCTGTCGAGATCGTGCGCGATACGGCCGACGTCCCGCATGTCTTCGCCATGACCGACGCGGATGTGTATTTCGGCCTTGGCTTTGCGCATGCGCAGGATCGTCTTTGGCAGATGACGATGCTGCGGCGCACGGTTCAGGGCCGGCTTTCGGAAGTCTTCGGGCCCTCGACGCTTGCGACGGATGAGCTGATGCGCAGGCTCGATCTCTACGGGCTTGCCCAACAGTCCGTCGCGTCTCAGGACGGCGAGACGCAGGCGGCGCTCGAAGCCTATTCGCGCGGCGTCAATGCCTGGATCGAGATCGTGAACCGTGAGGCGAAGGGGCGCGGCGCGCCGGAGTTCTTTCTGTTCTCGAACGAGGTTGCCTATTGGCAGCCGGCGGATTCCATTGCGCTGATGAAGCTGATGGCCTTCCGGGCTTCGGCACAGATCGAAACCGAGGTCCTGCGCGCCCGGGTTTCGCTTTTGTCGCAGGATTGGGTGCGTGACATCATGCCCGACGCGCCGGGCGACGGTGTGGCCGCGCTGCCGCCTTTCGCGGCGCTCGTTCCGGGGGTGGCGCGATCCTATGCGGCGCTGCGGTCCGACGCGCTGCCAATGCTGGGGTTGCGGGGGCGGGCCTCTGCCGGGGCGTCGAATGCCTGGGCGGCGGCGCCGGCGCGCGCGGCTGCGGGCGGGTCGCTTCTGGCCAATGACCCGCACCTTGATTTTACCGCGCCGACGCTTTGGTACCTGGCGCGGCTGGAACTGGCGAAAGGCGGCGTCATCGGCGCCACGATACCGGGCATTCCGGCGGTCCTTGCCGGGCGCAATGCCAATTTCGGCTGGGGGATCAGCACCGCCTGGGCGGACGATCAGGACCTTCGCATGGAAGAGGTGAACCCCGCCGATCCCGCGCGCTACCGGACCGAACTGGGCTGGGCGGCCTTTGCGACACGCAAGGCCATCATCGCGGTGAAGGATGCTCCGCCGGTCACGATCGACCTGCAATGGACCGTCAACGGTCCTGTCTTGCCCGGCAAGTACTTCAACCTCGACAGTGTCACCCCGGCGGGCCATGTCGCGGCGCTGAGCTGGACCGCGCTTGACCCGGCGGACACGTCGATGACGGCGGCGCTTCATCTGCAGCAGGCCCAGTCCGTCAATGAGGGGATTGCGGCGGGATCGGATTTCATCGCCCCGGCGCAGAACGTGACCATGGCCGATCATCACGGGGTCGCGATGGCGCTTTTCGGGGCCTTGCCGGCCCGCAATGCCGCGATGCGGGGCCAGGGGCGGTTGCCGGCGCTTGGCTGGATGAACGAGAACCGCTGGTCCGGACGGCTTCCCTACGGTTCGAACCCCCGCTTCGTCGATCCCGCAGGCGGGATCATCGGCAATACCAACAACAAGATCGTCGATCGCCCCTTTCCGCGCCATGTCAGCTTCGACTGGGGCGATACCCAGCGCGTCCAGCGGTGGACCCGGCTGATGCAGGAGCGCGAGGTTCACAGCCGCGAAAGCTTCATTTCGGCGCAGCTTGACACGACATCGCCCGCCGCCCGGACGATCCTGCCGCTGATTGCCGCCGATCTGTGGTTCACCGGCGAGGCCGCGCCCGCGGGAACGCCCGAGCGCCTGCGCCAGCGGGCGCTGGAACTGTTGGCCGAGTGGGGGGGCGACATGAACGAACACCTGCCCGAGCCATTGATCTACGCCGCCTGGGTGCGGGCCTTGCAGAACCGGCTGATCCGGGATGAGCTTGGCCCGCTGGCCTCATCGTTCAGCCATGTCGAGCCGCTTTTCATCGAGCGGGTGTACCGGGATATCGACGGCGCCTCGCGCTGGTGCGACATCCTGCAATCCGCGCCGGTCGAGACCTGCACCGACATCGCGCGCATGTCGCTTGACGACGCGCTTCTTGAACTCAGCGAACGGTATGGCCCCAATGCCGAGGCATGGCGCTGGGGCGATGCGCATCAGGCCGCGCAGGATCATCCGGTTCTGGGTCGCACGCCGTTTCTGAAATGGATCGTGAATATCCGCCAGTCGACAAGTGGAGGCGATTACACGCTTGACCGGGGCCAGACCCTTGGGGACGGGCCCGAACCCTATCTGAACGTCAACGGCGCGGGCTATCGCGGTGTCTATGACTTTGACGATCCCGACAGTTCGGTGTTCATCATCTCGACCGGCCAGTCCGGGCATCCGTTCTCGCGCCATTACGATGACATGAGCGAACTTTGGCGGCGGGGCGAATATGTGCCGATGTCGCTCGATCCCAATCTGGCCCGCGCGGCGGCGAGTGGGACGACGTTCCTTCGCCCTGCCCCGTCCCAATAAGCCGGTTTCTATCGCAGTTTCAGAAAGGCCGCGCGTTGACGGGGCGTCCAGCGTACCCGGATCCGGTGGCCGGTTTCGCCGTCGCTTTCTTCCTGCACCACGCCTGCCTCGTGCAGCCATGCGCGCTGGCGGCCGGCGCCGAAATCCAGATGCAGTTCGGTTTCCTGCCGCTCCTCGTCAAGAATGTCCGATATCGCGGCGAAAAGCGCTGTCAGCCCCTCGCCCGTCAGGGCCGAGACGGCATGGCTTTCGGGTGTGCGGGCATCCACGGCCAAAAGCGCCTGTCGGCGGTCGGGTGCCAGAAGGTCGATCTTGTTCCAGACCTCGATCTGGGGCACGTCCTCATCCACGCCAAGGCTTTCAAGGATGGCGTGCACATCGCGCGCCTGTCCATCGCTTTCGGCGTGCGAGATGTCCCGCACATGCAGGATCAGATCGGCCTCAAGCACCTCTTCCAGCGTGGCGCGGAACGCGGCGACAAGATGGGTCGGCAGTTCGGAAATGAAGCCGACCGTATCCGAAAGGATCACCTTGCGCCCCGAAGGCAGGGTCACGCCGCGCATCGTCGGATCGAGCGTGGCAAACAGCATGTCCTTGGCCAGAACATCGGCACCGGTCATGCGGTTGAACAGCGTTGACTTGCCTGCGTTGGTGTAGCCGACAAGCGCCACGATCGGGAACGGAACCTTGCGGCGCGCGGCGCGGTGCAACTCGCGGGTCTTGACGACCTTGGACAGCTGGCGGCGGATCTTCACCACCTCTTCGTCAATCGCGCGGCGGTCGGCCTCGATCTGGGTTTCCCCCGGTCCCCCGACAAAGCCAAGGCCGCCGCGCTGGCGTTCAAGATGGGTCCAGGCCCGGACCAGCCGGGTGCGCTGATAGCTAAGCGCGGCAAGCTCGACCTGAAGGACGCCTTCCCGGGTCCGCGCCCGGTTGGCGAAGATCTCAAGGATCAGCCCCGTCCGATCCAGAAGCTTCACCTTCCACGCGCGTTCAAGATTGCGTTGCTGGACCGGACTGACCGGACCATCGACGAAAACCAGCGCGATCTCATTCTCGGCGAAGCGGTTCTTCAATTCCTCGATCTTGCCGGACCCGAACAGCATCCCCGCCTGCGCCTTCGGCAAGCGCACGATCTCGCCACCCGCGACCTCGATACCGGGCAAGGCACCGGCCAGAGCCAAGGCTTCCGCCAATGCGTCTTCCGGCTTGCGGCGCGCATGAAGGTCCTTTCTGTCCGGATGCAGGATCCAGGCGCGGGTCTGGTCCCGCCGTTCGATCTCGTCAGTGATCAGTCTTCGCCCTCGTAAAGCGAGATTGGCTGCCCCGGCATGATCGTCGAGATGGCGTGCTTGTAGACCAGCTGAGACTGGCCGTCCCGACGCAGCAGAACGCAGAAGTTGTCGAACCAGGTGATCACGCCCTGCAACTTCACCCCGTTGATTAGAAAGATCGTTACCGGAACCTTGGCCTTTCGGACGTGGTTTAGAAATGCGTCTTGTAAATTCTGTTTGTCGGCAGCCATGTTCTTTGTCGCCTTTGATTTTCGCGCTTGGTCCGCCCCTCGGCGCTGCACCGGAGGCTTAAGGCAAGTATGCGCAAGATTTCAGGAGTTTCCACCCCCAAAATGGACAGGGTCGGCATCGGGGCCCGCCCGGTTCAGCTGCGCCAGAAATCGGGGTTGAGCAGGGCGATGATCGCCAGCGTCTCAAGCCGGCCCAGCACCATCGCGGCGGCTGTGATCGCGCGCGCGGCGCCGTCAAGCTCGGACCATGCAAGCGGGACCGATCCCGCGAAGGATGCCAGCGGCCCGGTCGTTGACAGCGCCGAGACCGCGAAGATCGTCGAGGCTTCGAAATCCAGTCCGGTCAGGGACAGGAACAGCATTGTCACGGCGATGGACAGGGCGAAGAGCATGAAGAAGATCCATGCCATCTGCGCGCCTTGCCGGCGCAGCCTGCGTGCCTGCGTGCCGGCCCCGCCGAGCGAGGAGGGATGAACCAGCCGCTCGACCTCGCGCTCGCCGTGGCGGTAAAGCGCGTAGACCCGCAAGAGCTTGACCCCGCCCGCGGTCGTGGCCACCCCGCCCCCGATCACGGCAAGGCCGACAAGGATCAGACCGGGCGTGGCAAGGCCCGACCAGTTGCGGGCCTGCCCCCAGTCGATCGATTCAAAGCCGGTGGTCGTCAGGAAGGACAGGACGGTAAAGACCGTGCCCCAAAGCGCGCCGAACGCCGCCCTTGTGTCGTCGATCTCATCCTCGCCGAGCGCGCCGACCCAGTGGCGCAGGAACAGAAGGGCCGGCACGACGGTAAGGATCAGCACAGCCAGCCGCAATTCGGGATCGTCCAGCAAATGCTGTTCCTTGCGGAAGGTCCGGTCGCTTGGATAAAGCTTCCGCGAAAGGCCGAAGATCATCAGCACGAGCATCATCATTTCGCCGGTCAGTCCGGAATGTGCGCCCGAAAGCCCCCCGACAGGCGAAATGCCAGAGGTCGAAAGGACCGACATGGCATGGCATATGGCCACGAAGGCGCTGTCGCCTGCCATGATAAGCCCGATCCACAAGAGCGCGGTCAGCGCGGCATAGACCGGTATGATGGACAGCGCCTGACGGCGTACGCGCTCGGCCACCGAGGCCCGGCCGGTCACCTGCGCGCCCGACACGAAGGTCTGGCCCGCGCCGCCGCCGGTCAGCACCTCGAACCCGCCCAGATTGAGCGGCGCAAGGATCGCCACCGCCGCCACCAGCATCAGCCCGCCGCCCATCCAGCCCACAAGCGCCCGCCACAGATGGACGGACTCCGCAAGCTGCGATGGCTCGAAAAGGCTGGCCCCCGTCGTCGAAAAGGCCGAAACCATTTCCCACCAGGCGTTGAGGAAACTGGTATCGCGCACGTTTTCGGAAAGCGGAACGGCCAGCATCGCCGGCAGAAGCGTGTAGGCGACGACAAGGGTCATCAACTGATCGCGCGCCCGGTGCCGGCTGACATGCGAGATCGTCGCGACCCCCAGAAGGATCGTCAGCACCAGAAAGAGCGTGCCCGAATAGAAAAAGGCGCGTGCGACAAAATACGCCCGGTTCGCCATGGCGTGGAATGCCGGGACATACATCGCCAACGCCCCGATCCCCATCAGGACAACGATCAGCGGCAGTTTTTCCAGCTTTTTCATCGCTCAGAAGAAATCGATCGAGACCTGCAACAGGCGCTCGACTTCCGGAACGTCCTTGGCCATTGCAAAGATCGCCACGATGTCCCCGACGTCCACCTTGGTATCGCCGGTCGGCTTCACGACCTTGTCGCCCTTCATCAGCGCCCCGAGAAGAACGCCTTCGGGGAACTCGATGTCACGTACCAGACGGCCCGCCATGGGCGATGTCGACAGGACCTGCGCCTCGATCACCTCGGCCTCGTTATCGCCGATCGAATAGATCGCGCGGACCCTGCCATGGCGAATATGGCGCAGGATCGAGGACACGGTGGTGGCGCGGGGGTTGATATAGGCGTCAATGTCAAGCGCCCCCATCAGGGGGATCAGCGTCGGATCGTTGACAAGTGCGATGACCAGCCTCGCGCCCGCCTGCTTGGCCCGCACGGCGGCAAGAATATTGGTCTTGTCGTCGTCGGTCACGACCAGCACGGCATCCGCCCTGTCGACATTGGCCTCGGCCAAAAGCTCGGCATTCATGCCGTCGCCGTTCAACACGATGGTCCGTTGCAGCGAATCCGCCGCCACCTCGGCCTGGGCCCGGTCGCGTTCGATCATCTTCGCGCGGACCCGGTCGGTGCGGTTCTCCAGGGCCTGGGCAACACCAAGCCCGACATTGCCGCCGCCGATGATGACCACGCGTTCCTGCTTGCGCGTGGCCTTGCCGAAGATCTCCAGTGTCCGCGTGATGTCTTCCACGTCCGAAAACACATAAATCTGATCATCGGCGAAAAGCTGATCCCCCGGCTCCGGCGCAAACAGGCGCCCCGAACGGCGAATGCCGACGACGATGGCCCTCAAGGTCGAGAAAAGATCCGTCAACTGGCGCAAAGGGGTGTTCAGGACCGGACATTCATCGTCCAGCGCGATGCCCAGCAGTTGCGCGCGCCCGTTCATGAAACTTTCGGTATCGAAAGTAGAGGGCGCCGCCAGACGCTGAAGGGCGGCCTCGGCCACTTCGCGTTCGGGGCTGATCACCACGTCGATCGGCAGATGGTCACGCCGGTAAAGGTCGGAATAGATCGCGTCCATGTAAGAACGCGCGCGCAACCGCGCGATCTTGCGGGTGATGCCAAAGACCGAATGGGCCACCTGACAGGTGACCATGTT
>JAGRDO010000057.1:59666-75545 GCA_020447005.1 Paracoccaceae bacterium
GCGGCGATGATCATGTCGGCATCCCGCGCGCCTGCGCGTTCCAGCACGTCGGGGTATGACGCAAAACCCGCGATCCCCTGCACATCCAGCGCCTCGGTCGCGCGGCGGACCAGATCGGCGTTGTTATCGACGACCGTCACATCGTTCTTTTCGCTCGAAAGCTGGCGGGCAATCTGCCAGCCGACCTGGCCGGCACCGCATATGATCACCTTCATGGCCGAACTCCTCACGCGGGCGCGACGCCTTGATAAGGCGCGGGCTTGCCGGGGTCAACGCCGGCAAGCCCCCTGCCCTGACGCGACCAGCCCGCCCGGGGGCGTCCTAGCCAAGCGCATAACCCGCGCCGCGAACGGTGCGCAACGGATCGCCGCCGCCATGGGCGCAAAGCGCCTTGCGCAAACGGCCGATATGGACGTCGACCGTCCTTGTGTCGACATAGATGTCGCGCCCCCAGACCCGGTCGAGAAGCACTTCCCTGCTCCAGACCCGGCCCGGCTTTTCCATGAAGGTGGTCAGCAGCCGGAATTCGGTCGGGCCGAGTTTGAGGATCTTGCCGCCCCGGTGGACGCGATGCGTTTCCGGATCAAGCGTGATGTCTTCCCATTCGAGAACGGCCCCGAGTGCTGAAGGACGCGACCGGCGCAGCTGATTGCGCACCCGCGCCATCAATTCGGCGACGGAATAGGGCTTGACCATGTAATCGTCGGCGCCGGTTTCCAGCCCCCGGACCATGTCCACCTCTTCCGACCGGGCCGAAAGCATGATGATCGGCACCGATCGGGTATCGTTTCGCGATTTCAGCCTGCGGCAGACCTCGATCCCGGAGACGTTCGGCAACATCCAGTCCAGAACGATCAGGTCGGGCGTTTCCTCCTCGACCAGCAACAGCGCCTCTTCGCCATTGTCGGCCTGCGTGACGGCATAGCCCTCGGCCTCGAGGTTATAGGTCAGAACCTCGCGCTGGGCGGCCTCATCCTCGACGACCAGAACCTTTGGCAGGGGCATGGGTCAAAGCCCTCCGACGCCGATCGTCGTGACGCTGTCGGCCTTGGGGCGCTTTTCTCCGGGCATCTGGCCGGTGACCAGATAGATCACCTGCTCGGCCACCGTCGTCGCGTGATCGCCGGTGCGCTCGATATTCTTGGCGATGAAATGCAGATGCATGCAGGCGGTGATGTTGCGCGGATCTTCCATCATGTGGGTCAGGAATTCGCGAAACAGCGCATTGTACATCTGGTCGATGTCGCGGTCGCGGTTGCGCACATCCTCGGCCAGCGCGGCATCCCTTGTGTTATAGGCGTCCAGAGCGTCCGAAATCATCTGGACCACCGCCTTGGACATGCGCCGGAGCGATCCGCCCGCGCCCGAGATCGCCGTCATCTGCCCCAGCACATTGGCGCGCTTGGCCATGTTCTTGGCGTAATCGCCCATCCGCTCGAGGCTGGTGGCGATCTTCAGGACCGCCAGAACCGTGCGCAGGTCGGACGCGGCGGGGGCACGCAGCGCGATCAGCCTTGCGGCTTCCTCGTTGATCTTGTCTTCCAGCGCGTCGATCGCCTTGTCACCGGCGCGCACCTTCTCGGCCAGATCCTCGTCGCGGGTCTCCAGCGCCTCGGCGGCCTGAAGGATCGCGCTTTCGACCATGCCGCCCATCTTCATGACCAGCGCCTGAATGGTTTCCAGATCGCGGTCGAATGCTCGCAGGATATGTTGTTCGCTCATTTCAGGTCCTCGCTCAGCCGATCCGGCCGGTAATGTAGCTTTCCGTCCTCGGGTCGTGCGGGTTGGTGAAAATCTGTGCCGTCTCGCCGAACTCGACAAGATTTCCCAAATGGAAAAAGGCCGTCTTCTGGCTGACGCGCGCGGCCTGCTGCATCGAATGGGTCACGATGACCACGGCAAACCGGCTGCGCAATTCGTCGATCAGTTCCTCGACCTGCGCCGTGGCGATGGGATCGAGCGCCGAGCAGGGTTCGTCCATCAAAAGCACTTCGGGTGAGGTGGCGACGGCGCGCGCGATGCACAGGCGCTGCTGTTGTCCGCCCGACAGGCCGGTGCCCGGTGCCGCCAGACGATCCTTGACCTCATTCCACAGCGCCGCGCGGCGCAGCGATTTTTCGACCACCTCGTCCAGTTCGGCCTTGTTGCGGGTCAGGCCGTGAATGCGCGGCCCATAGGCAACATTGTCGTAGATCGATTTCGGAAAGGGATTGGGCTTTTGAAAGACCATGCCCACCTTGGCGCGCAACTGCACCGGGTCCACCCGGCGGTCATAGATGTCCTCGCCGTCGAGCTTCAGCTGCCCCTCGACCCGGCAGCCCGGGATGGTGTCATTCATCCGGTTCAGGCAGCGCAGGAAGGTCGACTTGCCGCAGCCCGACGGGCCGATGAAGGCCGTGACCATCCGGTCGCCGATCTCGACATCGACATCCTTGATCGCATGGTTGTCGCCGTAAAAGACCTGCACGCCTCTCGCGTCGATCTTGACATCGGCCATGGCCGTATCCCTGTCGGTCTGTCGCATGACATTCATGTTGGCACTCTCCGCCATAATTACCACCGCCGTTCGAATTTTCGCCGCAGGACGATCGCGACGGCGTTCATTGCCAGAAGGAAGATCAAAAGCACGATGATCGCACCGGAGGCCCTTTCGACAAAGGCCGGGTCCGAACGCTGGGTCCAGTTATAGACCTGCACCGGCAGCGCGGCCGCGGGATCGAAAAAGCCTTCGGGCGGCGCGCCGGGAAAATCGCGAACGAAGGCCACCATGCCGATCAGCAGAAGCGGCGCCGATTCCCCCAGGGCCTGGGCCAGCCCGATGATCGTGCCCGTCAGGATGCCCGGCATCGCCAGGGGCAGGACATGGTGCATGACCGATTGCATCTTCGATGCCCCGATGCCAAGCGCCGCATCGCGGATCGAGGGCGGGACCGACCGCAGCGCCGCGCGCGTCGGAATGACGATGCGCGGCAGCGTCATCAGCGTCAGGACAAGCCCCCCCACGATGGGGGCCGATTGCGGCAATCCGGCGAAGTTGATGAACAGGGCCAGCCCGAGGATGCCGTAGACGATCGAGGGAACCGCCGCGAGGTTCGAGATGTTGACCTCGATCAGGTCGGTAAAGCGGTTCTGGGGCGCGAATTCCTCAAGATAGATCGAGGTGGCCACGCCGATCGGCAGGGACAGGACCAGAACCACGATCATCATATAGGCCGAACCAAGGATCGCGACGCCAAGCCCGGCGGACTCGGGGCGCAGTTCCGAGGCATCGGCCGTGGTGATGAAATCCCAGTTGAATTTCCGGCTGAGGATCCCGGCATCCTTCAACGCATCGGCCAGACGCAGTTGCGCGGGCGTCACGTTGCTGTCGCGTTCGGCGCTTTCATAGCTGACGCGCCCCTTGATGTAGCCGTCGATCCGCCCGTTCGCCAGAACCTTCGCGCGCAGCGTCTGTCCGACAAGGTCGGGCTGCGAAAGCACCCGGTCGCGCAGAAGGCCCGCCGCCTCTTTCGAGATCATGTTCTTGACATCCTTGTCGGTCAGCCCCTCGACCGCGATGCCCTGTGCCGCGATGGCGTCCTGAAGCGCCTTGTCGATCAGCTTGCCATAACCGATGGTCGTGACCTTCTTCATCGCTTCGATGTCACGGGTGCCGGACTTGTCCAGCACCTTTTCCTCCAGCGGGATGTCAAGCACCAGAAAGGTCTGGCGGAAGGCGCTTGCGCCATTGTTCACGATGGTAAACAGCAGAACGGCCAGTGCCGCGATGGCGATCCCGATCGCGATCCTGCCATAGATCTGAAACCGGCGCTCGGCGGCGTTGCGGCGGCGCGTCCGGTCATCGACGGCCAGAAGCGAACCTTTGCGCGGGGTGTTCGTGGCAAGCACGCTCATTCATATTGCTCCCGGTATTTGCGCACGACATAGAGCGCCAGCACATTCAGCCCCAGCGTGAAGATGAAAAGCGCCATGCCAAGCGCGAAGGCAACCAGCGTCTCGGGCGAGGCGAACTCGGTATCGCCGGTCAACTGGCTGACGATCTTCACCGTGATCGTGGTCATCGCCTCGAAGGGATTGAGGTCAAGCCTGGCCGAAGCCCCTGCCCCCATCACCACGATCATCGTCTCGCCGATCGCGCGGCTGGCGGCCAGAAGGATCGAACCGACGATCCCCGGCAGGGCGGCAGGCAGGATCACCTGACGAACCGTCTCGGATTGCGTCGCCCCAAGACCGTATGACCCGTCCCGCAGGCTTTGCGGCACCGCGTTGATGATGTCGTCGCTCAGGGACGACACGAAGGGGATCAGCATGATGCCCATGACCAGACCCGCCGTCATGACCGATGATGAACTGCTGCCAAGGCCAAGGGGCTGGGCGAAGTGATCGCGCAGGAAGGGCCCGACCGTTATCAGCGCGAAAAGCCCGTAGACGATGGTCGGAATGCCGGCAAGGATCTCGATCGCGGGCTTTATGACGGCGCGGGTCGCGGCCGTGGCATATTCCGACAGGTAAATGGCCGCCATCAGCCCGACCGGAACCGCGAAGGTCAGCGCGACGAACGAGACATAGAGCGTCCCCCAGAGCAAGGGCCAGATCCCAAGGTCGGACCCTCCCCGGAATTGCGGGTTCCATGTCAGGTTGAAAAGAAAATCCTGCGCCGGATAAAGCCGGAAGAAATGAATGGACTCGACCAGAAGCGAGGCGATGATCCCGAAGGTCGTCAGAACCGCGACCAGCGCCGAACCGATGAAGAGCGCCAGAACGAAACTCTCCGAGATATTCCGCGCCCGGTAATCCGGTGTCAGCCGCCGCAAGGACCAGAAGAGCCCGGCCAGCGCCATCGCCGTCACCGCAACCGTCATGGCGACCGAGGACAGATGCGTCAGCCGCCGATATTCGCGCGCCGCGTCCAGCACGTCGGCGCTGATATCGCCCGCGATGGCGACGCCCGCTTTCGCAAGACGGGACGGAAGGTCGCCCTCCTCCACCCGCAGGGAGGCCAGATCGCCCTCGCTCAGGCCCTCGGACGCGGCGAGCACATCAAGACCACCGGCAACGCGGCGAATATCGCCCATCACCAGTTCGGCCGCACCGGCATCGGAAACGGCCGACAGGGCGGCCATCCGGGATACCTTGCCTTCGATCACCAGCGGCTGGACAAAAAGCCAGGCCCCGAAAAGGAAAAGCGCCGGCACGGCGGTGAACAGCGTCACCGACAGGCCGTGATATCGGGTCAGGGAATGCAGCCGCCGCACGTCGCCGCCGGAAACCGCAAGGGCGCGCCGCCGCCCCGCCAAATTGCCCGCAAGGGCAAGAAGCACCAGAATTGCGAGCAGGACCGTTGGGGACATTTCAGTTTTCACTCTCGCAGAAGGGATCAGGCGGCGCGCGTGGCGCCGCCTGAATGTATCAGGCTCAGTTCAGCGGACCCATCGGCGTGCCGGCGGCCACCATTTCCTGCGTCTTTGCCAGTTCGGGGTCGGACACAAGACCGTAAGCGGCCAGCGGGCCATCCGGGCCGGCGATGTCGTCGGAGACGAAGAAATCGATATATTCCTGCAAGCCGGGGATCACGCCGAGATGCGCATTCTTGACGTAGAAGTAAAGGGGACGCGACACCGGGTATTCGCCCGAGGCGATGCTTTCGGTCGACGGCACAATGCCGTCCATCGTCGCCACACGCAGCTTGTCGGTGTTGTTCTGGTAGAAGGACAGGCCGAAGACGCCGATGGCGTTCCTGTTGGCGTCGATGCGGGCCAGTGTCTCGGTATAGTCGCCGTCGATATCGACCGACGCGCCGTCGGTGCGCAGGCTCAGGCAGCCCTCGGCCTTCTCGTCGCCCGCGGCTTTCATCGCCTCGGCGGCACCGGTGGCCTCGCAGCCCGCTTCCAGAACCTTCACGTCGAAGACTTCGCGCGTGCCGTGCTTGGTCCCGGGGATGAAGGCAAGAATGTCCTGCGCGGGCAGCGCGGGGTTCACGTCGGCCCATGTCTTGGCGGTATTGTCCACCAGCGCGCCGTCCTTCATCACCTTGGCGGCCAGGGCTCCGTACCAGTCGGCCGGGGTGAAGGCGAATTCGGCGCCGTCGATGGTGCTGGCAAAGACGATCCCGTCATAGCCGATGCGGACTTCCATGATCTCGTTCACGCCGTTCTGCGCGCAAAGGTCGATGTCCGACTGCTTGATGCGGCTGGACGAGTTGGCGATGTCGATGGTCGTATCGCCCACGCCTTCGCAAAGCTTCTTGCGCCCGGCGCCCGAGCCGCCGCCTTCGACGACCGGCGTCGGGAAGTCGAAGTTCTCTCCGAAAAGTTCGGCCACGATGGTGGCATAGGGCAGCACGGTCGACGATCCCGCGATCTGGATCTGGTCGCGCGCCTCGGCACTGGTTGTGATCGTCGCCATCGCGATGGCGGAAACGGTCAGCAGCACGGATTTCATTGCATTCTCCTGCATGTCCACGGACGGGAGCCTGAGTGGCGCCCTCGCGGTTCCAACTAGGCCCCGGGCGCTATGCTTTTGTGACGCGGATGTAACAGTTTGATGACGGCGCGCCGCCCCGCGCGCTCAGCGACCGTCCAGAGGCAATATCACTATGAAATTGCTGCCTTTTCCGGGTGTGCTTTCGATCCTCAGCCGGCCCCGGTGACGGTTCACGATGTGTTTCACGATCGCCAGCCCCAGCCCGGTCCCGCCCTTTTCACGGCTTCTGTGGGTGTCGATGCGATAGAATCGCTCGGTCAGGCGCGGCAGATGCAGCGGATCGATTCCCTCGCCCTTGTCGACCACTTCCACCTGGACGGCGGGGCCGCGCACCACGGGTTCGTGCTCCAGCCTGCGCAAAGAGACCGCGACCGACCCGCCGGCGCCCCCGTATTTCACCGCGTTTTCCACAAGGTTGTGGAGAACCTGCGCGATCTGATCGCCATCCGCGCGGACACGGTACGCCTCCTGATCGTGGTGGAGCGAGATTTCGACACCGGATTTTCGCGCACCGTCGCGTTGCGACTGCAGGACGCTGCGCACCAGCGCAAGGATGTCGATCGCCTGATCCGGGCGCCGCCGTTCCTCGGCCTCGACGCGGCTCAGCGACAACAGATCGTTGACAAGGCGCATCATCCGGCCCGCCTCACGTTCCATGATGCCAAGGAACCGGTCCCGCGCGGCGGGGTCATCGCGGGCCGCGCCCCGCAACGTATCGATGAACCCAACCAGCGCGGTCAGCGGGGTGCGCAATTCGTGGCTGACATTGGCGATGAAGTCGCGCCGCATGGTCGCGGTCTGTTCGGCCGACGTCAGATCCTCGATTGCGGCAAGGGCGACCGGACGGCCGTCAACCGTCAAGGGCGAAAAGATGACCAAGAGCTGCGTCTCGGCGCCCTTCGACACGTATTTGAACCGCTTCGTCAATGTGTCACGTGCGACCAAGGCGGTCTCAAGACTGGTCAGAAAGTCCGGATGGCGCATGAAGGACGAACACTCCCGCCCCTCGAGCGCAGCGCCGAAGAACGCCTCCGCAGGTCCGTTCGCCGCCAGGACGCGTTCCTTGGAATCGAACAGGACAAGCGGCTGTGGCACGGCGGCAAGAAAGTCTCGTATTTCCGCGATCTGCATGGTCCCAGTTCCGAATGAGCTGACGCAGCGGTAGCACCGATGGCAGGCGCGACGCCAGCATCGCGACGTCGCGTCACCCCAGATTTTGGTTGCAACATGCGCGCGAACCCCTAAACCCTTTGTGGGTCGTCCGAGTATCCGTGGTCAATACGGCTGGAAATCCGAGGACTCGATGAAAAACCCCCGCAGCAGCAAGAAACCGGACCGCACGCCTTCCGTTCCGGGGCCCGACGGGAAGAACGAAACCGGAAAGATCCTTCTGGTCGATGTCGGTTCCGGACAGGCGATGAAAATCACGGGGCTGACCGGCGCGGATTGCGTTGAAACCCGCTTTGCCGATGTGACCCCGGCCCTTCTGGGCAAACACCAGCCCTATGCAGTCGTCTGCCGGCTTTTCGGCGGGGATCACGACGCGCTCGACCTTGCGGACCGGCTGGCGAAGATCGGCTACAAGGGCGCGATCCTCGCGCTCAGCCCGCATTTGCCGCACGCCGCACAGGTCCGCGCGGAAATTACCGCGCAATGTGCCCGAAAGGGGCTGCAATTCGAACTGATCGTGGAACCGGTGCTCCCCTAGGCCCGGCCAGCGCTTTCCGGCGCGGGGATGTTCAGGCCGGCGCCATGCCCTTGCGGAACCGAGCGGCGTTCAGCCGGTAATTCTCGGCCGAAAGAAGCAGCCGTGCCTGGGCGCTTTCGTCAAGGCTCCGCACGACCCTGCCCGGGGCGCCCATCACCAGCGAACCATCCGGTATTTCCTTGCCCTCTGTCACCAGCGCCCCTGCCCCGATCAGGCATCCGCGCCCGATCCTCGCGCCGTTGAGGATGGTGGCATCCATACCGATCAGGGTCCCCTCGCCGATGGTGCAGCCATGCAGCATCGCCTTGTGCCCGATGGTGCAATTCGCGCCGATCGTCAGCGGAAACCCCATATCGGTATGCAGAACGCAGTTTTCCTGAACATTCGTCCCGCGCCCGACAAGGATCACCTCGTTGTCGCCGCGCAGGGTCGCGCCGAACCAGATGCCGGTCTCGTCCTCCAGCACGACCTTGCCCACCACATGGGCCCCGGGCGCCACCCAGACATCCCGGCCGAGTGTCGGGGCGATCCCGTCCAGTTGATAGATCATCGCGCTTCGAACTCCTTTTCGAGCCTCCGGATAAAATCGGTCAGGCCGGGCTGGCGGAAACGGCGCATCCGTTCGGACCGCAGAATGGTGCGCAGATTTTCCTCGGCGCGGTCCAGATCGTCATTGATCAGGACATAATCGTATTCCGACCAATGGCTGATCTCGATCATGGATTTCGCCATCCGCCCCGCGATCACCTCATCGCTGTCCTGCGCGCGGTTGCGCAGACGCCGTTCCAGTTCGGCCATGGAAGGCGGCAGGATGAAGATCGACACCACATCCTTTTCCATCGCCTGCTTGATCTGCTGGCCGCCCTGCCAGTCGATGTCGAAAAGCGTATCGCGCCCCTCTTGCATCGCCTTTTCGATCGGCCCGCGGGGCGAGCCGTAGAGGTTGCCGAAGACCTCGGCATGTTCAAGCATCTCGCCGGAGCGCACCATCGCCTCAAAGGCTTCGCGGCTGCGGAAATAGTATTCCCGTCCATCCACCTCGCCGGGGCGCGGCGGGCGCGTCGTTGCCGAGACCGAAAAGCTCAGGGACGGGTCCCAGGCCATCAATCGCCGCGCCAGAGTGGATTTCCCGGCCCCGGACGGCGACGAAAGAATGATCAGCAAACCCTTGCGTTGCATCGTTATTCCACGTTCTGAACCTGTTCACGCATCTGGTCGATCACCGTCTTCAGGTCAAGCCCGATCCGGGTCAGTTCGGCATTTCCCGATTTTGAACAAAGCGTGTTCGCCTCACGCATGAATTCCTGCATCAGAAAGTCGAATTTGCGCCCCACGGCGCCCTTTTCCCCGACCAGCACGCGCGCGGCGGCGACATGGGCCCTCAGCCGGTCGATCTCTTCGGTCACGTCGGCCTTGACGGCCAGAAGCGCCAGTTCCTGCGCGACGCGGTCCGGATCGGCCTCGGCGGCGCCCTGCAGGACGCGGGCAAGATTTTCGTCCAGCGCGCGCTGCAGCTCGGGCCGCCGCCTTTCCGCCGCCGCCACCGCCTCATCCGCCAGTTCGGCGATCCGGTCGATCTGCGCGGCGATCACGGCCGAAAGTGCCGCACCTTCGGCCTGCCGGGTCGCGGCGAATTCCGCAAGCAGGGGCGCCAGATCCTCGACAAGGGCGGACAGGACCGCCGATGTGTCGGACACCTCGCCCCCCTGATTGGCGACCCCGCGCAGTGACAGGATCTCGGCGCTGCTCGGATCGGACACGACCAGGCCCAGGGCATCGGCCCGGGCACGGATGGCCGCGAGGGCCGTCAGCACCGCGTCAAGCCCGCCGGGATTGATCGACAACCCCTCGCCCGCGTCATCGCGCGACAGTTTCAGCGACAGCGATATGTTGCCCCGAAGCGCCACCGCGCCGACAGCCGCGCGGATCTTCTGTTCCAGACCGTCGACCCAGTCGGGAAGGCGAAGGCGAAGATCCAGCCCCTTGCCGTTGACCGACCGGATGTCCCAAAGCCAGCTGCATCCCGCCCCCTGCCCTCGGCGCGAGGCGAAGCCCGTCATGGAGACCATTCGACTTTTAACCATTTAAGACTTTCCTGCCCCCGCTCGCGAGAAATCCGGGTATATTAAGACTTAGGTAAGCATTCCGGTCATACGGTTAACAAAACCTCACCGCGGCGGCAATGTTGCGGACGACCGGATCGGCGTCATTGCATGGTTGGGTTAAGATGATTGAACTAGGTGATCAGCGGGACAACGTGGTTCCCTTTGGAGAATTTCGCAAAGACATGGCATTTCCTTGCGTTGCAGAAGTCAGAGCCTATTGGGAGGCATTGCGCGCGGGCCGGGTCGCCCCGGCGCGGTCCGAGGTTGACCCGCGCGGGATCGAACGGGCATTGGAATATGCCTTCATCCTTGAGCGGATCGCCCCCAGAGTGGCGCGGTTCCGGCTTGCCGGAATGCATCTGAACGATCTGATGGGCATGGAAGTGCGTGGCATGCCGCTCACGTCATTCTTCCGGCCCGAAATTCGCAACGACGTCGCCGAGGTTGTCGATACCGTCTTCACCGGGCCGCAGATCGTCGACATGTCGCTGGCCGGCGCGACCGGCATGGGCTGCCCGCCGCTTGAGGCGCGGCTCTTGATCCTGCCCCTGCGCAGCGATCTGGGCGACATGAACCGGGCGCTGGGATGTTTCGTTTCGCAGGGGGCCATCGGACGCACGCCGCGCAAGTTCGAGGTGACCGAGTTGAAAACGGAAGCAATCCCGACAACCGCGCATGGCCGGTTCGCCAAGGCTCCGGTGGCCGGCGGGCGGAACGCGGCAAAGGCCGGATCGGGCTTTGCCGAACCGATGGCGCCTTATGGCGGTCAGGGCCAGCAGACGATCCGCAGCCGCGGCCATCTCCGGCTGGTCGTCTCGGACGAATAGGGCCGAAAATGTCAACGGGCGCCCCAAGGGACGCCCGGTTTCGCTGTCGGTCGCCTGCGAAGGGCGGCCTACATGGCCGCGGCCTTCTGCATGGCCCTCCGGCCCTGAAGCTCTTCGGCGACAAGGAAAGCCAGCTCCAGCGATTGCGAGGCATTGAGCCGCGGATCGCAGGCGGTGTGATAGCGGTCATGCAGGTCTTCATCCGAAACGGCCCGCACCCCGCCGGTGCATTCGGTCACGTCGCGGCCCGTCATCTCGAAATGCACACCGCCGGGGATCGTGCCTTCCGCCTTGTGGATGGCGAAGAACTCGCGCACCTCGCGCAGCACGCTGTCGAAGGGCCGGGTCTTGTACCCGGAAGCCGCCTTGATCGTGTTGCCGTGCATCGGATCGCAGGTCCAGACAACCTTGGCGCCCTCTTCCTCGACAGCGCGGATCAGGCGCGGCAGATGGTCGCCGACCTTGCCCGCGCCAAACCGCGCGATCAGGGTCAGCCGGCCCGCCTCGTTCTCGGGGTTCAGCGTCGCCATCAGGGCCTTCAGATCATCCGCCGTCAGCGACGGCCCGCATTTCAGCCCGATCGGGTTTTGGACGCCCCGGGCAAAGTTGACATGCGCGCCGTCCGGTTGACGCGTCCGGTCCCCGATCCAGATCATGTGGCCCGACCCGGCCACCGGCAGGCCCGAGGTCGAATCGATCCGGCTCAGCGCCTCTTCATATTCGAGAAGCAGCGCCTCGTGGCTGGTGTAGAAATCGACCGCCTGCATGGCATGGACCGTGTCCGACGTGACACCCGCCGCCGCCATGAAATCCATCGCATCCTGAATGCGGATGGCAACTTCGCGATAGCGCTTGGCTTCGTCTTCCTCGGTAAAGCCGGCAATCCAGCTTTGGACGCGGTGCATGTCGGCAAAACCGCCCGTTGAAAACGCCCTCAGCAGGTTCAGCGACGCTGCCGCCTGCGTGTAGGCCTGCAACATCCGCGCCGGATCGGGAATGCGCGCCTCGGCGGTGAAATCGAAGCCATTGATGATATCCCCGCGATAGGACGGCAGTTCCACCCCCTCGACAACCTCGGTCGGGGCCGAGCGCGGCTTGGCGAACTGGCCCGCGACGCGGCCGATCTTGATGACCGGCACCTTGGCGCCCCAGGTCAGCACGATGGCCATCTGCAACAGCACCTTGAACGTGTCGCGGATATTGTCGGCGGAAAATTCCGCAAAGCTTTCGGCGCAGTCGCCCCCCTGAAGCAGGAAGGCCCGCCCTGCGGCCACTTCGCCAAGCTGCCGCTTCAGTTTGCGGGTTTCGCCCGCGAAGACCAAAGGCGGCATCTTCGACAATTGCGCCTCGACCGCCCTGACCGCAGAGGCATCGGGATAGTCGGGCATCTGCACCCGAGGCTTTGCGCGCCAATCGGATTTTGACCATGCCTTCGACATTTCCACCTCCATGCGGTTTTAGCGATAACGGCGGGCTTATACGTTAGCCCTCCGCGCCTTGCAAACCGAATGCACCCATCAAATCGTCCTTGCAGGCGACAGTGAATTAGTGCTCTTGTGCACAAAACGACAAGATGGGGTCGGATTATGGCGGTCGGTCCCGCGAAACGAACAGCGCAGGCCGAACCCTCTGCAAAACAGAGGCGGTTTGTCTTCGTGCTTCTCGACCAGTTCACGATGCTGTGCTTCGCCTGCGCGATCGAACCCTTGCGCATCGCCAACAGGGTATTGGGTCGTCAGGCCTATACCTGGCTTCTGGCCGGCGAAAACCGCACCGAGGCGCGGTGTTCCAACGGGGCGGCCTTCAAGCTCGACATGGGCCTGGACGAGGTTTCGCGCGACGACACGGTGCTGGTTTGCGGCGGGATCGACGTGCAGCAGGCCACGACCAAGCTGATCGTCAGCTGGCTCAGGCGAGAGGCACGCCGGGGCGTGGCCATCGGCGGATTGTGCACGGCGTCCTATTCGCTGGCCAAGGCCGGTCTTCTCGACGGCAAGCGCGCGACGATCCACTGGGAAAATCAGGACAGCTTTCTGGAAGAATTCGAGGATGTGAAACTGACCAAGTCGGTCTTCGTCATCGATGGAAACCGGATTTCCACCGCCGGCGGCACCGCGTCCATCGATCTCATGCTCAAGCTCATCGCGCAGGACCATGGCGAGGATGTCGCCAATGCCGTGGCCGATCAGTTGATCTATTCCTCGATCCGGACCGATCAGGACACCCAGCGGCTGTCGATCCCGACGCGCATCGGAGTGCGTCACCCCAAGCTCAGCCAGGTCATCCTGATGATGGAGCAGAATATCGAGGACCCGATCAGCCCCGCCGATCTGGCCGCGAATGTCTCGATGTCGACGCGCCAGCTTGAAAGGCTGTTCCGGCGCTACCTCAACCGTTCGCCCAAGCGCTATTACATGGAGCTTCGCCTGCAAAAGGCGCGCAACCTCTTGATGCAGACCGACATGAGCGTGATCAACGTCGCCCTGGCCTGCGGCTTTGCCAGCCCGTCGCATTTTTCCAAATGCTACCGGACGCATTACAAGACGACCCCTTACCGCGAACGCGGATCGCACGGGGACATGGCGGCCCAGCCGGTCCGGCTTTCCATCTGACAGGATCATCGCATCGCCGCCGACCGGCCCGGCGCGACGACACCCGCCCTGCCGGGGGGAACCGGGGCGCGATCTGCCCATCCCGATCGCGCGACGGGTGAAATTCTGCCGGTGCCGATGCCGTCGGATTCGCGCGCGCGACGGAAATAAGAGCGAGGCTTTTCTTTTCATTTGCCGCGTTCTAGTTTGACGGCAGGACAACGTTCCAACATGGGAGTAACAAGATGAAAAAACTGATGACCGCCACGGCGGCCATGGCGCTGCTGTCCGGCGCCGCGTTTGCCGAGGACATCAAGATCGGCGTGATCCTGGGCTTCACCGGGCCGCTCGAATCCATCACCCCGGCGATGGGTGCGGGCGCCGAGCTTGCGATGAAGGAAGTCACCGACTCGGGCAAGCTTCTGGATGGCTCGACGGTAACATCGGTCCGCGGTGACTCGACCTGCGTCGATGCCGCCGCCGCAACCGCCGCCGCCGAGCGTCTGGTGACGACGGACAAGGTCAACGCGATCATGGGCGCGGATTGCTCGGGCGTGACCGGCGCGATCCTTGCCAACGTGGCCGTACCGAATGGCATCGCGATGATTTCGCCCTCGGCGACCTCGCCCGCGCTTTCCACGGCAGAGGATAATGGTCTTTTCTTCCGCACCGCGCCTTCTGATGCGCGTCAGGGCGAGATTGTCCGCGACATTCTCAAGGATCACGGCGTCAATTCGATCGCGATCACCTATACGAACAACGACTATGGCAAGGGCCTTGCCGAAGCGATCCAGCGCAACTGGGAAGAGGCTGGCGGTACCGTCACCATTTCGGCCGCGCATGAAGACGGCAAGGCCGACTATTCGGCCGAAGTCGGCGCGCTGGCCTCGGCCGGTGGAGACGTGCTTGTGGTCGCGGGCTATGTCGATCAGGGCGGTTCGGGCATCACCCGCGCAGCACTCGATACCGGCGCGTTCTCGACCTTCTATTTCCCCGACGGGATGGTGGGCGAGAAGCTGAACGAGAATTTCGGCGCCGAACTCAACGGCTCTTATGGCGCCTACCCGGGCACCGACAGCCCCGGCGCGGCGAAATTCCAGGAAATGGCGGCCGCCGCGGGGTTTGACGGCACCTCGGCCTTCGCTCCGGAAAGCTATGACGCGGCGGCCTTGATCATGCTGGCCATGCAGGCGGCCAAATCCTCGGCCTCCGGCGATCTCGCCGGCAAGGTGATGGATGTCGCCAACGCACCGGGGACCGAGATTTTCCCGGGCGAGCTGGCCAAGGGGCTGGAACTGATCGCCGCAGGCGAAGACGTCGACTATGTCGGCGCCTCGGCCGTGGAACTGATCGGCCCGGGTGAATCGGCCGGCAACTACCGCGAGATCGAGTTCAAGGACGGCAAGTACGAGACCGTCAAGTTCCGCTGACACAGGCAAACAGGAAACAGCCCGGCACAGCCGGGCTGTTTTTTAATTAATAATAACAAAGACGTGGCCCGCTATATTCATGCTATGCGGGCGTGGGGGAAGGCATGATCGTCATAAAAGACCTGCACAAGCATTTTGGCGGATTCCGCGCAGTCGACGGCGCGTCTCTGGAAATCGCAACCGGATCGATCACCGGGCTGATCGGCCCGAACGGTGCCGGAAAGTCGACGCTTTTCAATGTGATCGCCGGGGTCTATCAGCCCACATCGGGCAGCGTCATCATGGATGGCGAGGATATTACCGGCCTGCCGCCGCATGACCTTTTTCACAAGGGGCTGTTGCGGACTTTCCAGATCGCGCATGAGTTTTCGTCGATGACGGTACGGGAAAACCTGATGATGGTTCCCGCCGGCCAGTCGGGCGAAACGCTCTGGAACGCCTGGTTTCACCGGGGACGCATCCGCCAGGAGGAAGCCGCGCTTGCGAAGAAAGCCGATGAAGTACTTGATTTTCTGACGATTTCTCATCTGGCGGATGAACGTGCGGGCAACCTGTCGGGTGGCCAGAAAAAGCTTCTGGAACTTGGCCGCACGATGATGGTCGATGCCAAGATCGTCTTTCTGGACGAGGTCGGCGCAGGTGTGAACCGGACGCTTCTCAACACGATCGGCGATGCCATCGTGCGGCTGAACAAGGAGCGCGGCTATACTTTCTGCGTGATCGAGCACGACATGG
>JAGRDO010000057.1:75556-78163 GCA_020447005.1 Paracoccaceae bacterium
TGCGACCCGGTCATCGTCATGGCCGAGGGCAAGGTGCTGGCCAAGGGCACGGCCGACAGCATCATGAAGAACGAAGCCGTGATCGAGGCCTATCTTGGCCGTGGATTGAAGAACAAGGTCAAGTCCGAGGCAGCGGCGGAGGCCGGGGCATGAGCAAGACATCCAACCCCTATCAGGACGATCGCGGCAACAAGGACCGCTCGATCACCAAGGACGGTGGCGGAGGCCTTGAGCTGCCGAAGTCCACGGGCAAGGCCAGGCCCGCCCCGGGCGGCCCCTTCCTCGCGGCCGAGAACATGACCGGCGGCTACGGCGGCGCCGATATCCTGCATGACTGCACGCTGACGGTCGAAAAGGGCCAGATCGCCGTGATCGTCGGCCCGAACGGCGCCGGCAAATCGACCGCGATGAAGGCGGTCTTCGGCATGCTGAACCTGCGCGCCGGACAGGTGAGGCTGGATGGAGAGGATATTTCGGGGCTTTCGCCGCAGGACCGGGTGGCAAGGGGCATGGGATTCGTGCCGCAGGTCAACAACGTCTTTCCCTCGATGAGCGTCGAGGAGAACCTTGAAATGGGCGCCTTCCTGCGCCGCGACGATTTCCGGCGCACGATGGAGCAGGTCTACGACCTCTTTCCCATCCTCAAGGACAAGCGGCGGCAGGCGGCGGGCGAACTTTCGGGCGGCCAGCGCCAGCAGGTCGCCGTGGGCCGGGCGCTGATGACCCAGCCGAAACTTCTGATGCTGGACGAACCGACGGCCGGCGTCTCGCCCATCGTCATGGACGAGCTTTTCGACCGCATCATCGAAGTGGCGCGCACCGGCATCTCGATCCTCATGGTCGAACAGAACGCCCGTCAGGCACTGGAAATCGCCGACCGGGGCTATGTCCTTGTCCAGGGCGCCAACCGCTACACGGATACCGGAGAGGCGCTGCTGGCCAATCCCGACGTCCGCCGCACCTTCCTGGGGGGCTGAGGGATGGATTTTCTCAACGCAATCGTCGCGCTTTTGAACTTCGTCATCATCCCGGCCACGGCCTATGGCGCACAGCTTGCGCTCGGGGCGCTCGGCGTCACGCTGATCTACGGGATCTTGCGGTTTTCGAACTTTGCCCATGGCGACACGATGGCCTTCGGCACGGGGATGGTGATCCTTGTGACATGGCTCTTTCAGTCATGGGGCCTGCATTTCGGCCCCTTGCCCACCGCCTTGCTGGCCCTGCCCTTCGGTATCGCGATCACCGCCGCGCTGGTTCTGGCCACGGACAAGGCGGTCTACCGGTTCTACCGCAGGCAAAAGGCCGCCCCGGTGATCCTTGTCATCGTCTCGATGGGGGTCATGTTCGTGATGAACGGTGTCACCCGCTTCGTCATCGGCGTGGATGAGATCCGCTTTGACGATGGCGCGCGCTTCCTGATCAATGCGGGGGATTTCAAGAAGGCCACCGGGCTGGCCGAGGGGCTGGCTTTCCGGTCATCGCAGGCGCTGACCATCGTCACCGCCGTTGTCGTCGTGGCGGCGCTGTTCTGGTTTCTGAACCGGACCCGGACCGGAAAGTCGATGCGCGCCTATTCCGATAACGAGGATCTGGCGCTCTTGTCGGGGATCAATCCCGAACGTGTCGTCACGGTCACCTGGATCATCGCGTCGGGGCTGGCCGTGATCGCCGGAACGCTCTACGGGCTTGATAAAAGCTTCAAGGCCTTCAACTATTTCCAGCTTCTTCTGCCGATCTTCGCCAGCGCGATCGTCGGCGGGCTGGGCAGCCCCCTGGGGGCGATCGCGGGCGGGTTTCTCATCGCGTTTTCCGAGGTGGGTTTCACCTATGCGTGGAAAAAGGTCGCGACCTATGTTCTGCCGGAAAGCCTTGCGCCTGACGGTTTGGTGCAACTGCTGTCAACCGACTACAAATTCGCGGTCTCCTTCGCGATCCTGATCGTCGTCCTGCTTTTCAAGCCCACCGGCCTCTTCAAGGGGAAATCGGTATGAACATGCGCAACATCCTTCTTTTCGCCTTTGTCGCGGGCCTGATCCTGTTCGAAGGCCTGACCGCCAGCTGGAACACCGCGCTTGGCATTCTCAACATGGGGCTGATCTCGGCCATCCTCGCGCTTGGCGTGAACATGCAATGGGGCTATGCGGGGCTTTTCAACGTCGGTGTCGTCGGCTTCGTCGCCCTTGGCGGGCTGGCGCCCGTCCTCGTCGCGACCCCGCCGGTGCGCGAGGTCTGGACCCTGCATGGCGGGTTTCAGCTGATCTTCGCGCTTCTGGTCGGTGTCGGCATCATTGCCCTTGCGATCCAGCTGAACAAGCGCCTGAGGGGGCGTGGCCGGGTGCTGGCCATTCTGGTCACGCTCATCGGCGGCTTCTTCCTTTACCGCGCGATCTTCGATCCGGCGGCCGAGATCGTCGAAGCCTTCAAGCCTGCGACCTATTCCAACCTTGGCGGCCTGGGGCTGCCGGTGCTGATCGCCTGGCCGGTCGGCGGGCTTTTCGCGGCGGGGGCGGCATGGGTCATCGGCAAGACGGCGCTTGGCCTGCGCTCGGACTATCTGGCCATCGCCACATTGGGCATCGGCGAGATCATCATCGCGGTGATGAAGAA
>JAGRDO010000057.1:78181-92616 GCA_020447005.1 Paracoccaceae bacterium
GGCGCGCGGCGTCAAGAACGTCATCTCGATCCCGCGCCCGGTGCCCTATGAGGTTGACCTTCAGCAAAATCAGGGCTTCGTCGACTGGGCGGCGGGGTTCGGGACCGATCCGGTGACGGCCTCGACCGTCGTGGTCAAACTGCTTTACGCCGCGCTTTTCGCGGCCATCCTGCTGGTACTGATCTGGGCCTCGGAAAAGGCGCTGAATTCGCCCTGGGGCCGGATGATGCGGGCGATCCGCGACAATGAAACGGCGGCCGAGGCGATGGGCAAGGACGTGACCCGCCGCCACCTTCAGATCTTCATCCTCGGGTCGGCGATCTGCGGACTTGCCGGCGCGATGATCGTGACGCTCGACAGCCAGCTGACGCCCGGCACCTACAACCCGCTGCGCTTCACCTTCCTGATCTGGGTCATGGTGATCGTTGGCGGTTCGGGCAACAACTGGGGCTCGGTCCTTGGCGGCTTCCTGATCTGGTTCCTCTGGATCAAGGTCGAACCCTGGGGCAACAGCCTGATCGGGCTGATCACCTCGGGCATGTCCGATGGCGCGCTGAAAAGCCATCTTCAGGACAGTGCGGCCCATATGCGCCTCTTGACCATGGGGCTTGTCCTGCTTCTGGTTCTGCGGTTCAGCCCCCGGGGGCTTATTCCCGAACGCTGACGGCGGCGTCGCGGCCGCTCCAGACTCCGTAGGTGACGCCGTTATAGCGCAGCTCTTCCATCGGCGGGGCGCTGACCGGCGCCCGCCTGAGCGGAGCGAACAGCAGCCCGTCCGGATGCGCCCCGGCCCATGACCGAAGGCTTGCCGCGTCGGCGGGCGTGGCCACCGGCGTGGTCAGGCGGGCGCGAAAGTTGAACTCCGCGTTATAGGGCATTCCTGCCACCGCGATGCCGTTCGCCTCGGCGGCGGCCATGCGATCCGCGATCTGTCCCGCGTCATAAGCCGCGTACAGCCCCGAGGTGGCAATCAGCACATGGATGGCGATGGCGGTTCCGGCCCCAAGCAGGGCCTGGCCGCGAAACCGCCCGATGCGCCAGCCCGCAACCGCGACAAGAAGGCAGATCGCTCCGAAACCCATCACCGACCAGACGGGCGTCAGTGCCGCAAGATCGCCCTTGGCGGGTATGATCCCCGCGCCCAGCCCCAATGCCGCCAGCCCCGCGACGGCAGGGACGGCCGGCGCCAGCGAACGCCAGCGCACCCCCTGCCCCAGACCGGACGCCCCCCGCGCCACAAGAAGCGCCGCGGCGGCATATTCGGGCAGAAGGTAATGGACCTGCTTGCCCGAAATCAGCGAAAAAAGGATCAGACCGGACCCCGCGGCAAGGGCCAGCATCCGCGCCCCGCCATCCGCGCGGACCAGCGCAACGATGCGCGGCCAAAGGGCCATGGACCAGCCCCACGGATAAAGGATGAGCGGAAGCGCGGCCAGAAGGAACCAGACGGGCCGGTCATGCGCCAGCCCGCCCGAGACACGCGCGGCCGACTGGGTCCACAACAGCTCTTTCCGGTAGGCGGCATCGCCCCCGGCAAGCGCGGGGATCAGCCAAAGCGCGGCCACCCCTGCCCCGACCGCCACGGACAGACCAAGCCCCCTGATCAGCCGGCCGGCCGCCGGCCGCCGTGGCGCCCAGAGCGCCATCGCCAGCAGAACCAGAAGAAGATGGACCAGAATCACCGGGCCTTTGGCCAGAACGCCGAACCCGAAGACCAGCCCCAGCCCCGCCCAAAGCGGCGCGCCCTCCTCGCCATTGCCGATCCGCCATATCAGCCCGTAGCCAAGGATCGTCGCGAACAGAAGCATCGTGTCGAACATCGTCGCGCTGGCGTAGAAAAGGAACACCGTGAACCCGGCCAGCGCGAGGACCGACGCGGCGGGCGTTTCCCTGTCTTCGGGCCAGAGCCTGCGCGCCAGCCCGGCCAGCGCGACCGCCGATGCGACCGCGAAACCCGGACCGACGAGCCGCGCGGGAAATTCGGCAACGCCGGTGCCCAGCCAGACCAGATTGATCAGCCAGAACAAAAGCGGCGGCTTGTGGGTATAAAGCTCGAAATTCCGGGACAGGTGGAAAATGTCACCCCCAAGGTGCATTTCCCACGCAACATCCAGATAGCGGGTTTCGTCAATCGGCAGAAGCGGTCGCATCGTCACGAGTGCGACAAGAACCGCCGATAGAAGGCCGGCCGCCGCAAGTGCTGAAATCCGAATCGCGACACCCGTCTGTCTGCCCCGCCCGATGACGCTGTTACCGGTTCGAAAGCGGCCTGTCCAATACAGCCGCGTTCGCATGGGGGTTCGGAAACGACACCTGATGTCGCATCCGGCTTTTCAAACCCTGCGCCTTCCTGCAATCATCGCCGTGAATTGGGGGACCTGCCCCCACAGCATCCTTGGAGAATTCGGCTATGCGGACACATGCTCGGGTCGTGGTCATCGGCGGCGGCGTCGTCGGCTGCTCGGTGCTCTATCATCTGACGAAGTTCGGCTGGAAGGACGTGATGCTGATCGAAAGATCGACGCTCACCTCCGGATCGACCTGGCACGCGGCGGGCGGCTTTCACACGCTGAACGGCGACACCAACATGGCGGCGCTGCAGGGCTACACNNGGCCGCCCTTCAGGGCTACACGATCCAGCTTTACAAGGAGCTGGAGAAGATCACCGGCATGTCCTGCGGGCTTCATCATGTCGGCGGCATCACCCTGGCCGACAATCAGGCCCGGTTCGAGATGCTGAAGGCCGAACGCGCCAAGCACCGCTACATGGGGCTTCACACCGAACTGTTCGGGCCTGAGGAGATCGAGAAATATACCGACGGTCTTGTGAACACCAAGGGCATCGTCGGCGCGCTTTACGATCCCCTTGACGGCCATCTCGACCCGTCCGGCACGACCCACGCCTATGCCCGCGCCGCCAAGATGGGCGGGGCCGATATTGTCGAACATAACCGGGTACTGGAAACCAATCCGCGCGCCGATGGCGGCTGGGATGTCGTGACCGAACAGGGCACGATCCATGCCGAACACCTTGTCAATGCCGGCGGCCTCTGGGCGCGCGAGGTGGGCGCGATGGCGGGTGTCTACCTGCCGCTTCTGCCGATGGCGCACCAGTATCTCGTGACCGACGAAATCCCCGAAATCATGGGTATCCTGAATTCCGGCCGCGAATTTCCGCATGTGATGGACCCCGGCGGCGAAAGCTATCTGCGCCAGGAAGGCCGCGGGCTGTGCATCGGCTTTTATGAAAAGCCCTGCGAAGGCTGGTCGATCGACGGAACGCCCTGGACCTTCGGGCACGAACTTTTGCCCGACAATCTCGACAAGATCGAAGACAGCGTCGCTTTCGCCTACAAGCGCTTTCCGGTGCTGGAAAAGGCCGGCGTCAAGAACGTCATCCACGGCCCCTTCACCTTTGCCCCCGACGGCAACCCGCTGATCGGCCCCGTTCCCGGGCTGCGCAACTACTGGTCGGCCTGCGCGGTTATGGCGGGCTTCAGCCAGGGCGGCGGGATGGGCAAAAGCCTTGCCGAATGGATGATCCACGGCGAGACCGAGGTTGACCCACGCGGCTTCGACGTGGCCCGCTTCGGCAAATGGACGACGCCGGGCTATACCGTCCCGAAAGTCATCGAAAACTACCAGATGCGCTTTTCGGTCAGCTATCCGAACGAAGAACGCCCCGCCGCCCGCCCCTTCCGCACGACGCCGATGTACGACATCTTCGACCGTATGGGCGCGGTCTGGGGCCAGCAATACGGGCTTGAGGTTGTCAACTACTTCGCCCTGCCCGGCGAGCCGCGCTATGAGACGCCAAGCTTCAAGCGCTCCAACGCCTGGGAGGCGACGCGACAGGAAGTCATGGCCGTGCGCGAGGGCGTCGGCATCAACGAGGTGCAGAACTTCGGCAAGTTCCGCGTGACGGGCCGGAACGCACGGGGCTGGCTTGACCGGATCATGGCCGGTTCGATCCCCAAACAGGGGCGGCTCAGCCTGACCCCGATGCTCAGCCCCAAAGGCAAGATCATCGGCGACTTCACCGTCACCTGCCTTTCCGAAACGGAATTCCAGATCACCGGCAGCTACGGCGCGCAGGACCAGCACCTGCGCTGGTTCGAGGCGAACCTTGCCGAGGGCGTCACGGTCGAAAACGTCTCGGACCGCTTTACCGGTTTTCAGATCGCCGGGCCGAAGGCGCGCGAACTTCTGTCGCGCGTGACCAGATCGGACGTGTCGGCCGAGGCCTTCCGCTTCATGGACGCGAAACGCATGACCATCGGCATGGCCGATTGCCTTGTCCAGCGGGTCAGCTATACCGGCGACCTCGGTTACGAGATTTTCACCGGTTTCATGAGCCAGCGCCACCTGTGGCACACACTCTGGGCGGCGGGCGAAGATCTCGGGCTGCGTGCCTTCGGCATGCGGGCGATGATGTCGCTGCGGCTCGACAAGCTTTTCGGGTCATGGGCGCGGGAATTTTCCCCCGACTACTTCCCCGGCGAAACCGGTATCGACCGCTTCATCCGCTGGAACAAGGCCGCCGACTGGATCGGCAAGGCGCCCGCCACGGCCGAGAAGGCCGCGGGCCCCGCGCGCAAAAGCTGCGCCTTCATCGTCGAGGCGGCGGACGCGGATGTCGTGGCCTATGAACCGATCTGGATCGGCGACAAGGTTGTCGGCTTCTGCACCTCGGGCGGATATTCCCACTGGACGGGGCAATCGGTCGCGATGGGCTTTGTTCCGACGGGCCTGATCCGTCCGGGTCTGGAAGCGGAAATCGAAATTCTGGGGGAAAGGCGCAAGGCGCGGATGATCGACGGTCCCCTGTGGGATGCCGACGGGGCCCGGATGCGGGGATAGTCCACTTGCCGGTCATTCTGTGCTATACCCCGGTGTCAGGGGGCGAATACGGGCCGGAGATGTTGGATGCGCGACCTGGCAATATTGATCCCTGCGGCGGGCGCATCCCGCCGGATGCGCGGCGGCGACAAGTTGCTGGAACCGGTGGCGGGTGAACCGGCGCTGCGCCACACGGCCGCGCTGGCCGTGCAGACCGGGGCCAGCGTGATCGTGACCCTGCCCAATTCCGGCCCGATGCTGCCCGCGCGCCGGGCGGCTCTGACCGGGCTGGGCCTGCATCCGGTCGAAATCCCCGATTATCACGACGGAATGTCCGCCAGCCTGCGCGCCGGCGCGCGCGCGGCGGGACCGGCCGAAGGGCTTATGGTGCTCTTGCCCGATATGCCCGATATCGATGCGGCGGATATCGCCCTTCTGATGTCGGCTTTTTGCCGGGACACGACCCGCCCCGTCCGGGGGATGACCGAGGACGGCCAGCATGGCCACCCGGTGATTTTCCCCCGCCGCCTCTTTCAGGAGATGACGGTGCTGACCGGGGATCGCGGCGGCGGGATCATCCTGAATGGCGAAGACGTGCTTGGGATCGCGCTTGCCGGGCAAAGGGCCTTGGCCGATCTCGATACACCCGAAGACTGGGAAGCCTGGCGCAAAGCGACCCTGCTGGGATAGGCTCAGGCCGCCAGCGGCACCTTTACGGGCTGCGGCACCGCGAATTCGCGCGCGGCGACGAAGCGGGCGCACCCGTCTTGTGTGGCAAGCTCGGGGAATATCCGCAGAATTTCCGCATATTGCCGGCTGTGAAGCCCGCCAAGCGCTTCCGCGCGCGGCAGGAAACTCTCGCTCCACGCGCCGTCGGCACAGATGATCTCATGGGCGTCGAAAAGGATGTGGTGATAGGACACCTCGGTGCAGTCGTCGACGCCGATCCCGGGCTCGCAGCACAGGTCGGCGGCCGTCACCAGCACCTCGCCTTCGGTTCCCAGATGGGTGATTTCCTGCGTCAGCAGGATCCGGTGTTGCGGGCTTACCAGCAGGTCCCTGACCGGCAGGCCAGAGCCGAGGCTTCCCTTTTCGATCCTGATCGGCCGAAGGTCCGGCATCTGCGTAAGGTCTTTGGCGGAAAGGGCTCGCCCGCCCGCCCAGCGGACCGCGCGGTATCCGCGGTCGCGCGTCAGGACCAGATCGCCGGCCACGATCTTTTCGACCGGCACTTCGCCGCGGGATGTGGCGATCATGGAGCCGGCGGTGAAACAGGGGGAAACCGCACCCGTCCCTTTGGCTTTGCGGGCGCTCGGGCTGGTGCTGTCCATCGACGTGCTCGGCGCCGTTTTGGCAGTTTTGTTTTTTGCGGGCATCTCGTCACCGAACAATCGAAACACTTTTACTGTTTCGGTTTTGCCATCAGTTTTGGACCAGAATGCGGCGGGACCGGGTTATTCAGATGTTGAATCCGGAAAAAATCGGGGCCGGGTTGAGCGCACCCGGCGCGGCACAGTTTTTACGGGAGTCATACGCGACCGAAAACCGCGATCACCGTGGCCCCGCGATCAGGGCAGCCGGGCACGAGGCGCACCAGACGCCTTCGACCAGCAGCATGTCCTCCCGCTCCAGCACGATCAGTTGGTACTGTGCCTCGTGCAAATGGCGGTCGACCCCGATCCCCGCCATTTCGGCAATCGCGTCGACCGGGCATGTGTCAGATGCCGTTCCCGATGGGGCGCCCCGTTGCGCCGCCACGATCCGCTGGCCGCCAGACAGCACCAGATCGCTGACCGGCAGCCCCGCCCCCAGCGCGCCGGCCTGGATCCGACGGGGGGCCAATATCGGCAGCAGGCCGATGTCCCGCCATCCGAAGGTCAGCCGCAGCGAACGCGTGACAACCGCCTGACCTGCGTCGCGCGCGACGACACGGTCGCCACGTCGGATGTCCCGGGCCGGTCTCTGACCGGTCGGCGTGGCAATCAACGCCGCCGGGGAAACGCCCGCAAGAATTTCGGCCAGCCGGTCAAGATCGCAGGTGGCTTCGGTCGCAAAGTCGTCTCCGATCCATTCCGCGCGTCCCCGCCGACCCGTTTCGCCATCATAGACGATCCGCGTCGGTGCCCTTCGGTTCAGATAGCGTGAAATGTCGTCCGTCTCTGCCATGTGGTCTCCGACGTTCGGCCCGGATGCCCCCGGTCAATTGCGTAAAAGCGATGCCTCGTGCCGTTTGAGCACCCGCCGCGCCGTCACATAGCCATGGCGGCCGGATTTCTGCGCAAGCTCTGGAAACAGTTCGAATATTTCGGTTCGTTGCGAATTGCCCAGCCCGGCCAGCGTATGGTCGCCCGGCTGGAAGCTTTCCGTCCAGCAGCCGTTTGCCAGCACCACTTCGTGGCGGTCGAACATGAAATGAATATAGGTCACGCCCAGGGGATGCACTTCGCTGACATCCTTGTTGTCGACAAGGTGCTTGGCCGCCGCAAAGACCTCATGCTCTTCGAAATAAAGCAGGGTTCGTTCGTTGGCGACCAGCAGCCGATGGTTCGGGCTGACCAGCATGTCGCGTTCAGGAAGGCCCCGCCCAAGGCACCCCTGCCGCAGCAGGATGGGGCGCAGATTGGTCTTTGCCGCCAGTTCCGCGTGGCGCAGTTCGCGGCGGCCGATCCAGCGGATTTCCTGTATGCCATTGTCCCGGGTGACGATCCGGTCGCCGACCTTCAGGTTTTCGACCGCCATCTCACCCTTCAGGGTCGCGATCATTGTTCCAGGGGTAAAGCACGGCACGTTGGTCTCAATCCTCTCGATATTCTTGAATTCCAGTGTCCCCGCGACATTGCCCTGCAGGTCGAGAAACTCGACAATACCGTTTTCGGGGTTGTTCGGGTCGTAGATGATGTTGGTGCGCCCGGCGGGCCAGTCGCGCAGGTCGAGCGTGTCGAAATCGGCGCCGCCTTCGCCGCCGTCGATCATATCCCCGGCGGTCGTGCCGATGAAGGTATCGCGGTCCTCGGCGCCGAACATCGTGTCGGCCCCGGCGCCGCCGATCAGCGTGTCATCGCCGGTCGATCCGCCAATGTAATCGTCACCGTCATCGCCCAGAAGCAGGTCGCTGCCCGCGTCGCCATAGACAAGGTCATTCCCGGTACCGCCGATGACGGTGTCGTCGCCCCCGCCGCCATCCAGCGTGTCATTGCCCGTGCCGCCGTCGATGTAGTCGCGTCCGCCCTGCCCTTCGACACTGTCATCGCCGGCCCCTGAATAGACCGTGTCATTGCCGCGCCCGGCAAGCACGCGGTCGTCATCCGGCCCGTCCCCGGGAAGGATGGCGTCGCCATTGTCGATCCGGTCGCCCTCCGGGTCGCCAAGATAGGCGGCGTCGATCAGATCGTCGCCCGCCGTCCCCTCGACATAGCCGTCCAGCGCGAAATGCCGGTTATCGACCGTATTCGAAACCGCGAACCTGTCCACCGTGCCGCGAAAAAACTCGGTCAGGTTCGACGCCTGCCCGTCGGGCGCGTTTTCCGCACTCGCGCCGATCACCCATGGCTCATTGTCGGCCGCGCCCATGTCCATCGTCAGGGCGGCGCTGATCGCCTGCGAATGGACCGCACCCGTGGCGGTATTCGTGACGATGAAAGCGCCGCCCTTACCCCCTGCGTCCCAGGAATAGCTGACCGATACGGTCTGGCCATTCGCAAGGAAGCCGGGAGGGGTTGTAAAACCGTAGTCGGCGGTGGCGGTGTTATGGTGCACCGCGACGGCACCGGCCGCCGTGGTGACAAGGCTGAATTGCCCGCCCGCATCCCGACCGGCACTGTCGCGCGACAGGATCGTGTCCTCGCCGCAACCGGTGTGACAGGTCTGGGTGAAGGTGATCTCGACCGTCCCTTGCGCCAGCTGGAACGCGTCCGAGGCCGCGATCACCGCATGATCGTGGCACCCATCCAGATGCAGCTTGCCGCCCCATGTCGCGGCACCGTTCAGCAGCCACCCGTCCTGGGCGCCCGCCGCGCCGGAAAGATCGCCGATCGCGGGTCCTGTCCCGTCGAACTCATATTCCGCGATGATCGTCATTCACCCGTTCCCCACCCGTAGCGCCTTGGCCGGCACCAAGACATGCCGCCGCTTTCCGGCCGGACCCGCGCCCACCCATTCCTGGCGCCGGTCCGGTCAGTCCCCCTCCGGAAAGCGATCCCGAGATTATCCGATCGACCGGCAATCCCAAGCCGCTTGGCCCGATGCGCCCGGTGCCCGATGGCCGGAAACGGGCGATCAGGCGGGCTATGCCGGTCGCGCCAGGGCGGGTCTCCGGGTTTGATTGATTGGAAAATGGAAACAGTCCAATCCCTTGAAACAGGGTAACAAATATTGGAAAACGCCCGGTTCCCGACCGTCATCCGCGACGACGGGCGCGCGGAATTCAACGCGGCAGTGGAAACAATGATGGCGAGAGCTGTCGCCGTGAAAGCGCGCGGCGGGACGGGGCCGGCCCGTCACCCCGGCATTGCCCTTAAGCCGATAAACCGGCCGCATTTTCCGGAACTGTCCTGTTTCAGGAACCAATGCCGCCGAATCGTGTCCTGCGCCACGTGGCGGGCCTTTCGGAAAACAGGATTGCGGTGGTGCCCGAGGCGAGACTCGAACTCGCACGCCTTGCGGCGGCGGATTTTGAATCCGCTGCGTCTACCATTCCGCCACTCGGGCACGAAATGCGGTCTACAAGGCGATTATGTCGCTGGCAAGGGGTTTGGCGCGTCGAAACCGAAGGGTCAGAGATTGGTTGCCGAAAACGTGTCGCAGCTTCTCGCATCGCCCGATTTGAATCCCTGCGCGAACCAGCGCTGGCGCTGCTCGGACGTGCCGTGGGTGAACGAATCCGGCATCGGGCGCTGCCCCGCATTGCGCTGCAACGTGTCGTCGCCGATCTGCTTTGCGGCGTTCATGGCCTCGGCGATGTCGCCCGGTTCAAGGCTGCCGAAACTCGCCTCGGCATGGCGCGCCCAGACGCCCGACAGGCAGTCCGCCTGCAACTCGATCCGCACGGAAATCGCGTTCGACTGTGCCTGGCTCGACCGTTGGCGCACGTCATTGGCCTTGCCCAGAACGCCCAGTTCGTCCTGCACGTGATGGGCGACCTCATGGGCGACGACATAGGCGGCCGCGAAATCGCCTTTCGCGCCCAGCTTGCGGTTCATGGTCACAAAGAAATCGGTGTCGAGGTAGACCTTCTTGTCGAGCGGACAGTAAAACGGACCCGTCGCACCCGACGCCCCGCCGCAGGGCGAAGCGGTCGCCCCCTTGAACAGCACGAGCGTCGCCGGCGTATAATCCGCGCCGAAATCCTCGCGGAAGATCTTGCCCCAGACCTCTTCGGTATCGGCGAGCGTGACCGAAACGAATTCGGCCCGTTCCTCATCGGCCGCCGTGATTTCGCCGGTCCCGGCCGAAATCTGGCCGCCCCCGTTCAGCAGCGGGGTGACATCGATCCCAAGGAAATACCCGATCGCGAGGACCGCGAGCATACCGCCGATGCCCAGTCCGCTGGCGACACCGGCACTTCCCGATCTGCGACGATCCTCGATATTGTCGCTGCCGCGTCTGCCCTGCCACTTCATTTTACCGACCCCCGTCACACGATCCGATGCAAGCCGTGCCATGCTACAGCCTGTATCGTCATCGGAAAAGACGCCATTGGCTTGACGCGGCATTTCCTGCATGGCCTAAGGGGCCGCAGCGGTTTGCGCGCAGGAAAGACGGGCGGGACAATGCTGAAAAGCCTTTATGACTGGACGCTCGGCTGGGCGCGGTCGCGCCATGCGACAACCGCGCTCGGGGTCATTTCCTTCATCGAAAGTTCGGTATTTCCGATCCCGGCCGATGTTCTTTTTGTCCCCATGTGCGCCGCGCGCCCGGACCGCGCGATGCGGCTGGCGCTGATCGCATCCGTGACCTCGGTCCTCGGCGGGATATTGGGCTGGCTGATCGGCTTTTACGCCTTCGAGTTCATCGCGCGGCCGATCCTTGAGTTTTACGGGAAATACGATGCCTTCGCGACGCTGCGGGCGGATGTGGCGGGCGATGCCGGCATCATCCTTCTTCTGCTCGTGACATCCGGTCTGGCCCATCTGCCGCCCATGAAAGTGGTCACGATCCTGTCGGGGGCGGTCGGCTTTTCCCTGCCGCTTTTCATCCTGTCGGCCATCGTCGCCCGTTCGGCCCGGTTTTATGGCCTTGCCTGGCTGTTGCGGCGCTACGGGGCGCAGATGCTGGCCTTCATTGAAAAGCGGCTGCTTCTGATCACGGGGATCGTCGTGGCGCTGGCGGTTGCCGCCTATCTTGTGGTGAGGGCCCTGCATTGACCCGGAGAAACCGTCTTGTCCTTCTTGCCGCCCTTGGATCGGCCGCGCTATTGCTCGGCGCGTTCGGATTTCAGGCGCTTGGCTACGCCCCCTGCAAGCTCTGCCTCTGGCAGCGCTGGCCGCATGGCGCGGCGATTGTGATCGGGGTGCTGGCCGTCTGGTCCGGCGGACGGTGGCTGATCCCCCTTGGCGCATGTGCCGCGGCGCTGACCGGCGGCCTCGGCATCTATCATACCGGGGTCGAACGGGGCTGGTGGCAGGGGCCGGACACCTGCACCTCGGGCGGCGATCTGGCGAAATCGGCGGGCGAGCTTCTCGATCAGATCATGAACGCGCCGCTGATCCGCTGTGATGAGGTCGCGTGGTCGCTGATGGGCCTTTCGATGGCGTCATGGAATGCGATCCTGTCCTTCGCGCTTGTCGCGATCTGGCTTGCCGCCTGGCGGCGCTAGCTCATCGCCGCCCGGCGCGCCGCGTCGACAAAAGCAGGCTCGTCTCACTGCCCAGAACGCCTTCGAAATTGCGCACCCTGACCAGAACGGCGTCAAGCTCTTCCAGCGTCCGCGCGGCCAGTTCCGCGATCACGTCCCAACGCCCGTTGGTCGAATGAACCGCCATCACCTCGGTCATCCCCGCAAGGCGCGCCATGATCCGCTCGGTGCCCCGCCCCTCGATCGAGATCATCATCAATCCGCGCACCGGCATCGCGGTGACATCGGCGCGTGTGACCACGGTAAATCCCTGAATTTCCCCCAGCTCTTTCAACCGGTCCATCCGTGCGGTCACCGTGCCCCGCGCGACCCCAAGGGTGAAGGCAAGTTCGGAAACCGACGCGCGTCCGTTCCGGCGAAGCGCGGCGATCAGGGCTTGGTCGGTTTCATCCATTATGTTCAATCCATATGACGGTTTGTTCAATATGCTGTGCAAATTGAATATAGAGATTATTTAGTTTGACGCAATTCGCTGGCAATGATCGGCAAGACCATCGTGACGGAGGAAAGTCGCATGAAAGAAACCTGCATCCTGATCGGCGCCCCAATCGATTCCGGGCAGAAAAGGCTGGGCTGCCTGATGGGGCCGTCGGCCTATCGTGTCGCGGGGATCGCGGCCAGCCTTGAAGAGCTTGGGCACCCCGTCATCGATGAGGGCGATCTTTCCATATCCGTCACCGGCACGGCCACCTGCGCGAACCCGGCGGTTCACCACCTTGACGAAACCATTGCCTGGACGCGCGCCCTTGCCGCCGCCGGCGAAGCCGCCTGCCGCAGAGGCCTGCCGATCTTTCTGGGCGGGGACCACTCGCTCTCGCTCGGCTCGGTCGCCGGCGTCGCATCCCATGCCAAGGCGCTCGGCCGGCCGCTTTTCGTCCTCTGGCTCGATGCGCATTCCGATTATCACACGCCCCTGACCACCCAGTCGGGCAACCTGCATGGAACGCCCGTGGCCTATATCGCCGGGCGCCCGGGGTTCGAGGCCTTCCCGCCCTTCCCCGCGCCGGTCCCGCCCGAACGTATCTGCCTTTACGGCATCCGTTCGGTCGATACCGCCGAACATGCCGGACTTCTGGAATCCGACGCCACGATCTGCGACATGCGTGTGCTTGACGAACGCGGCATCGTGGCCCCCCTTCGCGAATTCCTCGACAAGGTCCGCGCCGAAAACGGCCTTCTGCACGTCTCGCTCGATGTCGATTTTCTCGACCCCGGCATCGCCCCGGCCGTCGGCACCACGGTTCCGGGGGGGATCACCTTCCGCGAAGGCCATCTGGTGATGGAGCTCTTGCATGAAAGCGGGCTTGTGACCTCGCTCGACCTCGTGGAACTGAACCCCTTTCTGGACGAACGCGGCAAGACCGCGAAACTCATGGTCGAGCTGGTCGGCTCGCTCATGGGCCGCAAGGTCTTCGACCGCCCAACCCGCAGTTTTGGCTGAGTAGCTGACATGAACACCCTGAACATTGTGCCTTTTGTAAGCGTCGACAACATGATGAAGCTTGTTCTTCATCTCGGTGCCGAACGCGTCATGACCGACATCGCCGCCTATATCGAGGCCGATTTCCACCGCTGGGAACTTTTCGACAAGACGCCGCGCGTCGCCTCGCATTCCGATGTGGGCGTGATCGAACTGATGCCCACCTCGGATGGCGAGATGTATGGCTTCAAATATGTGAACGGCCATCCGAAGAACACCAAGGAAGGTCTGCAGACCGTCACCGCCTTCGGCCTTCTGGCCGAGGTCGATACCGGCTATCCGATCCTTCTGACCGAGATGACGATCCTGACCGCGCTGCGCACCGCCGCGATGTCGGCTCTGGCGGCGAAACACCTCGCGCCGAAAGGCGCCACGACCATGGCCATGATCGGCAATGGCGCCCAGTCGGAATTCCAGGCCCTGGCCTTCAGGGCGATCTGCGGCGTCAACGCGGTGCGGCTTTACGACATCGATCCCGCGGCCTCGAAAAAATGCGCCCGCAACCTCGCCGGGACCGGCATCGACGTCACGATCTGCAAGACCCGCGAAGAGGCCATGGAAGGCGCCGCCATCGTGACGACCTGCACGGCCGACAAGCAGAACGCCACCATCCTGACCGACAACATGGTCGGCGCGGGCATCCACATCAACGCTGTCGGCGGCGACTGCCCGGGCAAGACCGAGCTGCACAGGGATATCCTCCTGCGCTCGGATATCTTCGTCGAATACCCGCCCCAGACCCGGATCGAAGGCGAAATCCAGCAGCTTGCCGCCGACCATCCGGTCAAGGAACTCTGGCAGGTCATGACGGGCCGGACCACGGGGCGTGAAAGCGCCAATGCCATAACTCTCTTCGATTCGGTCGGCTTCGCGATCGAGGATTTCTCGGCCCTGCGCTATATCCACGATCAGCTGAAAACCCTGCCCTTCAGCGAGCCCCTCGACATGATCGCCGATCCCGACGATCCGCGCGATCTTTTCGGCATGCTCCTGCGCGCCAAGGCAAAAGCCGCGTGATCCTGTTTCATCGTGGTCTAAATATCTCGGGGGTCCGGGGGCAGCGCCCCCGGCCCTGCCGGAAGCGCTTGCGGTGAAACGCCGAAGGCAATATTCCCCCGCCATGACCCACGCACATCAACGCCTTCTCATCATCGACTTCGGCAGTCAGGTCACGCAGCTCATTGCGCGGCGCCTGCGCGAGTTGAACGTCTATTGCGAAATCCATCCCTATAACCGGGTGGACGAGGCATTTCTGAAGGCCTT
>JAGRDO010000057.1:92715-93509 GCA_020447005.1 Paracoccaceae bacterium
CTGGGCATCTGCTATGGCCAGCAACTGATGATGCACCTTCTCGGCGGCCAGGTGGAACGCGGGCACGGAACGGCCGAATTCGGCCGCGCCTTCGTCACGCCGGGCAACGCCTCGCTTTCCCTGCTCGACGGCTGGTTCGAGGGCGGCGAAAACGGCGGGCGCGAACAGGTGTGGATGAGCCACGGCGACCATGTCAGCAAGATCGCCCCCGGCTTTCAGGTCTATGGCACCTCGCCCAACGCGCCTTTCGCCATCACCGCCGATCCCGCGCGCAACTTCTACGCCGTCCAGTTCCACCCCGAGGTGCATCACACCCCGAAGGGCGCGCGGCTTTACGAGAATTTCGTCAGGCTTGCCGGCTTCACCGGCGACTGGACGATGGCCTCCTACAAGGAGGACGCGATCGCGAAGATCCGCGCGCAGGTCGGCGACAAGCAGGTCATCTGCGGCCTTTCCGGCGGCGTTGACAGCTCTGTCGCCGCGATCCTCATCCATGAGGCCATCGGCGACCAGCTCACTTGCGTCTTTGTCGATCACGGCCTCTTGCGGCTGAACGAGGCGGATGAGGTCGTGGCCATGTTCCGCGACCATTACAACATTCCGCTGATCCATGCCGACGAGGCCGATCTTTTCCTCGGCGCGCTCGAAGGCGTTTCCGACCCGGAGGTCAAGCGCAAGACGATCGGCAGGCTGTTCATCGACGTCTTCCAGCGCGAGGCGAACCGCATCGAGGGCGCCGAGTTTCTGGCCCAGGGCACGCTTTACCCCGACGTGATCGAAAGCGTCAGCTTCTC
>JAGRDO010000057.1:93608-94039 GCA_020447005.1 Paracoccaceae bacterium
AGGTCCGCGCCCTGGGCCGCGAACTTGGCCTGCCCGAAAAGTTCATCCGCCGCCACCCCTTCCCCGGCCCCGGCCTTGCCATCCGCTGCCCGGGCGAGATCACCGCCGAAAAGCTCGATATCCTGCGCAAGGCCGATGCCGTCTATATCGACCAGATCCGCCGCCACGGGCTTTACGACGAAATCTGGCAGGCCTTCGCCGCGATCCTTCCGGTCAAGACCGTGGGCGTGATGGGCGACGGGCGTACCTATGACTATGCGCTTTCCTTGCGGGCGGTGACCTCCGTCGATGGCATGACGGCGGATTATTATCCCTTCACCCATGAATTTCTGGGGGAAACCGCGACCCGCATCATCAATGAGGTTCAGGGCGTCAACCGGGTGATGTATGACGTCACCTCCAAGCCGCCCGGCACGATCGAGATGGAGTGA
>JAGRDO010000058.1:0-3944 GCA_020447005.1 Paracoccaceae bacterium
AAGCGTATAGTCCCAAAGCGCGTGTATATCCGTGGCGCCCGGCCACCAGATCGTGCCCCGCCCGTCGATCATCGGCAGCTTCGGCTGACCAAAAAGCGACGGCTGAAGCCGCGCCCGGCCCCGTTCGGCGACGGGGATCTGCAGGGACGAATGAAAGGCGGCGTGATTGGCAAGCCGCATGGGAAAGCGGGCCTGCACCGGCGGCACGGCGGCCTCGAAGGCCTTCAGGCCGTCCTCATTGCCAGCCAGCACCAGCATGCCGCCAAGGTCGATAGAGAGTGTCAGCACATGCCCGGGACGGTCCGCGATCCCCGCGACAAGGGACATGAGCTCGGCCTTGCGCGCCGGATCGGGGCGCCAGTCCTCGCCGACAAAGGGATAGATCAACTGGCCGCCGATCAGCGCCTCCTGCATCAGCGTGCCCATGGTGTTGACCACCTCGAACCCCGCCTCGGCGGTCAGTGCCCCGCCGCAGGCCAGCGTCGAATACCAGCCCATCGAATTGCCGGTGACAGCGACGACCTCAACCCCTTCGATGGCGCGGAAATCGCCAAGCGTGGCGGCGTAGATGAGGGCCGAGGCATTATCGCCGCGCGTGTGTTTCGACACCGAATAACTTACCGCCCCGTCCAGAGCCGAAAGCGTTTCCTGACCCAGGGACTGACGCGCCCCGTCAAAGCCGGCAAGCAGCGCGCGATCCGCGAAATGGCGGCCGAGATAGCCAAGCTCGGTCTTGGTATAGGTGCCCCGGCCCGGGCAGATGACGACAGCGGTCTTCATTTCTCCCCCCCGGTCAGCGCCATTGCGGCTTCGTAAATACTGTCGGCCGAAGGCATCGTGGCGGCATAGGCGGGGCCGGTGGCGATGAAACTGTCCTCTGCCGTGATGCGGGCATGGGGCACATCCGTGCGTTCGGTGAACAGCGCCATCAGCGCCTCGGCGATGCCGCCGGACCGCCGGGTCTCATCCACGATCAGGATGCGCCTGGCGCCCTTTACCGCTTCGACCAGCGCGTCACCGGGCAAGGGCGACAGCCAGCGCATATCGATGACCCGTGCCTTCACGCCCTTCTCTGCCAGCCGTTTCTCGGCCTGTCGCGACAGGTAATAGCCGTTCCCGAAGGTGACGATGGCAAGGTCCGTGCCGTCGCCGTGAACCCCCACCTCGCCCAGCCCGATCACTTCGGACCGCTCGGGATAGCGGCACATCCAGCCGCCGTCCTTGTCGCCGTGCAGATCGCGCATCGGATAAAGCGCGATCGGTTCAAGAAAGACCACGACCCGCTGTTCTTCGCGCGCCAGCCGCACGCTTTCGCGCATCATCCGCGCGGCATCCGCCCCGTTGGACGGACAGGCGAGGATGACACCCGGGATGTCACGGATCACCGCGACCGAGTTGTCGTTGTGGAAATGCCCGCCAAAACCCTTCTGATAGCCAAGCCCGGCGATGCGCAGCACCATCGGATTGGTGTATTGCCCGTTCGAGAAGAACGGCAGCGTCGCCGCCTCGCCCCGGATCTGGTCCTCGGCATTGTGCAGATAGGCAAGGAACTGGATTTCCGGCATCGGCACGAAACCGTTCTGCGCCATGCCGATGGCAAGGCCGAGGATCGATTGCTCATCCAGAAGCGTGTCGATCATCCGGTCGGGTCCGAAGCGGGCGGTAAGCTTCTGGGTCACGCCATAGACACCGCCCTTGCGGCCCACATCCTCGCCCATCATGACGATTTCGGGATGCTCCAGCATCAGATCGGTCAGCGCCCAGTTGATCAGGCGCGACATGATCTGCGGCTCTTCCATCGCCTTCATGTCACCGCCAAAGGCGGCGGCCCGCGCCTCGGGTGAAGGTCCGTTGGTGGGGCGGCAGGCCCGTTTCGGCGGGATCAGGCTGGCCATGACATCGGCGGCGGTCTTCAGCCGGGGCCGCTTGACGGCATCGCCCGCGATCCGCGCCACGCGGGCATTGGTCTCGCGATAGATCGCCAATGCCTCCGCCGGGGCCAGCGCGCCCGCCTCATCCATCAGCCGCACGGAATGCAGCAAGGGATCGTTCGCCTCCTCGGCCTCGACCTCTTCACGCGAAAGGTAGGTCGTCGGCACATCCGCCCCGGCATGGCCGTAAAGCCGGATCGTGCCGATGTGAAGAAACGCGGGTTTCTTGCGCGTTCTGACGTAATGCGCGGCGTCCTGCGCCACCCGGAACGTCTCATAGATGTCCAGCCCGTTGCAGGCGAAGTATTTCAGCCCCGGCCGGTTCTGGAATGTCGCGGCAATCCAGCCCTTCGGGGTCTTGGTCGAGATGCCGATCCCGTTATCCTCGCAGACGAAGAGCAGCGGCAGGGGGGTCGACTGATACGAGGTCCATTGCGCGGTGTTGAAGGCGCCCTGCGCGGTCGAATGATTGGCCGAGGCATCGCCGAAGGAACAATAGACGATGGCATCGTCGGGCAGCGCCTTGTGTTCGGGCGCATGGCGCCGCGCCGCGCCGACGGCATAGGCGGCACCCACCGCCTTCGGCAGATGCGACGCGATGGTCGAGGTCTGGGGCGGAATGTTCAGCGCCTTCGATCCCAACACCTTGTGCCGCCCGCCCGAAATCGGATCCTCGGACGAGGCCGCGAAAGACAAAAGCATGTCCCAGGCGATGCTTTGCCCGGGGACCTGCTGGCTGCGCGCGATCTGGAAGGCCGCATCGCGGTAATGCAGAAACGCCATGTCGGTCGGGCGCAGCGCGGCCGCGACCGCGGCCAGCCCCTCATGCCCGGACGAACCGATGGTGTAAAAGCCCTGCCCGGCCTTCTGCATGGCCCGGCTGAGGCGGTCGAGCGCCCGGCTGGTGCACCCGGCCCGAAAGATTGCCACGGCGTCCGTGGCCACGAGCGGCCCGGACGGGGCGGATCCCCGCGGCAGATCGCCGGCGGCGACCCGTCTTTGGAAATTCTCGTGAACGATATCGGCGCGGTCCATGATCACTCCCTGTCCATCTTCCTGGTCCGGATATTCCCGCCGGCGGCCCCCGGACGATCGGTCAGATGCCTCCGGCGGGGATATTTTCCGGACAGAAAATGGAAATCAGAAAAATGCCTGCAACCCGGTGATGGCGCGGCCGAGGATCAGGGCGTGCACATCATGGGTGCCTTCATAGGTGTTTACGGTCTCCAGATTAACCATATGGCGCATGATCTGGAAATCCTCCTGAATGCCGTTGCCGCCATGCATGTCGCGGGCGTGCCGGGCAATCTCGAGCGCCTTGCCGCAATTGTTGCGCTTGACAAGGCTGATCATTTCCGGCGCGGCCCTGGCGTCGTCCATCAGGCGGCCGACGCGCAGGCTGGCCTGAAGGCCGAGCGAGATTTCGGTCATCATGTTGGCGAGCTTGAGCTGGTAGAGCTGGGTCTGGGCCAGCGGGCGGTTGAACTGCTTGCGGTCAAGCCCGTATTGGCGCGCCGCGTGCCAGCAGAATTCGGCAGCCCCCAGAACGCCCCATGAAATGCCGTATCTTGCGCGGTTGAGGCAGCCGAAAGGCCCTTTCAGCCCCTCGACATTCGGCAACAGCGCATCCTCGCCAACCTCGACATTGTCCATGACGATTTCGCCGGTGATCGAGGCGCGCAAGCTGAGCTTGCCCCCGATCTTCGGCGCCGAGAGGCCCTTCATGCCCTTGTCGAGAACAAACCCGCGGATCTTGCCGCCATGGGCCTCGGACTTGGCCCAGACGACGAAGACATCGGCGATGGGGGCGTTCGAGATCCACATCTTCGAACCGTTGAGGACATAGCCATTCGCCGTTTTCGTCGCGCGGGTCTTCATGCCGGCAGGATCGGAGCCGGCATCGGGTTCGGTCAGGCCGAAGCAGCCGATGAATTCGCCCGAGGCAAGCTTCGGCAGGTATTTCCGGCGCTGCTCTTCCGAGCCGTAGGCATAGATCGGATACATCACGAGGCT
>JAGRDO010000058.1:3956-8393 GCA_020447005.1 Paracoccaceae bacterium
ACATCATCGAGCGATAGCCGCTGTCCACGCGCTCGACCTCACGCGCGATAAGGCCGTAGGACACATAGCCCGCGCCCAGCCCGCCATATTCCTCGGGGACGGTGACGCCCAGCAGGCCCATCTCTCCCATCTCGCGGAAAATCGCGGGGTCGGTCTTTTCCTCGCGGTAGGCTTCGATCACGCGCGGCTGGAGTTTCTCTTGCGCATAGGCCCGGGCGCCGTCGCGCAGCATGCGTTCTTCCTCGGTCAACTGGTCTTCGAGGCGAAAGGCATCTTCCCAGTCAAAGCGGGAAAGGTCGGGGGCGTCTTTTGGTTTCAGGGCCATGGTGTCCTCACTTCAGCGATGCGCAGAACCGCGCGATCCGGGTTGTGGCCTCGGAGAGCGAGGCGCGGGAATAGGCATAGGAGAGCCGGAGGTGCCCCGGCGTTCCGAAGGCGCGGCCGGGCACGAGGGCGACGCCCTCTTCCTCGAGGAGCGCCTCGCAGAAATCGGCATCGGTTTCGATCCGGCGGCCCTTGCCGCTGGTCCGGCCGAGGGCGCGGGCGCAGGACGGGAAGAGGTAGAAGGCGCCATCGGCCGAGGGGCAATCGAGAATTCCGGTCGCGTTCAGCGCATCCGCCACCATGTCGCGGCGGGCGCGGAAATCGTCGCTGCGTTCCGCCAGCAACTGCTGGTCGCCCGCAAGCGCGGCGACGGCCGCGGCCTGGCTGACCGAGGAGGCGCCCGAGGTGATCTGGCTTTGCACGGCAACCATGGGCGCGATCAGCCGCCCCGGCCCGATGCCCCAGCCGATGCGCCAGCCGGTCATGGCATGGCTTTTCGAAACGCCGTTCACGATCAGCGTCCGGTCGGCAAGATCGGGCGCGACGCTGCGGAACGAATGGAAGGGCACATAGGAGATGTGCTGATAGATCTCGTCCACCATGATGCCCACATGGGGGGCCTCGCGCAGGACATCGGCAAGGGCTTCGATCGCCGCGCGGGGATAGACGGCACCCGAGGGGTTCGAGGGTGAGTTCAGAAGAAGCCAGCGGGTTCTTGGGCCGATGGCGGCGCGAAGCTGATCCGGTGTCACGAGAAAGCCGGTCGCGGCGCTTGTCGGAAGGAAGACGGGCCTGCCGGACGAGACCGTCACGATATCCGGATAGCTCGTCCAGTAGGGGGCCGGGATCAGAACCTCGTCCCCCGGATCGAGCGTCGCGGCGAAGGCATTGTAAAGCACCTGTTTCGCGCCGGTGCAGACGATGATCTCGGAGAGCTCCGGCCGATAGCCGTTGTCACGCTGGCAGGCTTCGGCGATGGCCTGGCGCAGGGCGCGGGTTCCGGCGGTGAGCGTATAGCTCGTCTGGCCCGCAAGGGCCGCCTCATGCGCGGCGTGGATCACATGGCCGGGTGTCGGGAAATCCGGCTCGCCCGTGCCAAGGGTGATCACATCGCGGCCCTCGCGCTTCAGCGCGTCGGCCAGCTCGGAAATCCTCAGGATCTCCGAAAGCTCGACGGCGGCTATTCGGGCGGAACGGCGGAAAGGGTCGGACATGGGGGCCTCGAAGCGAATTTATGTATTATGGGCTATTCTTTTGGTGGAGAATACCGCTATTCAGGCGATGTTATATGCATGGAAGGCATACATATTGGCCAGGCCACGTCGATTATTGCCATCAATCTCGCTGCTCGCGGCCTTCGATTCGGTCGTCAGGACCGGATCGACCCTTGCCGCGGCGCGCGATCTTGACCTGACGCAGGGGGCGGTCAGCCGCCTGATCCAGAACCTCGAGGCGCAGCTTGGCGTCACGCTCTTCTTGCGGGAAAGGCGCCGGCTGATCCCGACCGATCACGCGCTGGCCTATGCGCGCGATGTGGTCAAGGCGCTGGACCTGATTTCCCGCGGCTCGATGCGGGTGCGGTCGGGCGCGGGCGGGGGGACGCTGTCGCTTGCCATCCTGCCGACCTTCGGCACCCGCTGGCTGGCGCCGCGCCTGCCACGGTTTCTGGCCGCGCATCCCGGCATCACCATCAACCTCGGCACCCGGCTGCGGCCTTTCGACTTCGAGGAGGAAGGCTTTGACGCGGCCGTCCATTTCGGACAGGCGAACTGGCCGGGAACCGGGTCGGCGAAACTTTTCGACGAGACGCTTGTCGCCTGTTGCGCCCCGGGGTTTCTGGCCGAGCATCCGGTGACCCGTCCGGGCGATCTTCTGGCACTGCCGCTTCTGCAACTCGAGACGCGGCCGAACGCCTGGGCGGCGTGGTTTGCCCAGCAGGGGATCGAGGGGAGAACCGGGCAGGGCATGGTTTTCGATCAGTTCGCGCCGATGATCCAGGCGGTGATCCACGGGCTTGGCGTGGCGCTTCTGCCGGCCTTTCTGGCACGGCCCGAACTTCACGACGGACGGCTTGTCGAGGTTACCGGCGGGGCGGTGCGGGGCGAGGGCAGCTATTACCTTGTCTGGCCGTCGGTGGGTGCGTGGTATCCGCCGCTTCAGGCGTTCCGCGACTGGCTGACCGCCGAGGTGGCGGATCTGGACGGCGAGGACATGCTGCCCCGTTGACCTTTTCGCGCCGCGCGATCACGCTGGCGCCATGAACGCACGCTCGGACATCCATGACCGGCTGGCCGCCTCGCTGCGGCAGGCGCGCAAGGCCAAGGGGCTGAGCCTTGATGCCGTGGCGCGGCTGTCGGGCGTTTCGCGCTCGATGGTCAGCCAGATCGAGCGCGGCGAATCGAGCCCGACGGTGGCGACCCTGTGGAACCTGACGCAGGCCTTGCAGGTGGATTTCGCCGGGCTGCTGGAGGAACGGAGCGCCCCCGGGATCGAGGTGATCCGCGCCGGGGCGGCACCCGTCATCGCGGGGCGCGGCGAGGGCGTGCGTATCCGCATCCTCTCGCCCGCCGAGGCCGCGGGGGAGCATGAAGTCTATGACCTGCGCTTCGAGCCTGAGGGGCGGCTTGTGAGCGCGGCGCACGGGCCGGGCTGCCGCGAGCATCTGACCGTGCTTGACGGCGAGGTGACCGTGGTTTCGGGCGAGGAGAGCCAGAGGCTCGGCACCGGCGACACGGCAAGGTATTTCGCCGACCGGCCGCATCGGATCGAGGCCGGTGCCGGACCGGCGCGGGCGATTCTGATCGTGCAGGATTCGTGAAACCGGGCGGGGGCTGCCTGCCCCCGCGCCCCCGGAGGTACTTTGGCCACGATGAATGGATTTCCGTGATCATGGATGAGCATCCACCATATTGACATTCGCGGGCGCGCAGGTATTTTCCGGTATATTGGAAGAGGTGACGAAATGGCGGACAAGGCGGATTTTCTGGATCATCTGGGGGCGACGCTGCGCGGCATCGAGGCGGACGGGCTTTTCAAGCGCGAGCGGTTGATCACCTCGGCGCAGGGGGCGCATGTGACGGTCGCCGGCCGCGACGTCGTGAACCTTTGCGCCAATAATTATCTGGGGCTGGCGGATCATCCGGCGCTGATCGCAGCGGCGAAAGGGGCGATGGACGGGCACGGCTATGGCATGGCCTCGGTCCGCTTCATCTGTGGCACGCAGGATCTGCACCGGGAGCTGGAGGCGCGGATCGCCCGGTTCCTTGGCAAGGAGGACGCCATCCTTTTTGCCGCCTGTTTCGACGCCAATGGCGGGCTGTTCGAGCCTTTGCTGGGCCCTGAGGATGCGATCGTCTCGGACGCGCTGAATCACGCCTCGATCATCGACGGTATCAGGCTTTGCAAGGCAAGGCGCTACCGCTATGCCAATTCCGACATGGGCGATCTTGAGGCGCAGCTTCGGGCGGCGCGGGCGGATGGCGCGCGGTTCATCATGGTCGCGACCGACGGTGTCTTTTCGATGGACGGGTATCTGGCGAAGCTGCCGCAGATCGTGGCGCTGGCCGAAGCGCATGGCGCGCTGGTGATGGTCGACGATTGCCATGCGACCGGGTTCATGGGGCCGGAAGGGCGCGGAACGCCCGCCCATGCCGGGGTCGATGTCGACATCCTGACCGGGACGCTGGGCAAGGCGCTGGGCGGGGCGCTTGGCGGCTATATCGCCGGGCCGCAGCCGGTGATCGACCTTTTGCGGCAAAGGGCGCGGCCATACCTCTTTTCCAACGCGCTGCCGCCCGCCGTGGTGGCGGCGGGGATCGCGGCCCTCGATCTGGTGGAGGCGGCGGACGATCTGCGTGCGGCGCTCTTTGACAATGCGCGCTACTGGCGCGCGGGGCTCGCCGATGCCGGGTTCACGCTGCTGCCGGGAGAGCACCCGATCATCCCGGTGATGCTGGGCGAGGCGAAGCTGGCGCAGGCGTTGGCGGCAGAGCTTTACGACCGCGGCGTCTATGTCTCGGGCTTTTTCTTTCCGGTCGTGCCGAAGGGGCAGGCGCGTATCCGCACGCAGATGAACGCGAAGCTTACGCGGGACGATCTCGATCTTGCGCTCGA
>JAGRDO010000177.1 GCA_020447005.1 Paracoccaceae bacterium
CATCGACCTGTCACGCACCCCGGGCATAGCAGAACACGCCCTCGCGATGAAAACACTGCATGATGCGAGCCGATTGCGCGCTCATGTAATCGAAAAGCTTGAGCACGCCGACATCACTGAACTACCGCAGGTTCGGAAAGAAGCACTCACGTTTTGCGTAGTTGGCGGTGGATTCTCGGGCGTCGAAACGGTTGGAGAAGTCAAGGAGTTGATTGACCGATCCTTAAGATACTACCCCTCTATCGACCCATCCGAACTGAGAGTGATACTCTTGGAATATGCCGACACAATTCTTGGCGAACTGCCGCGTCGACTGCAACTCTATGCCACGGATAAACTGACTCAGCGCGGGATATCCGTACGAACCTCAACCGGCATTGCCAGCGCCACTGGCACGTCTCTGTCCACAACAAACGGCGACATCATCGGTACCCGCACGATCGTCGCCACAATAGGCAATGCGCCGTCGGAGGTTGTGCAGAACATGAATTTGACGACCGAGCGAGGCAAGATCGTGGTTGATCGAAATCTCTCGGTGGTGGGTGTTCCCGACGTCTGGGCGTTGGGAGACTGCGCGCTGATCCCACTGTCCGACGAGGCCAAAGTGCCCCGTGATTTCGCACCGCCAACAGCACAATTTGCGGTGCGCGAAGCCGCTATCGTCGCGGAAAACATCCGGCGGAAATTCACGGGGCAAAATCTCAAAGCCTTCCACTACAAATCCAAGGGAGCCATGGCATCGTTGGGCGGCAAGCGAAGCGTCGCAGATGTCTTCGGGATGCCCGTGACCGGGTTACCAGCCTGGCTTTTGTGGCGCGCATTTTACCTGTCGTTCCTGCCCGGCGCTGCGTCCAGAATACGCGTCTTTCTTAACTGGACCCTCGACAATCTCATTCCGCGCAGCATCGTTCAGGATGTCGCACCAGAAGCCGGACAGACCCGCGTGATTCACTATCGAAGCGGCGATCGAATTTTCGAGAAAGGAAATCGAGCAGACAGCTTCTACACAATCATTAAAGGCCGCGTTGAAGTCTGTCTAAGTGATCCCAAAACCGGTGAAGATACTCTGAGAGAAATTGGCGTCGGCGGACACTTCGGCGAAAGGTTAATCCTTGGTGAAAGCCGCCGTGCAGGTACAGTTCGAGCACTGGACGATACAGAAGTTCTGGTGATGGACCGAGAAGAGTTCCGCCGACTCGCTCTCGCATTCCCAGCGTTCCAAGATTACTTCCGCGAGTACTTCAAATCCACCTATAACATCGACTGGGTACCAGCGGCTTCGCTTTAGTACCGTCCATTTGAGTGCATGACATGATCAATTTCATCCTGCGCCTGGCTCAAAGCTTCTCCATCAGTCAGTGCACCCGACAATGCGTCGTGGATGCGGGATCCAAGGATCTCTTCAATTGTGCCATACTCCGGAATAGGCGGGCGTTGCCAGCTGCACAACATACCACGCTGAGATAGTCGATCGACAAAACGGACAATTGGCGAGGCTGCAGCCACCTCGGGATCAGCCGCAACCGAAAACCGCGGGGCGACCGGCAGGCCGTTTGTAACGTGCTTTTTCATTGCTTCAGGCGAAGCCAACCACGCGATTGCGTCGAATGCCAGTTTGGCACGAGATTTCGGTAGGTTTGCGGGTATACTCAACAGGAACCCACCTGCCGGATTCGCGCTCATTCCCATTGGCCCCTTGGGTTGCGGTATCAGTTCTGTACGCCGCCTTACCATCGAACCCATATCATACTCAAACCGAGCGGCGCGCATACTCCAGCAATAGGCCATCGCGACCTCCCCCTCAAGAAACGCCTTGATCCGGCGGTTCCAATCCATTTCGAGGATGTCGGGAGGTGATATCTCGACGAGTCGGTGCATGTAGTCAAGAACCACCCGGCCTTCTTCGCTGTTGATTTTCGGGCGAAAGTGCTCACCTGACAAAGCCGCCCAGTTATGATATCGACGCGCACGCGGAATATTCAGGATTGGTGCACCGCAGCACCCCATCAGTATCATGAAGCTCGAAGCGATCGGCATTCCTCTCGCTGCATTCCATGCAACGCCCGAAAACCCGCGTGATGGATCATGAAAATGCCGACCGACATCGATGACCTGGTCAAAAGTCCGCGGGTACCCCAGCTCGCTTTCGGAAAACAGATCCTTGCGAACCGCCATTGATTCAATCGTGACATAGATTGGGATGCCATACTGTTGGGTACCCCAAGTCCCAGCGGACCAAACCGTCGGATGAAAATCCATGGCACGGATGTTGTTATCTTCGATGAATTCATCCAATGGCATGAGAAGTCTAGTATCAGCGAATTCCCCGAGCCAGGGCATATTCAAAGTCACAACATCAAAATCAGATCGCGACTTTGACAACTCTGCGCGCAACTGATCGCGCAGGTCCGGCAGATTATATAGCGAAAAGCTCTTTCTTGATCCCAGATTATTGCGATAATCTGCCCACATATTTCGCATGGCTGAAAAGTAATTGTCGTGATGCAGAAGGAACTTTAGTTCTTGACCGCTCTCCGCTAGCTGCGACTGAAGAGGTGGCGGTGGCATGATTTCTCGTGCGAAATCTGCCCCTCCAAAATAAAACTCATTTGCATCTTCCACACCGCGCAACCCGACAGTTTCCGCCAGAAGCGATTTGACTTGTTTGATGTAATCCATAAAGGCCGAATACATCTCGGGACTGGGTTGCAAGTAAAAGGATTTGCCCGTCGTCGATCTTGCAACCTTTGTTATCTCACCGTTCTCAACCATCATATGAATGCGTCGCTGCGCGGTCCCGTAAGGCACATCGGCTGCATCGATCAGCATCGAAATTGTTACTGGCTCGCCTTTTAGATACGACGTCACAAGGAATGAGGTCAGATTCCATGTCGGGTCACCGGGACCGCCTCTTACCAGCTCATTAAATGGCGTTCTTGTCCGCGTAAGGAAGCGGACGATCCGCAGAACCTCATGGTCCGTCAGGTCGTCCTTTTCTTTCAACCTGTTCGTCAACTTGACCTCCAAAAAGAAAGACGCCGGCATCGCGCCGGCGCCAAGTCCAGGGAGGATTTTTCGGTCGCGCGGCTCGGCGCCTTCTCTACAGTATGTAGGAGAACCCTACCACTTTGCATGAAAGAATATCCATACTGGATTTTCTTGACCGATAAGACGAGCTCAAGTTTGGTAAGCTTGAAACGGCAGGTGTCAACGCGTTTGCTCTAGCGACAAAGCAAGAACCTCACCGACTATCATCCACTCTAGGGTGTCTTGTTTTGTAAGGAAACCCGCTACGAGGATCATCTTCGAAAGTTTTGGGCAGGCGCCGGCACGGCGATTGACACAAATGGCGAGTATATCATCTCATTTTGAGGGATCTATTGATCTATGGATTTAGAATACAGCTCTGACACTTCTTGGCGGTCGAGTCCTCATTCTTCGAAATCTGCGCACGGGTGTATTACGGACCTTGCCGGTGCCGCCCTTTTGCGAAAGAACAATTGAACGACCCACAATGTTAGCGAGACGGATCATCCTGTGACCTGCATATCGGCAGGCATCCCATTCCGGCAATCTCGCGCCGTTCCAAGAATTCTTCTCTGCACCTCCGAATGTAACATATATCGCGTGGCGATATTTCGCGCACCGTGTCCGTTTCGCGGGCATGAACTTGCGGGACCGTGTAGCACTGAACATCCAGGATTTGAGACGCGCCCGCGGCCTCAGCCAGGAGGA
>JAGRDO010000178.1 GCA_020447005.1 Paracoccaceae bacterium
GGTTCGCGTGGCGTGTCGATCAGGTGGCGCACCAGCGGCGCTTCCTTTAGCCGCTCGGTACGGTCTGCGAGATCCTTCCACATCAGATACTTGGCAAACGAGAAAGTTCCGAGGATCACGTCTTCAGTCACCTCGAAGCCTGGCACGTTGCGCACCCGATGCCGCACCATGTCCCAGATCCGCGCAACGTCCACGCCGCTGTCGTCGCGCGGCAGATCGCCAGCAAGGTCGGGCATGTCGATGCCGAAGTCCTGCTTCAGCATCTGCAATAGGGTCAGGTTGAATACCGTGTCATCGTCGTGGCGCACCAGCACCGGCTTCGACCGCGCACTGGCGCGTTCCAGTCGCACCGGCACCAGGATCATCGGCGCACGGCTGTCGGTGCCGGAGCTCGACCCCGATGGCGTCCAGCGTAGCATGCCCAAGGCGATGAACAGCGTGTTGCTGCCCCCTTCCTCGATATCTGCCCGTGCCTTGCGATAGAGGTCGATCCCGGCTTTTTCCAGCGTCTTCGGATCGGTGTTTGCGATGACCTCTTTGCGCTCAAGGGCGTCGAGCGCGTGGTTGCGCGCCCAATCATCCCCGGTGCGTAGGGTAAACTGCGCCCGGTCGCTGTCGCTGCCCTTCGGTCCCTTCTCCGGTGGTGGGGTGAGGCGCAGCCGCGCGCCGCCCGCCAAGAGGTCCTCCAGCCGCCCGGGATCCGGGCAGAAGATCGGCAACGCGGTTGACGAAGGTTTGACATTCAGCAGGCGGTTGCGGCGCGACAGGTCCAACAGGCTTCGCTTCCAGGTTGCCAGTCGTTCTTCCGGGGTTTTCTCCGACAGGTCCAGATCATCCGGTTGTTCAAACGGCGGCAGGTCGTCGGGAGGGATATCCAGCGGCGGCGCGGCGGTCGGCGTCGTGGCATCGCCGTCGCCTGTCTCGGCCAGCGATGATAGCGGCTGGATGCCCCGCTTGCGCGCCTGGTGAACGTCGAGCGCATAAATGAACGCAGCGTCGTGCTCTTCGGCGATCTGCCGGTTCGCCTCGTTAATCGCCTTCGTAAATGGCAGCGCGTGGCCCTGCGTCGCCATGGTCGTCTCGAACAACACCAGCTCGCGAAGGTCCTTCGCCTTGCGCACCACCAGCGGGTCATCGACTGTCAGTGTTGGAAACCACGCCGGTTGCAGCCAAGCCCCGGCAAAGGCATGACCCTCGGTGAACACCACCACAGGGTGCAACCCCGCCTGCTCGAAAGCCGCCGCGAACATCAGCGCCGTGTCGAGGCAGGTTGACAGCCCGGTATGACGGATATCCGATGGCAGGCGGATCTTCTGCCCCGTCGTTTCGAAGCTGGCGGGCGGTAGGGCATAGGTCAGCCCCTGCGCGCTGATCGCGGCCCAGATCGCCGACATCAACTCCCAGGACCGCTGGGTCGATCTATCCTGGTAACCGTTGATCGCTCCGTTCCTGCCACCCTCGACCAAGATGCGTGACGCATCTCTAAGGATCTTCTGAACGAAACCATCGTTCGGCGTGACGAAGGCTGCGAGCAACTCCGGCATATAGCTCGACCCGCCCCATTCGTTGCGGGCCAGCGCCTCGACAGTATCGGTGACCTCGACCAGGACCTCATCGCCCTTGCACAGCGCCACCCGCACATCGGCCCGCAGCCGATCCGTCAGTTTGTCCAACATCCCCCCGGCCAACGGCAGCCGCCGGTCCGCGATTCGCAGCTTTGCGCCTGCATCGAGCCGGTCGATGGACCACTCCCGTGCGCCGAAGATCGCAGGATCCGCCGAGACTGACAGGCGCAGGTCTTCCAAGGGGGCGTCCGACGGGTTCTCTGCCCAGAGCTCTAGAAGGACGGGCACGTCGTTCTGATGCGACGCAAAGGTCACCTTGCGAGCGAACTCAGCCGTCAGGATCGGGACGGGAGGAGGTGCGGGCGCATCCTGCCCACTTTCGGAAACGATCAAATCCGGCATTGAAACCCCAGAAAACAAATGGCCTTTCAACCTCAGAGTATCGCGGCACGCCATTCATGCAAGCTTGAACCATGTCCAGCGCATGGACCCTGATATCGCACAGGGTCAGCAAGTCACTTCCTTAGTTCGAGCCGTTGCTGTCGCATCGCGTGGTGGCGGCGGTTTGCTGTAGCGAACCCAAGGTATGGACGCCTCAATCTCGCAATCGCTTCCTCGGCCTGCGACCGTCAAGTGCGCCGCCCGAAACGCGGTCGCCAGCTTGGTCCAAAAGCATTAGGCAGTCGCGCTGAGCGCTGCCGAGACCTTGCCGTATGCGCTTTTTGGAGAAGCTTTCGCGGCAGTCAAACGGCATGACGGGAATTTCGCGAAGTCGGCGTCCGCGCGAGGCGCAGCCCTCGCCTCCAACCATTCCGGTCTTCAATTGTCGTCGTCTTTGACGCTTGTAACGAACGGCAGGAATGGGACGAACCCGTCGCAAATCATCGCCCTTTGATTGGCGCTAACCACCCAGATAGTGTTCGACTCGGGAAAGAGACTGCTTGGCAGCCCTTGCTGTCTCCCTGATCTTGCGGAACAGCTTCCCCGCTTCCTCCGTGCTGAGCCCAGCCCGCTGCCCCTCGGCCGCCAGCGCCGCGCAGTCCTCGAACTGTGCGGTTAGGGTCTGTACCCAATAGGGATTC
>JAGRDO010000059.1 GCA_020447005.1 Paracoccaceae bacterium
GGCGAGAAGATCGACATCATTCCGTGGAACGAGGATCAGGCAACCTTCCTTGTGAACGCGCTTCAGCCGGCCGAGGTGGCGAAGGTCGTCATCGACGAGGAAGCCGGCAAGATCGAGGTCGTCGTGCCCGATGAACAGCTTTCGCTGGCCATCGGCCGGCGTGGCCAGAACGTGCGGCTTGCCAGCCAGCTTACCGGTCTCGATATCGACATCCTGACCGAAGAGGAAGAAAGCCGGCGCCGTCAGGCCGAGTTCGCCGAACGGACGAAACTGTTCATGGATGCGCTCGATCTGGACGAATTCTTCGCGCAGCTTCTGGTCTCCGAAGGCTTCACCAATCTTGAGGAAGTCGCCTATGTCGAACTCGATGAGCTTCTGACCATCGAAGGCGTCGATGAGGCCACCGCAGAAGAGCTTCAGGCCCGCGCCCGCGACGTGATCGAGGAACAGAACCGCAAGGCGCTGGAAAACGCGCGCGCGCTGGGCGTCGAAGACAGCCTTGTGAATTACGAAGGCCTGACGCCCCAGATGATCGAGGCGCTTGCGAAAGACGGCGTCAAGACCCTGGAAGATTTCGCGACCCTCGCGGATTGGGAAATCGCCGGCGGCTGGACCACGGTCAACGGCGAACGGGTCAAGGACGAAGGCATTCTGGAAAAGTTCGACGTCAGCCTCGAAGAAGCTCAGAACATGGTGATGACGGCGCGTATTCAGCTTGGCTGGGTCGATCCGGAAGAAGTCACGGCCGGCCATGACGCCGAAGAAGAGGAGGCCGAGGCCTGAAATGGGCCTCGGATGGGTGGCAAATGACCCGCGGGGGGCGCGACAAGACAAGGGATGAACCCGACCGGCGCTGCATCGTCACTGGCGACGTGCAGCCGAAGGCCGGGCTTGTCCGCTTTGTCGTATCGCCCGAGGGTCAGGTGCTGCCCGATCTGGCCGGCAAGCTGCCCGGGCGGGGTATCTGGGTTACCGCCGACCGCGACACCATCGAAAAGGCCGCGAAAAAGGGTCTGTTCGCGCGCGCGGCGAAAGCGCCGGTCACCGTGCCGGACAATCTTGTCGACATGGTCGAAGCCGGTCTTGCCCGGCGGATCGTGGAAACCGTGTCGCTTGCCCGAAAGGCCGGGCGCGCGGTTGCGGGCTTCGAAAAGGTCAAGGGCTGGCTGGCCGATGGCAAGGCCAAGGTGCTCTTGCAGGCCTCCGACGGCTCGGAACGCGGCAAGGGCAAGCTCTGGACGCCGGAAGGCGGCCGCTGGTTCGGATGCCTGACCGCATCCGAGCTTGGACTGGCCTTTGGCCGCGATAGTGTGATACATGGCGCGCTCGGTGCTGGCGGACTCTCTGAACGTGTTGTAGAGGAAGCGGCAAAGCTTACGGGCTTGCGAAGGAATGACGGCGGGAAACCCGCCGGGAAGGATACGAAGTCGGCATGAGCGATACAGACGGTAAGAAACCTCTTGGCCTTGGTGGCGGACGCTCCGGACAGGTGAAGCAAAGCTTCAGCCACGGCCGGACGAAAAGTGTTGTCGTCGAAACCAAGCGCAAGCGTGTTGTCGTTCCCAAGCCGGGCGCGCCTGCCGCAGCCGGTGGTGCTGCGTCCGGGCCGGGCAATCCTTCCCGCCGCCCGGCCGGTATCTCTGATGCCGAGATGGAACGCCGCCTGAAGGCCCTGCAGGCCGCCAAAGCGCGCGAGGCCGAAGAGGCCGAGCAGCGCGCCGAGGATGAGCGTCAGCGCGAGGAAGAGCGCGAACGCCGCCGCGCCGAGATCGAGGCCAAGGAACGCGAAGACCGCGAACGCGAGGAAGCCCTGCGCGCCAAGGCCGAGGAAGATATCCGCCGCGCCGAAGAGGCCGAGGCCCGCGCCGCGCGCAAGGACGAATTCAAGAAACCGGCCCCCAAGGCCGATGCGCCGGTCGATCAGGCCGCCGCCCAGGCCGCCGCCTCTCGCGCGGAAACCAAGGGCGTCCCGGTCGGAGGCCCGCGCAAGATCGACCGCGAGCGGACCGACCGCGGCGGTGCCGGAGAACGCGACAAGGCCGGACGCGGGGCCCGCGATGAAGGCCGCCGTTCGGGCAAGCTGACCCTGACCGAGGCGCTTTCGGGCGAAGGCGGGCGTCAGCGCTCGCTGGCCCAGATGAAGCGCAAGCAGGAGCGCGCGCGCCAGAAAGCCATGGGCATGAACGTGCGCGCCGAAAAGCAGGTGCGCGACGTCCAGTTGCCCGAAACCATCATCGTGTCCGAGCTTGCCAACCGGATGGCCGAACGGGCCGCCGATGTCGTCAAGTCGCTCATGAAGATGGGCATGATGGTCAGCATGAACGAAACGCTCGATGCCGATACGGCCGAGCTGATCATCGAGGAATTCGGCCACCGGGCCGTGCGTGTCTCGGATGCCGATGTCGAACAGGTCATCGACACCATCACCGATGCCGAGGACGATCTTCTGCCCCGCCCGCCGATCATCACGATCATGGGCCATGTCGATCACGGCAAGACCTCGCTTCTCGATGCGATCCGCAAGACCAACGTCGTCTCGGGCGAGGCGGGTGGCATCACCCAGCATATCGGCGCCTATCAGGTGACCACGGAATCGGGCGCTGTCCTGACTTTCCTTGATACGCCCGGCCACGCGGCCTTCACCTCGATGCGCGCACGCGGTGCGAACGTGACGGATATCGTCGTGCTGGTGGTTGCCGCCGATGACGCGGTCATGCCGCAGACGATCGAGGCGATCAACCACGCCAAGGCCGCCAAGGTTCCGATGATTGTCGCCATCAACAAGATCGACAAGCCGGCAGCCAATGCCCAGAAGGTCCGCACGGATCTTCTTCAGCACGAGGTTGTGGTCGAGGCGATGTCGGGCGAGGTGCAGGATATCGAGGTTTCTGCCACAACCGGCAAGGGGCTTGACGACCTGCTGGAAGCGATAGCACTTCAGGCCGAAATCCTCGAACTCAAGGCCAATCCCAACCGTGCCGCGATGGGCGCGGTCATCGAGGCCAAGCTCGACGTCGGCCGCGGTCCGGTCGCCACGGTTCTCGTGCAGCACGGCACGTTGAAGCAGGGCGACATCTTCGTTGTCGGCGAACAGTGGGGCAAGGTCCGCGCGCTTCTCAACGATCAGGGCGAACGGATCGGTGAAGCCGGTCCTTCGGTTCCGGTCGAAGTTCTCGGCCTCAATGGCACGCCCGAGGCCGGCGACGTTCTGAACGTCGTTGAAACCGAGGCGCAGGCGCGCGAAATCGCATCCTATCGCGAGAGCGCGGCCAAGGACAAACGCGCCGCGATCGGGGCCGCGACCACGCTTGAACAGTTGATGGCCAAGGCCAAGGAAGACAAGAACGTCGCCGAATTGCCAATCGTCGTGAAGGCGGATGTGCAGGGTTCCGCCGAGGCGATTGTTCAAGCTATGGAAAAAATCGGCAACGATGAGGTCCGTGTCCGCGTGCTGCATTACGGTGTCGGCGCGATCACCGAGTCCGACATCGGCCTTGCCGAGGCCAGCCGGGCGCCGGTTATCGGGTTCAACGTCCGTGCGAACGCGCCGGCGCGGACGTCGGCGAACCAGAAGGGTGTCGAGATCCGGTATTATTCCGTCATCTACGATCTTGTGGATGACGTGAAGGCGGCCGCGTCAGGGCTTCTGTCGGCCGAGATTCGCGAACATTTCATCGGCTACGCCACGATCAAGGAAGTCTTCAAGGTTTCCGGCGTCGGAAAGGTTGCCGGCTGTCTTGTCACGGAAGGTGTCGCACGCCGTTCGGCCGGGGTACGCCTCTTGCGCGACAACGTCGTTATCCACGAGGGTACGCTGAAAACTCTCAAGAGATTCAAGGACGAAGTGAAGGAAGTGCAATCCGGTCAGGAATGCGGGATGGCCTTCGAGAATTACGAGGACATCCGCCCGAACGATGTGATCGAGATCTTCGAGCGCGAGGAAGTCGAGCGCAAGCTGAACTAAGAAAACGGGCGGCCGCAGCCGCCCAAAGTCCGATTTCCACTGAAAAAGCCGCCTGCTGTCAGGCGGCTTTTTTCTCGACCGGGACCCCTTCGAACAAGAGGCTTCCGACCCTGACAAGTATCTTGCCGTTTTCAAGTTGGCGTTCGAACGTCCCCTGGACGGACACGCAACTTCCGAGAGTGATGGTTCGCAGCATCGCAATATCTCCCCCAACAGCGGGCTGCTATGAATGATAGGCGGCACTCGTTAAAATACAGATACTGAAGCGTTGACACAATTTTGACATAGTTCGCCAAATTTGGAAACAGTATTTTCCGGTCTGGCGGCTCTCGGCCATAAAATTCCGCAACGTGTGGTTGAAAAGCGTCATATTCTACAACCAGTCACGCAAAATCGGGATCAGGGGGATGTCGGCCGGGGGCATCGGATAGGAAGCAAGATCCCTTGCACGCACCCATGCCAGCTTCTGGCCTTCGCGGGCCTGTGGAATCCCCTTCCATTTGCGGCAGGCAAACAGCGGCATCAGCAGGTGAAAGCTCTCATAGCTGTGGCTGGCGAAACTCAGCGGCGCAAGGCAGCTTTTCCAGGTGTCGATCCCAAGCTCTTCAAAAAGCTCGCGGATCAGGGCGGCTTCGGGGGTTTCTCCGGGCTCGACCTTGCCGCCCGGAAACTCCCACAACCCGGCCAGCGACTTACCCTCGGGCCGTTGCGAAAGCAGGACGCGGCCATCGCTGTCGATCAGCGCGACCGCCGACACAAGGATAACCGGCACCCCAGGGGCGGTCACGACCGGTAATCTGCGTTGATGTCGATGTAGCGATGCGTCAGATCGCAGGTCCAGACGCTCTTGCTGGCGCGGCCCATGCCCAGATCGACCTGAATCACAAGCGCGTCGCCCTTCATATAGGCCGAGGTTTCCTCTTCCGAGTAATCGGGGCTGCGCCAGCCCTTCTCGGCCACCAGAATGTCGCCGAAACGGATCGAGATCCGGTCACGGTCCACCGTGCCACCGGACTTGCCGATCGCCATGACGATCCGCCCCCAGTTGGCGTCTTCACCCGCGATCGCCGTCTTGACCAGCGGCGAATTTGCAATCGCCATGGCGACGCGATGGGCATCGGCGGCATCGGCTGCGCCGGTCAGACGGATTTCCACGAATTTCGTGGCGCCCTCACCGTCCCTGACGACCTGATGCGCCAGATCCATCATCACCCCCCGCAACGCCGCCTCAAAGGCCCTGGCGGGCTTCGAGCGCAGATCCGTGATCGCGGCCGCGGGCGATTTCCCCGTCGCCGCCACGATCAGCGCGTCCGAAGTGGACGTGTCGCTGTCGACGGTAATGGCGTTGAAGGTGCCATCCACCTGACGCGAGACGATCTTTCTCAGGTTGGCCGAGGAAATGGTCGCATCGGTGAAAATATAGACCAGCATCGTCGCCATGTCGGGGGCAATCATCCCCGATCCCTTGGCAATCCCCGCGATGCGAATGGTGCCGCCCTCGGCGGCGATCTCGGCCGATGCGCCCTTGGCGAAGGTGTCGGTCGTCATGATCGCCCGCGCCGCAAGGCCGATGGCATCTTCCGAAAGGGCCGATTTCAGATCGCCGAGCTTTGCGGTAATGCGCTCATGGGGCAGGGGTTCGCCGATCACGCCGGTCGATGAGGAAAAGACCCGCGATGCCGGCACCCCCAGCGCCTCGGCCACGCCGGCGGTAACGGCATCCACGGCTTCTTGCCCCAGCCTGCCGGTGAACGCATTGGCATTGCCCGAATTGACGATGATCGCGGCGCCTGTGTCATCCGCCGCGCGACGCCTCAGCTTGGCCTCGCAATCCAGAACGCAGGCCGCCCGTGTCGATGACCGGGTGAAGGCCCCGGCAATCGCCGTGCCGGGCGCCAGCCGGGCCAGCATCACGTCGGTCCGGCCCTTGTACCTGACTTCGGCGGATACGGCGGCGAACTCGGCCCCCGCGATGACCGGCAGCGCGGGAAAACCGCCCTTCGGCGCAAGGGGCGAAACCGGGTTCGGCGCCTTCTTCGGCTTTGCCGCAGTCTCGGCGGAAGCGGCGGCGTCCCCGGCCGCGCGGCGCAGGTCCTTGACCTTGCCCTTCAGCTTCTTGGCAGCCGCCTTCCAGTCGCTTTTCGATTTCGCCATGACCATGATCCCCGTCTGGTGTCACTTGTCGATCAGTGTAGCATCTTTCAGAATCGCCGGGTCGATCCCGTCGACGGATTTCACCACATCCGCGGCCGCCGTCAGGTCCTTGACCAGCTGTTCCACCGCCGATTGCCGCAATTCGCCCGCCAGTTCCTCGCGCGCTTCCTCGAATGCCGGGGCCTTGGCGGACCGGGTCTCGATCAGATCGATGATGTGCCACCCGAATTGCGTCTGGACCGGATCCGAAATCTGGCCGGGCACCATTGCGACAACCGCATCCTCAAAAGGCTTGACCATCATGCCAAGCCCGAACCAGCCAAGATCGCCGCCGTTCGGACCGGAGGGGCCGGTGGATTTTTCCTTCGCCACGGCGGCGAAATCCGCGCCGCCTTCAATCTCGGCCTTGATCGCCTTGGCCTCTTCCTCGGTTTCGACAAGGATATGCGAGGCGTGATATTCGGTCCCGAGGTCCTTTTCGGAATATTTCGTCTTGTAAAGCGCCTGAAGCGCGTCATCCGTAACGGCCGCATCCGCCGCCGCGTCAAGCGAAACGCCCGCCAGATAGCTTCGGCGCTGATTGTCCATCATCAGCGTGTCACGCTGGCGGATATGGGCCTCGGAGGCTTCGGCAAGGGTCTGTTGCTGAATGATCTGGTCAAGGATCCCGTTGAACAACGTCTGATCGTCCAACTGCAGATACTGCTCGGGCAGGGCTTCCCGCATGGCGATCATGTGGCCAAGGGTTATCTCCTTGCCGTCAACGGTGGCGACAACGGTGTCAGCGGTCGGGTCGGCCGCGAAAACGGGATTTGCCATAACCCCGGCCACAATGACCAGACCGGCGCGAAAGGCGGATTTCAGCAACGTGACTACTCCTCAATGGGCCGCTTGGGTGCGCGGCGTTGACTATCGCCCGGCAGCCCCTTACATCGCGAACGTCTGGGGCGGTGCCGAACTTGTCGGGTTTCGCTGCCGTTCTAGGCACCAAACACGGCGACGGCAAGGCCACGCTGACACGCCGGAATGCCTGCAAACCCGAGCGGAGAAAACATGCTGGGCCTGGGAACTATCGCGAAGAAGGTCTTCGGCACGCCGAATGATCGCAAGGTCAAATCGGTTGTTCCGCTGGTGGCAAGCATCACCGCGCTGGAACCCGAGTTCGAGAAGCTGACCGACCAGGGCATCAAGGACAAGACGGCCGAACTCGCCGCGCGGGTCCAGGGCGGCGAAAGCCTCGATGCGGTCCTTCCGGAAGCCTTTGCCAACTGCCGTGAAGCCGCCCGGCGTTCGCTTGGCCTGCGTGCCTTCGACGTGCAGCTGATGGGGGGGATCTTCCTGCATCAGGGCAATATCGCCGAAATGAAGACCGGTGAAGGCAAGACGCTCGTCGCGACCTTCCCGGCCTATCTCAACGCCCTGTCGGGCAAGGGCGTCCACATCGTCACGGTGAACGACTATCTGGCCAAGCGCGACGCAGAGTGGATGGGCAAGGTCTATAACGCCCTGGGCATGACGGTCGGGGTCGTCTATCCCTATCAGCCCGATGACGAAAAGCGCGCGGCCTACAAGGCCGACATCACCTATGCCACGAACAATGAGCTTGGGTTCGACTATCTGCGCGACAACATGAAGCAGCGTCTTCAGGACATGATGCAGCGCGGGCACAACTTCGCCATCGTCGATGAGGTTGACAGCATCCTGATCGATGAGGCGCGCACCCCGCTGATCATCTCCGGGCCCAGTCAGGACCGGTCAGAGCTTTACGTCGCGCTGGACAAGTTCATTCCGGAAATCACCGAAGAGCATTACAAGCTCGACGAAAAGGCCCGCAACGCCACCTTCACCGAAGACGGCAACGAATTCATCGAACAGCGCCTGATGGCGGCCGGTGTCCTGCCCGAAGGCCAGACCCTTTATGACCCGGAATCGACGACCATCGTCCACCACGTCACGCAGGCACTTCGCGCGCACAAGCTGTTCCAGAAGGATCAGCACTATATCGTCCGCAATGGCGAGATCATGCTGATCGACGAATTCACCGGCCGGATGATGCCCGGCCGCCGCCTGTCGGACGGGCTGCATCAGGCAATCGAGGCCAAGGAAGGCGTGGCGATCCAGCCGGAAAACGTCACCCTCGCCTCGGTCACCTTCCAGAACTATTTCCGCCTTTACGACAAGCTGGCCGGCATGACCGGCACCGCCTCGACCGAGGCCGAGGAATTTCAGGAAATCTACCATCTTGGCGTGGTAGAGGTCCCGACGAACCGGCCCGTCGAGCGTCAGGATGATCACGATCAGGTCTATCGCACCGCGCGCGAGAAATATGAGGCGATCATCAAGCGCATTCGCAAGGCCTCTGAAAAGGGCCAGCCGGTCCTTGTCGGCACGACCTCGATCGAAAAGTCGGAAATGCTGAGCGAGATGCTGAAGAAAGAGGGTATCAAGCACAATGTGCTGAACGCCCGCCAGCACGAGCAAGAGGCGATGATCGTGGCCGAGGCCGGCCACCTTGGCGCCGTCACCATTGCCACGAACATGGCCGGTCGCGGCACCGACATCAAGCTGGGCGGCAATGTCGAATTCAAGGTCATGGCGGCGATCGCGGCCGAACCCGATGCCCACCCCGATGAGGTGCGCGCCCGTATCGAAGAGGCGCACAAGGCCGATGAAGACGCGGTGAAGGCGGCCGGCGGCCTGTTCGTACTGGCGACCGAACGCCATGAAAGCCGCCGCATCGACAATCAGTTGCGCGGCCGCTCGGGCCGTCAGGGCGACCCGGGGCGATCTTCCTTCTATCTTTCGCTCGAAGACGACCTGATGCGCATCTTCGGGTCCGACAAGCTTGACGCGGTGCTCTCAAAGCTCGGCATGGGCGAGGGCGAGGCGATCATCCACCCTTGGGTGAACAAGTCGCTGGAACGCGCGCAGGCCAAGGTCGAAGGGCGCAACTTCGACACGCGCAAGCAGCTTCTGAAATTCGACGACGTCATGAACGATCAGCGCAAGGCGATCTTCGGCCAGCGGCTGGAGATCATGGAAGCCGACGATGTGGACGAGATCGTCCGCGACATGCGCCATCAGGTGATCGACGATCTGGTCGACACCTACCTTCCGCCGAAATCCTATGCCGAACAGTGGAATGCCGAAGGGCTTTACGCCGCCACGATCGAACAACTGGGCGCGGACCTTCCGGTGATCACCTGGGCGGGCGAAGAGGGTGTCGATCAGGATGGCATGCGCGAACGCCTCTACGCGGCAACCGACGCGATGATGGCGGAAAAGGCCGAATCCTTCGGCGCCGATACCATGCGCCAGATCGAAAAGCAGTTCGTGCTGCAGACGATCGACGGCAAGTGGCGCGATCATCTGATCACGCTGGAACATCTGCGTTCGGTCGTGGGGTTCCGGGGCTACGCCCAGCGCGATCCGCTTTCGGAATACAAGACCGAGGCGTTCACGATGTTTGAACGGCTTCTGGACGGTCTGCGCAGCGAAGTGACCCAAAAGCTGGCGCAGATCCGCCCGTTGACCGAGGAAGAGCAGCAGGCGGCGCTTCAGCAGATGGCCGCCGCGCAAAAGCAAAAGCCGGCCGAGGCGCCCGCGCCGACACCGGCTGCCGCTGCCGCCGCTCCCGGGTTTGATCCGGAAGATCCTGCAAGCTGGGGCAATCCCGGTCGCAATGAACCCTGCCCCTGCGGGTCAGGCAACAAGTTCAAGCATTGCCACGGCAAACTGGTCTGATACCGCTTTGCCGGCGCGCTACTTGCCGGCACTCCAGCTTACCGAGGCGTGTTTGCGCGTGAAGAACTCGCCCATCAGGCCAATGATCAGCAGAACGCCCGTAACGATGACCGGATAGGTCACGGAACTGTAATGCGGGCTATAGTTGATGAAGGCGAAACCGCGCGCCTGATCGATGATATGAAAAAGCGGGTTCCAGCTGAACAGCGCCAGCATCTTCGGCGTCAGCATGTTCGCCACGAACATCTTGCCCGAGGCGACCATGTTTGCGCGGCTGTAAAGCATGCTGGCGATCGAGACGAAACCCGGCCACCACGGCCGCATGGCCAGAACCACAAGCCCGACCGACAGCCCGCTGACCCAGGCCAGCAGGAACATCCCCAGCAGGCTGATCGGATCCTCGATATGGATCTCTCCCCAGCCAAGCTTGTAGACCCCGACGATCACGATGATCGACAGGGCCTGCGTGTAAAGCGCGGCAAGCGCGGCAGAGCCGATGGCGATGGTCGTGTTCATCGGTGCATGAAGCATCATCGCCGAGGTTGGCCCCTCGGCGCCGACGATGGCGCTCATGGTCTTGGTATTGGTCATGAACAGGAAGATCCCGCTCATCAGGTACACCATGAAGTCGCCGCGGATCGCGTTTCCGCGCAGCCCCAGCACCGAATACATGATGTAGAAGACGCCAAGGAAAATCAGCGTCTGCATGATGTTGGTCAAAAGCCCGACAATCGCGTTGGAATGGCCGCGGCGAACCGACCGAACGGCGCCGTGGAAGATCAGTTCCATGATGGACAGCGCAGCCGCCAATTCCGACTTGCGCGTTTCGGTACCGTACATGTTGTGCGATCTTACTGCCGATTGAGCCTATAAGACGTCTTGTTGCAGGCAAAACCTTGCCGTTTCTTTACCGAATGATCATAAGGGCTGACGCGCGGCCATTCAACGTATGGCAGATAATGGAGATTGACCCGTGGATTTTGAGCATCTGATGCAGACCATGCGCCGTCTGGCGCTGGAGGCCGGCGACCGGATCATGGAGGTCTATGGTGCACCGGACTTCGAGGTTAAGCTCAAATCCGACACCAGCCCCGTCACCGCAGCCGACGAAGTCGCCGATGCGCATATTTCGGCCGGCCTGAAGCAGGCATTCCCGGACGTCGCCCTCGTGACCGAAGAACAGGCCGCAAGCCATGGCCAGGCGGTCTCGACATTCCTGATCGTCGATCCGCTGGACGGCACCAAGGAATTCGTGCAGCGCAGGGGCGATTTCACGGTGAATATCGCCTATGTCGAAGACGGGTTGCCCCTGCGTGGCGTGGTCTATGCCCCGGCCAAGGGGCGGCTTTTCTATACGCTCGCCGATGGCCGCTCGGTCGAAGAGGCCGGACCGTTCGACAAGGACACCGTGGGCGAGCTTTCCCTGCTTTCCGTGACGATCCCCGATAATCGCGGGCTTATGGTCGTCGCCTCGAAATCGCATCGCGATCAGGCGACGGACGATTACATCGCCCGCTATGCCGTGCGTGACATGACCAGCGCCGGTTCCAGCCTGAAATTCTGCCTCGTGGCCGCCGGAGAGGCCGATCTTTATCCGCGTCTTGGCCGCACGATGGAATGGGACACCGCCGCCGGCGATGCGGTTCTGCGCGGTGCCGGGGGCGAAATGGTCCGTTTTGACGATCACTCGGCCTTTACCTATGGCAAGCCCGGCTTTGAAAACCCCTTCTTCATCGCCTATGCGCCCGGCGTGCTGCTGGTCAAAGCGTGAGCGTTCTCGTCGTCATCCCGGCGCGCTATCAATCCAGCCGCTACCCCGGAAAACCGCTTGTCGCGCTGACGGGGGCCAGCGGGCAGGCAAGGTCGCTTGTCGAACGCAGCTGGCGCGCCGCGATGCAGGTCAGGGGGGTCGACCGTGTGGTCGTGGCCACTGACGATACGCGCATCCGGAAAGCGGCGGAAGGGTTCGGCGCCGAGGTCGTGATGACATCCGAAACCTGCGCCAACGGCACCGAACGCTGTGCCGAGGCGAATTCGGCGCTTGGCGGCGGTTATGATATAGTCGTCAACCTTCAGGGCGACGCGCCGCTGACACCGCCATGGTTCGTCGAGGCGCTGATCGAAGGGCTGAAGGGCGATCCCTCCGCCGATATGGCCACCCCGGTCCTGCGCTGCGACGGCGCCGCGCTTTCCGGCTTTCTCGAAGATCGCCGCGCGGGCCGGGTCGGCGGGACGACCGCGGTCTTTGGCGCCGATTTCGGGGCGCTTTACTTTTCCAAGGAAGTCATCCCCTTTACCAGCGGCCCCTACGGTGCCGATCAGCCGACGCCCGTCTTTCACCATGTCGGTGTCTATGCCTACAGGCCGGGCGCATTGGCGGGATATCCCGGCTGGCCGACCGGAACGCTCGAAACTCTTGAAGGCCTCGAACAGCTCCGCTTTCTTGAAAACGGCCGCCGCATCCTCTGCGTCGAGGTCGATGCACGCGGGCGCCAGTTCTGGGAACTCAACAATCCGTCCGATGTCGCGCGGATCGAGTCGATGATGCGCCAGATGGAAATCGATTGAAGCAGCGCCACAACGTCCAAACCGGCCAAGATTCGTAAGGGAATAGTGGAATTCCAGACTACAATGGGCGCCTGCTTGCAGGTATCGTTCCCAATGAGACGCGATTTTTACCTTAATTCCCCCTTAATCTCGGTATAAATGTCGTATGATTGTAGTCGTGTAAGAGTGTGTGACCCTGTCGGGTGGGCGATTGGGCGGGGTCGGGTGGAACTACATCGGTGGAATACAGAATGAAGCGCAAGGTCACCAAAGCAATCTTTCCCGTTGCCGGACTTGGAACAAGGTTCCTGCCTGCAACGAAATCCATCCCGAAAGAGATCATGACGCTGGTCGACCGGCCGCTGATCCAATACGCCATCGACGAAGCACGCGCCGCCGGCATCAAGGAATTCATCTTTGTCACCTCGCGCGGCAAGGGCGCGCTTGAGGACTATTTCGATCACGCGCACGAGCTTGAATCGACCCTGCGCCGGGCCGGAAAGGATCACCTGCTTGAGATCCTGAAGGAAACCAACATGGATTCCGGCGCCATCGCCTATATCCGCCAGCACAAGGCGCTGGGCCTTGGCCATGCGGTCTGGTGCGCGCGCCGCCTGATCGGCAACGAACCTTTTGCCGTGATCCTGCCCGATGACGTTATCGCCGCCGAGGTTCCCTGCCTTCAGCAGATGGTCGAAGCCCATGCCGAAGTCGGCGGCAACATGGTTGCCGCGATGGAAGTGGCCCCCGACAAGGCGTCGGCCTACGGCGTTCTCGATATTCGCGAGGACATGGGCTCGATGGTCGGGGTGAAGGGAATGGTGGAAAAACCGTCCGCCAAGGAAGCGCCCTCGAACCTTGCCGTGATCGGGCGCTACATCCTGACGCCGCGCATCCTGCAGAACCTCAACCGGATCAAGTCGGGCGCCGGCGGTGAAATCCAGCTGACCGATGCGATTGCCGAGGAAATCGCGCGGTCGAACAATGTCTACGGCTATCGGTTCCGTGGCCAGCGCTTCGATTGCGGATCAAAGGCCGGCTTCCTGCAGGCCACGGTCGCTTTCGGCCTTGCCCGCGAGGAACTGCATGACGAATTCCGGCAGTTCCTGATCGGGATGACTGCAATGCAGAAGGCGGCCGAGTAGGAACGTATGAACGCGCATGTGCTGGTTACAGGGGGCGCCGGATATGTCGGCGCCCATGCCTGCAAGGCACTGAAAGCCGCCGGTTATATTCCTGTAACCTTCGACAATCTTGCCACCGGATGGCGCGATGCCGTGCGTTTTGGCCCCTTTGAGGAAGGCGATCTGGCCGATCGCCCGCGTCTGGACGAAGTTTTCGCCCGCTGGAAACCCGTCGCGACCATGCATTTCGCCGCAATCAGCCTGGTCGGCGACGCGATGCGCGATCCGGGCAGCTATTGGCGGGTCAATGTCCTTGGCGCGCTGAACCTGATCGAGGCGGCGCTGGCGGCAGATTGCCGGGATTTCATCTTCTCGTCGACCTGCGCCACCTACGGGGATCAAGACGGGCTCGTCCTTGATGAATTCACGCCGCAATTGCCCCTGAACGCCTATGGCAAGTCCAAGCTGGCCATCGAACAGATGCTTGGCGATTTCGGGGCCAGCCATGGTCTGCGTTCGGTCATCTTCCGCTATTTCAACGTCGCCGGCGCCGATCCCGAAGGCGAGGTCGGCGAATTCCACCAGCCGGAAACCCATCTCATCCCGCTCATGCTCGATGCGATTGACGGCCGCCGCCCCGCCCTGACCGTGTTCGGCACCGATTACCCGACACCCGACGGCACCTGCATTCGGGACTATGTGCATGTCTCCGATCTGTGTGATGCCCATGTGTCCGGCTTGAAATGGCTTCGCGACGGGGGCGAAAGCCGTGCCTTCTGTCTTGGCACCGGCAAGGGGTTTTCGGTCAGCGAGGTGATCGAGCAGTCGCGCGCGGTCACCAACCGCGATGTGCCCGTCATCTTCGGCGCAAGGCGGCCCGGCGACGCGGTCAGCCTTGTCTGCGGCAGCGCCCGCGCCCGCGACGAACTTGGCTGGAAACCGGACCGTTCCGACCTGCGAACCATGATCGCCGACGCCTGGCGCTGGCACCAGAATGGCGGTTTCGCGCGTTAGACCGCTTTGGCCGCGATCACGGCGCTGGCAATCGTTCTCTTTATGTTCTGCTCTGGCCCTGGCCATCAGGAACCATCGGGGGGGGCATGGATCAACGCGAGAAATTCGATGTTTTTCGGTCGCTTCACCGCGGCGCGGGGGCGTTTGTCATCCCCAATCCCTGGAATGCCGGTTCCGCGCGATTGCTGGCAGATCTGGGGTTCAAGGCATTGGCGACGACCAGCGCCGGCTATGCCTTTTCCGTCGGAAAACGCGATTCATTCTCAAGCCTTACGCGCGACGAACTGATCGCCAATGCCGCGGAAATCGTCGGGGCGACCGATCTTCCGGTCACTGCCGATCTTGAAGACGGTTTCGGAAGCTCTCCCGAAACATGTGCCGAAACCGTTTGCATTGCGTCGGGGATCGGTCTGGTCGGCGGCTCGATCGAGGATGCGACAGGAAATGCCGATGACCCGATCTTCGACCTCGCGCTTGCGACGGATCGCATTCGCGCGGCGGCGGAAGCGGCGGTGGGGCTGCCCTTTCTTCTCACGGCACGGGCGGAAAACCATCTTTGGGGGCGGCAGGATCTCAGGGACACGATCACCCGGTTGCAGGCCTTCTCGGAAGCGGGCGCCGATGTGCTCTATGCCCCGGGCCTTCCCGATATCGAGGCTATTCGTACCCTGTGCAGAGAGGTCGACAAACCCGTGAATGTCGTCATGGGGCTTGGCGTGCCCGCCTACAGTGTCGATCAATTGTCGCAAGCCGGCGTTCGCCGCATCAGCGTCGGGGGATCGTTCGCAAGGGCCGCATTCGGGGCTTTGCGCCGCGCGGCGATCGAAGTGCGCGACGCGGGCACATTCGGCTACGCGCGCGATGCGATTTTCGGCGCGGTCATGGCTGACCTGATGTCTTCGGATCGCAGCGCAAAGCGGGATCAAGAGGAACCCGCGCGCAAGAAATCCCAGCCGTAACGCCGAATTTCCGGCGGCGGCAAAACGGTCGTTTACCTCTGACATCACGATATATAGTCTTTGCCCAAAAGGCGAATACCGGATAACGACATGAACCGGGTCGGAATGCGCATCGCGCCGGGGAAGTGCCGTTCAAAACGGGTTAATCGTCATGCGATAGAACCGGGCGGCGCGGCAGGCAGAAAAAGGGTCGGACGTGGGACTTAGAGAGCGATATCAGCTGCGGCTGCGCCGGAAACGGTTCCGCTACCGCGCGTTTCGCAAACGGCGCGAGTTGACCCAACTGACCGACAATCTTGGCCGGACGCGCCCTGATGACATTCTCGTGGTTTCGGTCCTTCGCAACGAACGTATCCGCCTTCCCTATTTCATGCGCTATTACCGCGATCTGGGGGTCGGCCATTTCCTGATGGTCGATAACGGCTCGGACGATGGTTCGCGCGAATACCTTGCCGCACAGAATGACGTGACGCTTTGGGAAACCACCGCCAGCTACAAGGCTTCGCGCTTTGGCGTTGACTGGGTGAACTGGCTTCTCATGCGGCACGCGCGGCGCCGCTGGGTGCTGGTTGTCGATGTCGATGAATTCTTCATCTACCCGTTCTGCGACACCCGCCCGATCCGTGCCCTGACCGACTGGCTTGATACCTATAACCTGCCGTCCTTTCCGGCGATGGTGGTCGATATGTATCCCAAGGGCCGGATCGATGCCGAACCCTATCGCGAAGGCCGCAATCCCTTTGAAATCGCGAATTTCTTCGATAGCGGCAACTACACGATTTCCAAGAACCACCACTTCGGCAATCTCTGGATTCAGGGTGGCCCGCGCATGCGGCAGATGTTCGCGTCGTCGCCCTATGATGCCCCGTCCCTGAACAAGATCCCTCTGGTGAAATGGAAATGGGGGTATTGCTTCGTCAGCTCGACCCACATGCTTTTGCCCGCCAGCCTCAATCAGGTCTATGACGAATGGGGCGGGGAAAAGGCTTCGGGCTGCCTGCTTCACGCGAAATTCCTCTCCCCCCTGACCGCAAAGGTCGAAGAGGAACTGGAACGGCGCCAGCATTTCTCGGGCAGCCGCGAATACATCGCCTATGCCGAAAAGCTGGGGGCGGATGGCGATCTCTGGTGCAAGTGGTCCGAGCGTTACATCAACTGGCGGCAGCTGGAGATTCTGGGAATGATGTCGAAGGGGAACTGGGCCTGATGTCCTCGGTCGGCTTCGTCATGATGTGCCATACCGCGCTCGACCGGGCCGCGCAGGTGGCGCGGTTCTGGGCCGAGGCCGGTTGCCCCGTGGTCATCCACGTCGACCGGCGCGTCAAGGCGCCGGCCTATGACGCCCTGCAATCCGGCCTTGCCGATCTTGATCTGGTCAGTTTCTCGCACCGCTATGCCTGCGAATGGGGAACCTGGTCGCTGGTCGCCGCCACGCAGGCGGCCGCGACACAGATGCTGGCGCGGCATGACCGGGTCCGGCATGTCTACCTTGCCTCGGGGTCGTGCCTGCCATTGCGCCCGGTCGCGGAATTGCGGGCCTATCTCGATGCCCGCCCCCAAACGGATTTCATCGAAAGCGTCACCACCGCCGATGTCGGCTGGACCATCGGCGGGCTGGATGAGGAACGCTTTACCCTCCGCTTTCCCTTTTCGTGGCGCAAGCAGCGGACCTTGTTCGATGCCTATGTCAGGCTCCAGCGCCTTATGAAGGTGCGGCGCCGGGTGCCGAAAGGTCTTGTGCCGCACCTTGGTTCGCAATGGTGGTGCCTGACCAGACGCACGCTTTCGGCGATCCTCGAAGACCCGGACCGTCAGCTTTTCGACAGCTATTTCCAGCGGGTCTGGATCCCGGACGAAAGCTATTTCCAGACCCTGTGCCGGCAGTATTCGACCACGATCGAGAGCCGGTCGCTCACGCTGTCGAAGTTCGACTTTCAGGGCAAGCCGCACACGTTCTACGACGATCACCTGCAACTGCTGCGCCGTTCGGACTGCTTTGTCGCGCGCAAGATCTGGCCGCGCGCAGACCGGCTTTACCGCAACTTCCTTAACCCCGCGGCGCAGCTTGGCGAGCGGGCCGAGCCCAATCCGGGCAAGATCGACCGGCTGTTTGCCAGGGCGGTCGAAAGGCGCACGCGCGGCCGCGCCGGACTTTACATGCAAAGCCGCTTTCCGGTGCGCGATCATGAAAACGGCAAGACCTGCGCGCCCTATTCGGTCTTTCACGGGTTTTCCGACCTGTTCGAAGACTTTGACCTCTGGCTTTCGCGGTCGATCGGCGGGCGCGTCCATGGCCATCTTTTCGGGCCGGAAAGGGTCGAATTCGCCGGGGGAGAGACTGTTTTCAACGGTGCGCTGATCGATAGCGCCGCGATACGCGACTATAACCCGAAGTCGTTCCTGACCAATCTGATCTGGAACACGCGCGGCGAAAGGCAGTGCTTTCAGTTCAGCCCGCGCGACAATCAGAACTGCAACTGGTTCATGGCGACCGATCCCAACGCCCAGATTTCGGTGATAACCGGCACCTGGGCCATTCCGCTTTCCAAGGCCAACCAGAATTTCTCGGATATCCGCAAGGAAGCCGCGCGTCTGCAAAAGATCGAAACCGAACATCTGGCCATCCTGCGCAGCATGTATGTGAAGGCGCGGGTCCGCATCTGGTCGATGGCGGAATTCATCGAAAATCCGATGGAGGCGCTGCAAACCGTCATCGACGAAATTCGTGCGCGGTCGGGCCGGCAACTGGGCGCGGCGCCAAAGATGGTCGATCTGACGGGGTTTGGCCAGTTTCTGCAAAACCTGAAGAACCAGGGCATGCAGCCGACCCTGATGGGCGATTTCGCGTCGGGCCACGAAGATCAGCGGCCCATGCAGGGAAATCCGGCGCGCCCCTATGTTGTTCGGTAAGGAGGTTACGTGACCACTGACCGGTTCGACTATTTCGTGATCTTTGCCGAAATGCGGACCGGCTCGAACCTGCTTGAGGCGACGCTGTCGCAGGTCGATGGCGTGACCTGCCATGGCGAGATCTTCAACCCCGACCATCTGGGCGGCCCGGCAGTCGCTTCGGTTCTGGGGATGTCGCTCGCCGAACGTATCGAGGCGCCGGGCGCACTTCTCGACCGGGTCAGGACGGCTGACGGGCTGAACGGTTTCCGGTTTTTCTTCGATCATGAACCCCGCGTGCTCGATGAAATCCTCGCCGATCCGCGCTGCGCCAAGATCGTGCTGACCCGAAATCCGGTCGACTGCTATATCAGCCTCAAGATCGCCTATAACACCAAGCGTTGGCAGTTGACGGACGTCAGGGACAAGATCGCCTGGAAACCGCCCTTCAAGCCGGTCGAGTTTCAGGCCTATCTTGCGGAAAGGCAGGCGTTTCAGCTGCGCTTGCTGAACGCGTTTCAGGTGTCCGGCCAAACCGCCTTCTATCTCGATTACGAAGATTCGCTTCGCGCGGATGTCATCAACGGCCTTGTCCGGTTTCTCGGACTCGATGGCCGGGTCGAGAAGATCGCCGACGGGCTTGTCCGCCAGAACCCCGAAGAAATGGCCGACAAGGTCCGCAACTATTCCGAAATGGAAGAGGCGCTGCGCCAGATCGACTGGGCCGATCTTTCAAGGACGCCGAATTTCGAACCGCGCCGCGGCCCCGGAATCCCGCGCATCATCGCGTCGGGGGGGGCGCGGCTGCTCTACCTGCCGCTTCCCCCGTTCGAGGATGCCGCCCTGCGTCAGTGGATGGCCGGGCTGGGCGGAGGAGGTCTGATCGACGGCTTCACCCAAAAGACGCTTCGCCAGTGGAAGCGGAAGAATACCGGTCATCGAAGCTTCACCGTCATCCGCCACCCGCTGCCGCGCGCCTATGATGCGTTTGCCCTGCTGCTGGAGCGAGAGGGGCTTGCCGACATACGTTCATCGTTGCGGTCGAATTACCGCATCCCCTTGCCCGAGGATGCCGACCTGGCTTCGCTGGATGCCGAGGCGACCCGGGCCGCCTTCAGCGCCTTCCTTGGCTTCGTCAAGCAGAACCTCGCCGGTCAGACCGGGATCCGGCAAGACGCGCTCTGGGCGACGCAATGGGGGATGGTGAACGGGCTGGCGGGGTTCGCGTCGCCCGACCTGCTCTGCCGTGAAGATCGTCTGGCCGACGATCTGGCCTATCTGGCGCGCGTGATCGGAACGAAGGCGCCAAAGTTCGACGCGGCGCCGGAACAGAACACGCTGCCGCCCTTGGCGCTTATTGCGGATGCGGCGATCGAGGATCAGGTGCGCGACGTCTACCGGCGCGATTACATGTCCTTCGGGTTCGGCGCGTGGACGGCGCCCGGCGCAAAGGGCGGGCGTTAGGCCGCCTGGATCGTCCGAACCTCGGTCAGAACCGCGTGCAGCGCTGCCGGATCGGAATTGGCGCGCAGTTTTTCGCGCACCGAAACGTCGCGCATGGTCCGCGACACCTGCGCCAGCGCCTTCAGATGCTCGACGCCGGAATCCTTCGGGGCGAACAGCGCAAAGATCAGGTCGACCGGCTGACGGTCGACCGAATCGAAATCCAATGGCTTTTCCAGCTTGATGAAGACGCCGACGACAGTCTCCAGCCCGTCAAGCCGCGCATGCGGCAGCGCGACGCCATGCCCGACACCGGTCGGGCCAAGGCTCTCGCGCTCCTGCAGGGCATCGACGGTTTCGGATACGTCCAGCCCATAGACCGAATGCGCAACCTCCGCCAGATCAAGAAACAGCCGCTTCTTGCTCGAGATATTGCTCGCGACACGCACAGCGGCCGTTTTGAGAAGACTGGAAAGATCCATTCGCTTTTCTGTCACGCCGACAGCCGCCGGTGCGTCCTACGTTCCGGCGGAAGTGTCAATCCAGCCGATGTTTCCGTCATCGCGACGATGCACAACATTTACGCCGCCGGTCTTTTCATTCCGGAAAACCAACAGTCCGCTGCCCGACAGCTCCATCTGCATCACGGCCTCTCCGACGGAAAGCGAGCTGATCCTGGTTTCCAGCTCGGCGATGATCATCGGTTGCAGAGTGTCGGGCTCGACATCTGTCGTTTCACCATTTCCGGCGAGCACATACATGGGTGCATCGGCGAATTCAACCGGTTCGGAACGGTCTTTGTGATGGTCCTTCAGGCGCCGTTTATAGCGCCGCAACTGCTTGTCCATCTTCTCCCGGCACGCCTCGAACGCCGCGTAGATATCGGTCGCATGGCCCTTGGCCGAAGCGGTCAGCCCGGTGGAAAGATGGACGGTGGCCTCGCAGACATATTCATGGGCATTGCGGGAAAAAATCACATTGGCTTCGGTCGGGCGCTGTGAATATTTTTCGACCGTTTCCCCCAGTTCCGCGCGAACATGGGTTTGCAACGCGTCGCCCACATCAATCTGTTTGCCGCTGATCTGGTACCGCATGACACCTCCTTTGGTGATGAAAGCAAAACCTGCGGCCCTATCGGTCCGCAGAGGGAAAGCATGGTTTCCGGGAAGCTAGATTTTGCGTTGAGCAAACGGATGGCGCAGGTTTTTGGCCTTCCGGTGCCGGCGCGTGAACGATGAGGGTATGCGCATGCATTTGCGATATTTGGCGACAGTTCGCCGTGCAATGTCAACGCCTTCCTGCAATAATCGCGCATGAATTTCAGCGTCGGTCAAAGGCGACGTTGCCGTTTCCGCGTCAATCATCGCGCGAATCCGCGTTTGCACGTCATGGGCGGACACAGCTCCGTTTCCCGCCGGCAATGACTGGCCGAAAAACCGGGAAAGCGGGTGGATATGGCGATTCGCGATCAGTGATTTTCCGGCGATCGCACGGCCAAGCGTCGCGGGATGCAATCCCAGCGCCTCGGCCGCATCCGCCCGGGTCAGCGGTTGGATGGACGGCTCATCGCTGACAAAGAACGCCGCCTGCTTTTCGACGATGAATGCGCCGATCCGCAGCAATGTCTGTCTGCGTGCAGCGATCCCGGTCAAAAGGTCGCGGGCGCGGTCGTGATAGATCCGGGCGTCGTCGGACAGGGCCGGTCCCTTCGGCAGCTTCATCACCGAGATACGGGGCAATGCGTCGTCGACCAGGCCTACATGCAGCGAACCGTCCGTTCCGATATCGACGGCAATTTCCGGGATACGGGCCGAAAACCACCCCGAATCATCGCGAATGGGCGTGGCGCTGAGCTGCGGCAACAGCTGCGCTATGTCTTCCAGAACGCCCCGGGGCGCCTCGATCCGGTCCTCCAGCTCGTCCCACCGCTGCGCGGCAAAGGCATCAAGGTGCTGGACGACACGTTCGCAAAGCCTGCGTTCATAGCCGGCATCCCGCAGTTGCAGGGCAAGGCATTCGGCCAGATCGCGCGCGCCGATCCCCGGCGGGTCGCAGCGTTGCAGCGCTTCCAGCCCCTGCTCCAGAAGGTCGATCCGGCCGCCTGTCCGGCCCGCAACTTCCCCCAGCGTCGTGTCGAGATACCCGTCTTCGCGAAGCTCTCCGACAAGAAACCTCGCCGCCGCAAGGACATCGGGTTCAAGCCGCTGCATCGAGATTTCCTGCAGGATCAGCTCAAAGCGGTTCTCCGGCGCCGGGGCCGTGGCCAGCGCCACCTCATAGCCCGACGGTCCGGTCGAAGGGGGCTCCACCACAAGAAACGGGTTTTCGGCGGCCTGCCTGTTGATATCCTCGGCCAGCACCTCGGTCGGCATCCGCAGGATCGCCAGATTCTGGCGCATCTTTGCCGACAGGCTCAGGCGCTGGCGTTGGGAAAGGTTCAGTTTTGCCTTGGCGCCCACGTTGCCGCCTTCCGGTCAGGATATCCGGAAACTCTGGCCAAGATAGACCCGCCGGACATTCTCGTCACGCACCACCTCGTCGGCGGTTCCGTTCATCAGCACGACACCGTCATGCAGAATGTAGGCGCGATCGACGATTTCCAGCGTCTCGCGGACGTTATGGTCGGTGATCAACACGCCGATACCGCGATCCTTCAGATCATGAACCAATGTCCGGATATCGGCGACCGAGATCGGATCGACCCCGGCGAAGGGTTCGTCCAGCAGCAGGTATTTCGGATCGGCCGCAAGACAGCGGGCAATCTCCACCCGCCGCCGTTCACCGCCCGACAGGGCCAGGGCAGGCGCGCGGCGCAGATGCGTGACCGAGAAATCGGACAAAAGCTCTTCCAGCCGCTCGCGGCGCTTGTGGACGTCGCTTTCGGTGATTTCCAGAACGGCAAGGATATTGTCCTCGACCGACAATCCCCGAAAGATCGACACTTCCTGCGGCAGATAGCCGATGCCCAGCCTTGCGCGACGATACATCGGCAGCCCGGTCACATCCCGCCCGTCGATCAGCACCTGCCCGGCATCGGGCGCGATCAACCCCGCAATGTTGTAAAAACACGTGGTCTTGCCCGATCCGTTCGGGCCAAGCAATGCGACCACCTCGCCCCGTGCAAGGTCAAGCGAGACATCCCGGATCACCGGCCGCCTGCGATAGCTTTTGCGCAAGTGGCGGATGGTCAGCCCCGGCTGGCCATCCGTCACCGAAAGCTGTGGTGCCTTGGCCATCAATTGCCCCCCGGGCTCAGCACGGTCTTGACCCGCCCGGCCATGATCCCCGCGCCGCTGCGCAGATCGACCGTCAGTTTCTGGCCCGAAATCGTGCTCGCGCCCTGCGTCAGAAGAACATTCCCCGTCATCTCGACCGAAGCCGTGTCGATCGTATAGATCGCGTCATCGGCCTGCGCCGCATCGCTGCCGCTGACCAGCAGCACATGGCCTTTGGCGTTCAGCCGGTCGATTTCCTTCTTGTCGCCGGCCTTGTAGATGACGGTGACCGCGTCGGCCGAAAGATGCATCTCGCCCTGAACCACGTGCACCGATCCCGAAAATACCACGGTTGCGTCGGTCTGGCTGGCCGACAGCTGATCCGAGGTGACTTCGACCGGCTGGGTCGGGTCGGCGCGCAGCCCGCCAAATGCGATGGTGGTGCCCTGTCCGGCGGCGGACAGCGCCAGACCGGCGCCAATCAGCGCCGCAAGGCCAAGGGTTCGGATCATCCGCGTCATTCTGCGCCTTTCGTCCGGGGCTGATATACCAGCTTCACCCCGCGCGTGAAAACAAGATCATAGGAACCGGTGCCGGTTCGCTTGCCAAGCTCCATCTGTCCGGCTTCGATAGTTCCATAAGGCGCCGTGACCGTGACCGCACCGTCAGATGCCAGCCGGGTCCGGTCCAGCGCCGCGTCAAGCGCGGTGGCCACGATGTCATAGCCGGTCGAGGTTTCGATTTTGACATCGCCGGAAAGCTGAACGGTGTTCTCGGACGTGTTCAGGTTTCCGTCCGCCGCCACGACCCTGACCATGAAGCCGCCGCTCGTCTCGTACCTTACGCTCAGATCGGCGGCGCTGGCGCCATCGCTTCCGTTGCCCGGCGTCACCCGGCCCGCAACGAAGGTCAGCGCCGCGCCGTCCGAGGTGACGGCCTGATACCGCGATCCGTGCAAGACCTGTTCGCGCGCCAGTTCCTGAAGGTCGACCTGGGAATAGGGCAGGGCGCCATCGGTGCCGAACCGGCGCGGAAACAGGAACAGCGTCGACAGGATCACCAGCGCCGCCAGCGGCAGGACGATCTTCAGCCAGAAGACCACGCGCGAATGAAGATCGACCAGACCCGTCATCGCCTCAGACCGCGCCGGCACGAAGGCAATCGTGAATGTTGAGAATGCCCCGCGCCCGCCCGTCGCCTTCGGGGTCAAGGACGAAAAGACAGGTAATGCGCTTTTCACGCATCACGGCAACGGCCCGTTCGGCAAGATCGCCCGGCGCGATGGTCGTGGGCGCCTTCGTCATCACCTCGCCGGCAGTGTGGGACAAAAGCCCGTCCATGTGCCGGCGCAGGTCGCCATCGGTGATGATACCGGCCAGCCGCCCGTCAGCGCCGGTCACGCCGACGACACCAAACCCCTTCGCGCTCATCACGACCAGCGCCTCGCCCATCGGCAGGCGTTCGGGCACCAGCGGCAGGGCGTCGTCGGAATGCATCAGATCGGCCACCTTCAGCAGCTTCGCGCCCAGCTTGCCGCCGGGATGGAAGGTGCGGAAATGCTCGGGCGTAAAGCGCCGGTGCTCCATCAGCGCCACGGCCAGCGCATCGCCCAGCGCCAATGTCATCGTGGTCGAGGTGGTCGGCACGATCCCGGTGCCGCAGGCCTCGTCGGACGGGGGCAGAAGAATGGCGACATCGGCCTGCCGCAACAGGGTGGAACCCTCGCGGCCCGCGACACCGATCAGCGGAATCGAAAAGCGGCGCGTATGGGCGATGATATCCGACAGTTCCGGCGTTTCGCCCGAGTTGGACAGCACCAGAACGACGTCGCCTTCCGTGACCATGCCCAGATCGCCGTGGCTGGCTTCGGCGGGATGAACATACTGGGCCGGCGTGCCTGTCGAGGCGAGCGTGGCCGCGATCTTTCGCGCGACATGGCCGGACTTCCCCATGCCGGACACGATAACCCGCCCTTTCGCGCCAAGGATAAGCCGGATTGCAGCCGCGAAGCTTTCGTCAAGCGCGGCCGACAGTTCGGCAAGGCCACGCGCTTCAATGTCAAGAACGCGGCGGGCGGTCGCCAGATAGGTTGCGGTTTCGGTCATCGGTCAATGCATGAAAATGTCGGCCATGTCGCCCCAGCCCAGAAGATCAAGCTCGGCCCGTCGCGGCAGGAAATCGAAACAGGCCGCCGCCAGCGCGCTGCGGCCTTCCCGCTCAAGCCGCCGGTCCAGCTCTTCGCGCAGCCGGTGCAGGTAAAGCACGTCGGATGCGGCATATTCCTGCTGGGCGACGCTCAGTTCGGCGGCACCCCAGTCCGATGTCTGCTGCTGCTTGGAAATGTCGATCCCAAGGATCTCCTGCAGCAGCACCTTCAGCCCGTGACGATCCGTGAAGGTGCGGATCAGCTTTGACGCGATCTTGGTGCAATAGACCGGTGCCGTGCGGACACCAAAGGCGTTTTGCAGGGCGGCAATATCGAACCGCCCGAAATGAAACAGTTTCAGCACCGCCGGATCGGTCAGCAGCCGCGTCAGGTTCGGCGCGGCACGCTGGCCGATGGCGATCTGCACCAGATGCGCCGATCCGTCGCCGGACGAAAGCTGGACAAGGCAAAGCCGGTCGCGCCGCGGGTCAAGCCCCATCGTCTCGGTGTCAATCGCGACGACAGGCCCCAGTTTCAGCCCGTCGGGAAGGTCGTTCTTGTAGAGATGGATTGTCATTGCGCCTCTGAAACCGATCGCACCCCGCCGGGGGCCTTGTGCCTTTTGAAACTGGTTACGGCAATTGTGCCCCGCGCTCAATGGCCGAGCAGTGGCATCGGGGCAAGTCGCCCGGCGCATGGATGCAGGCCCGAAAGCAACCGGTGTGCCGGAAATGAAAACGGCCGCCCGCAACCGGACGACCATTTCCATCTTACCACCACTACCCAGTCACCCTACAATGCAAGCACCTGACTTTGACTTTCCGCCCCACGCGGCTATCAACCTTGCCGCGACAATATTCGCGAATTAGTTGAAGACTCTGAAACAATGTGCCGTTTGCTTACTTACTTTATGTAGATTACTTGACAACAATAACTACCACTACGTGTAAAGTGCATCAGATCGGCCGATTCCGGAACTTGTCTTTTTAGACAAGTTCCCGCGCGGAATGGCGGCCCTTCTCATGTATTCGTGAATAAATTCAAGGAGATATGGTTGACCCTCGTCAAACTGAGATCAGCGCTCCGCGACGTTCTGGCAGAAATGTCCGAAAGGCATGACGCGGCGCATGATCTGGCGCATTTCGACCGGGTCTGGACCCATGCGCGCACGATCGCCCATGGCGAAGATTTCGCGCCTTCGGGCGTTCTTCTTTGCGCGGTCTACCTGCATGACCTGATCACGCTGCCCAAGGATCACCCGAAACGCGGCCAGTCCGCCGCGATGTCGGCCGTTTCAGCGGGGCCGATCATGGATGCGCTTGGCATGACCCCGTCGGAAATCGCCCGCGCCCGCCACGCGATCGAGGCGCACAGCTGGTCCGGCACGGCCGTGCCGCAATCGGCCGAGGCGCGGATTCTGCGCGATGCCGACCGGCTCGAAGCGCTGGGCGCGATCGGCATCGCGCGCTGCTTTGCGGTCTCGGGCGCCCTGGACCGGCCGCTTTTCGACGGCGCCGATCCCTTCGCCACCGCGCGGCCCGTGGATGACAGCCGTTTCGCGCTCGATCATTTCGCGGCAAAGCTGATGAAGCTGCCCCAGGGCTTTCTGACCGCCACGGGGCGCAAACTTGCCGAGGACCGCGTGGCGGTGATGCGCCGCTACCTGTCCGATCTTGCCCGCGAACTCGGTGTTCCCGCGCCCGACTGGTAGGCCTATGGCGCGGCCCGCTGTTTGGAAAGCTGCACCGCCAGAATCCCCGCCATCACGATGGAAACCCCGGCAATATCCGTCATGCTCAGCTTTTCGCCCAGCAGGACCGATGCGACGGCAACGCCGAAGAACGGGTTGAGAAAGTGATATGTCGCGGCCCGCACCGCGCCGATCCGCGCGACCAGCCGGAACCAGACCCATGTCGCAACAAGCCCGGGCACGATGGTCGTGTATGCGAAGGCGGCGATCAACCGGGGCGTCCAGTTGACCTGCCAGCTTTCCGTGGCAAGCGCGGCCACTGCCAGCACCGCCGATCCGACCAGCATCTGCAAGCCGACAATCATCAGCACGTTGCCCTTCGATGTCGCGCCCCGGACCGTCAGCGTGGCAATCGCCAGCGCCAGGGCGCCAACGAGGCAGAGGATCACCCCCTCGGTGCTGACACCGCCCGACAGGCGGGCGCCCATGATCACGGCAACGCCGACCATGCCCGCGATCAGGCCAAGAACCGCAACCGGATGCAGACGGTCGCCAAGAAACAGCCAGCCCAGCGCCGCGACCAGAAGCGGCATGCTGGATGCGATGATCGCGGCCAGCGACGCCTCGACCCACTGCATCGCGACGAAATTCAGCCCAAGGTACAGCGCGTTCTGGCATATGCCGAAGATGATCACCGCGCGCCACTGGCCACGGTCGATATGCCAGGTCTGCCCCATTGCGCGGGCAAGGCCGACACCGATCAGGCCGGCAAACAGGAAGCGGAACGAAAGCGCGGTCAGCGGCGGTGCGTCGGCCACGATCATGCGTGCCGAGGTAAAGGCCGATGACCACATCAGCGCGAATGACAGCCCCATCAGTACTGCACGAAAATCCATTCCGGCTGCTTCCTTCCCCCCGGCGGCCACTCCGATGACGTCCGCGCATCGCCGCAATAGTCAATCTTGCGGCACAACACCAAAGAAAAAGCCGCCCAGCGGGGCGGCTTGCTCTTGGCCGGCCTGAACGCCCGGTTCAGCCGTTCACGCTGTCCTTCAGCGCCTTGACGATCGAAACCTTCACCACCTTGTCCGCGGCCTTGGTCATGGTCTCGCCCGTGGCCGGGTTACGCACCTGACGCTCGGGGCGGGCGCGGCACTGAACCTTGCCGATCCCCGGCAGGGTCACGGCGCCGCCAGCGGCCACTTCGCGGGTCACGACCGCAGCGATCGCGTCAAGCGCGGAAGAGGCCGTTTTCTTGTCGGTGCCCATCTCTTCGGCCAGTGTGGTCACGAGCTGGGATTTCGTCATCGGTTTGGACATTGGTGTCTCCTCACTGATCCCCGTCTGTTGGGGTTATGTTGCGCCGTTTAGCGTCATATTGTGTTGCTACACTATCTTTTGTGGCCCATGGCAAGAACTTTCGCCCCTCGGACGCAAAAAACCGCCCGGTTTTGGCCGAAATCAAAGAAAAGCCGTCTCCTCGAAGCTGCGCAACTTGCGGCTGTGAATTTTCTCCAGCGGCATCTCGCGCAGCTTTTCCATCGCTCTCACCCCGATCAGAAGGTGGCGCGACACCTGCGTGCGATAGAACTCGGTGGCCATGCCCGGCAGTTTCAACTCGCCATGCAAGGGCTTGTCCGAGACGCAGAGCAACGTGCCATAGGGCACGCGGAACCGGAAACCATTGGCCGCGATCGTGGCGCTTTCCATATCGAGTGCGATCGCCCTCGACAGGGAAAGACGGTGCACCGGGCCGGTCTGGTCACGCAGTTCCCAGTTGCGGTTGTCCACCGTCGCCACGGTCCCGGTCCGCATGATCCGCTTCAGGTCGAACCCGTCCAGATGCGCGATTTCGGCCACCGCCTCTTGCAGCGCGATCTGGATCTCGGCCAGCGCGGGCACCGGCACCCAGACCGGCAGATCGTCATCCAGAACCCGGTCCTCGCGCAGATAGGCGTGGGCCAGCACGAAATCGCCAAGGCTCTGGCTGTTGCGCAGACCCGCGCAATGGCCGACCATCAGCCATGCATGGGGGCGCAGGACGGCGATATGGTCCGTCGCGGTCTTCGCATTCGATGGGCCGACGCCAATGTTGACCAGCGTGATCCCCTGCCCGCCGCGCCGCTTGAGGTGATAGCTCGGCATCTGGGGCAGCTTCGACAGGGGCGGAATGATGCCGTTCCCTGTCGTGATCTCGTGATTTCCGGGACCGACGAAACTTGTATACCCGCTTGACGGATCGGCCAGCGCCTGCCGCGCAAAGGCCTCGAACTCGTCGACATAGAACTGATAGTTCGTGAAAAGGACATGGTTCTGAAAATGGCCCGGGTCGGTCGCCGTGTAATGCGACAGCCGGGCAAGCGAATAATCGACCCGCTGGGCGGTAAACGGCGCAAGGTGCCCGGAGCCGTCGGCATTGGGCCCCGCCGTGCCGTTGACGATGTCGTCATTGGTTGTCGCCAGATCCGGCACATCGAAGAAATCGCGCAGCGGGAAATCCAGAACCCCTTCCTGCGGGACCGAAATCGATGCATTCGCCGCCACCGCGAAATGCATGGGGATCGGTGTCGTGCTGGGTCCGACAGTGACCGGCACCCCGTGATTGCGGATCAGCAGGTCAATCTGCTGGACAAGGTAATTGCGGAAAAGCCCCGGCCGCGTGATCGTGGCCGTATAGGTTCCCGGCACGGCGACATGGCCGAAGCTCAGGCGGCTGTCCGCCTTTGCATGGCTTGTCGTCGTGATCCGAAGCTCAGGGTAGAAAGCGCGCACACGGGTTTCGGGCCGCTCGCCGGCAACGATCTCGCTGAACCGGTCCACAAGGAAATTCGTCGCCTGCGTATAAAGCGCCTCAAGCCGCGAAACCGCGGCTTCGGCATTGTCAAAGACTTCGGGGGCAGGCGCCGACGGGCTGCGGACCGCGGACTGACTTTGGTTGTTCATCACTGGGGATCCTTCCGTGGCACGGCTTTACCACAGGCGTTCCGCTGCCGGACCGGCGGACAGGCCATCGGGTCCGCGGGGCGGCTTGCAGTCAGGTTCGGGAAAATTCGGAGTTTCATGCCAAAAACTGCCAGATCGCGCCGCATGCCGCAAGGCCCCGGCTAATGCTGCTCGGTATGGCCAAGATTGCGCTCGGGCGCCACCACGTCGCGAACGCGCCGCTTCAGCTCGCGGATATCCGGAAAGCCGCCATCGCGGACCCGTTCCCAGATCAGCGCCTCGCCGATGCGGATATCAAAGGTGCCGCCGGTCGCCGGGGCCAGCGTTACCCCGCCCAGTTCCGCGGCAAAGCTGGCCAGCAGTTCCTGCGCCATCCAGCCCGAACGCAGCAGCCAGTTGCACTGCGTGCAATAGCGGATGACAACCACCGGTCCTTCGCCGTTCATCGCGGTTTCCCTTCTTCCTTGCGCGGTGGTGCCGGGCTGCGCCCGCTTGACATTCCGCCGCCACAAATGCGTGCTTGGAATGATAGTCGGCCCGCGACGTAACACCAGCAAGACATGGGCCAAAAACGAGGTTTGGATGTCGAAACTGATTTTCGGCCGGGTCGAGGCATGGCTTCTCTGGCTTGTGGTTCTTCTGGGGCTGTTCGGGATGGTCGCTTTTGGCGGCCTTGTGCTGCTGATCGAACGCGGATCGGGATTTGGCGGGGCCGCCGGGCGCGCCGCGCATGAACTGGCCGCGATTCCGCTCACTTTGCGCGAACTTTCGCGCCCCGACCGGCGCACCTACGCCTTCGCCAGCCGTTTCGACGGCATTCCCAGCGGCTGGTCCTTTGCCGCCGGCACCCCGCCCAAGGGGCTTGCCGGCTATCTTCTCGTTTCGCGGCTCGATGGCGACCGTCAGCGCCATGCCGTTGAATTGCTGGACCTTTCCGACTGGACCATCCGCCACACCTGGCTGCCCGACGCCGACCGCCTTCTGGAAGGGGTCACGCCCCTTTCGCCGCTTGTGGAAAACACCAACATGTCGCGCGCCTATTACCGCGCCATCCACCCCTTCCTGCTCGATACCGGCGGGCTGGTCATCAAGGATCAGTACAGCCCCGCCATCGGCATCGACGCCTGCGCCCGGCGCGACTGGTTCCTGAACGAGCCGGTGTTCTCGCATTCGGCCGAAATGGATGCGAATGGCGATCTGTGGATGCCCGCGCATCCGGTTGTCGCCCCCGAACTGCGCTGGAAGAAACAGTTCCGCGACGATTCGCTTGTCCGGCTGTCGCCCGACGGCAAGATCCTCGAAACCATTTCCATGCGCGAAGTCGTGATCAATGCGGGCAAAAGCTATCTCTTGTTTCCGACCACTGTCTTCGACGACGACCCGCTGCATGTGAACGATATCCAGCCGGTTCTGGCCGATGGCCCGCATTGGAAAAAGGGCGATCTCTTCGTCTCCATGCGTGGGCCGTCGCTTGTCCTGCTCTATCGACCCTCGACCGGCAAGATCATCTGGATGCAGGCGGGGCCGTGGCTGAAACAGCATGATATCGACATTCTCGACGATCACCGGATTTCGATTTTCAGCAATAATACAACGGATTACGGCAACGGCCCGCGCGTGGACGGCCATTCCGACGTGATGATCCATGATTTCGATACCGGCGAGACCACGACACCGTGGAGCAAGGTTTTCGCCGATAACGATGTCGAAACGACGTTCGAGGGCCTCGCCGATACCTTGCCGGGGGGTTATCTTTTTGTGGAAGAGGCGAATTCCGGCCGGTTGCTGCTCATCTCGCCTTCCGGCGAACTTGTCGGCCAATACATCAACCGGGCGGGCGACGGGCAGGTTTACCGGATGGGTTGGAGCCGCTACATTGCCGCGCAATACGGCGACCCGATCGCCGAACGACTCGAAAAGGTTCATTGCGATGAATAAAAAGATTTTTCTTTCGATGATCTTCGCGGCTCTGGCCATGGCTCCGGGCGCGGCGCTGGCCTATATCGGCCCCGGCACGACCGGCGGCGCCATAGCCGCCGCATTCGGATTTATCGGCGCGGTCTTTCTGGCCATCGTGGCCGTGATCTATTACCCGATCAAACGCATGTTGAAGGGCAAGAAATCCCCTTCGCCAAAGCCCGGTACAGACAAGCCTGCCGAATAGCATGGTCTGGATCTTCACCCTGGTTGCCGCCGCGCTTGCCAGCGAGGCTCTGCTGCGGCTGCCGCTGATGGACTCGGTCCGGCGGGTCATCGCGACCTCGCGCAAATCCGGCAAGGTCCTTGCCTCCAAGCGGATTTCCGACCACTGGAAGGAAAAGGTCCTGCTGAACTACGCGCTGACCATCGGCAAGGGTTCGATCCTGTTCTTTATCCTTCTTTGTGCGGCCCTTCTGCCGGTCGCGCTTCTGGGCCTCGTCTTTCCCGGCGGCCTGGCGGCCTGGACCGAAGCCCTTCTGCGCCCCTCGGTCATGGCTGTCCTCTGCGTCGCCTCGATGGCCTATATCTGGCTGCGGCTGAAGGTGGCGCGTGTCTGACTATTCCGCGCTCGACCGGCTGCTGCACCGCATGGCGCTGGCCTCGCCGGTCCTTGCCGAAATGGCGCATGACATCGAAAAGGCCCGCTACCTGAAGACGGCGCCCGAAGACACCGGGCAGCATGTCTTTGTGACGGGGCTTGCCCGCGCGGGCACCACGATCCTGATGCGCGAAATCCACCGGACCGGCCAGTTCGGCTCTCTCACCTATGCCGACATGCCCTTTGTCCTTTCGCCCAATCTCTGGGCCAGCATCAGCCGCAAGGGCCGCGATCCGGGCAAAAAGGCCGAGCGCGCCCATGGCGACGGGATCGAGGTGGACAGCAACAGCCCCGAGGCGCTGGACGAGGTTTACTGGCGGCTTTTCGACGGCGCGGCCTATATCGGCCCCGACGGGCTTTCGCCGCATCGCCCGGATGGCGACATGATCTCCGGCTACCGCGATCTGATCCGGCTGATCCTGCGCAAGACCGGAAAGACACGCTATGTGTCGAAGAACAACAACAACATCCTGCGCATCGCCACGCTTGCCCCGGCCATGCCCAAGGCAAAGTTTCTGGTGCCGCTGCGCCAGCCCCTTGCCCATGCCGCCAGCCTTCTGTCGCAGCACAAGCGGTTTCTGGGGGCGGATGACTTCACCCGCAATTACATGACATGGCTTGGCCATCATGAATTCGGCGCCACACACCGGCCCTTCCTTTTCGGCGACCGGCCGCAAGGCGATCCGTCAACGATCGACTACTGGCTTGCCGAGTGGCTGGCCGCCTATCGCGCGCTCGATACGGTCGAGGCCGCCAATCCCAACGTCACCTTCGTGCCTTATGAGGCGCTGTCGGCCGATCCGTCGGTGTGGCAGGCCGTAGCGGAACGGATTGGCGTCGCGGCCGCGCCCGCGGAGGAATTGCGCCCGGTTGCCGACAAGGCCCCGCCGCCGCATGACCCCGCCCTTGGCCGCGAGGCGGTCGCGCTTCACGAAGCACTCCTTGCCCGCGGCCGCGCGGACCTTGGCCTGACCGCCGCCTGATCCGCCCCGTCAGGCCTTCCGGAACGACACGATCCAGCCCATGTCGCCCCCATGGTCGCCCGCGGAACCTTCGCCATAGATCCGGAAGGGTTCGGTCCGAAAGTCGCGGATGTGTCCGGCCATTGCCGCAAAGGCATCGGCAAAACCCGCGGCCTCGTAAAACGCCGAATGCACGGTCACGGCGAAAACGCCGCCCGGCTGCGCCACGCGCAAAAGCTCGCCAAAAGCATCCGGGCCGACATGGCCCGTGGTGAATGTGCCCGCGCTGATGCAGCCGGCATAGGCCGCATCGGGCAGGTCCAGCCTTTGGGTCAGATCGGCCTGAATCGTGCGGCGATAGACCCGTTTTCTTTCCGCCGCCGCCAGCATCTCGGCCGAAATGTCGATCCCGTCGACCGGGCCGATCCCGGCGCCTTGCAGCGCCTCGCCAACCAGCCCCGTGCCCGCGCCGACATCCAGAACCGGCCCCCGCCCGCCAAGCCCGGCATAGGCCGCAGCGATCACGCCGGGGCTGCGATAGGCGGTCGCCCTTGCAAAGGCGCTGTCATAGCTTTCCGCCCAGTCGCGGTAATAGCGTCGTGAATCCGCAGGCGTGCGAAGCGCATAGGCGCCCTCAAGGTCATGCTCTGTCTGGGCCATGGCGCATCTCCTCACGGGCGATTTGCACAGTCAAGCGCCTTCGCGCCACCTTGAACATTTTCGCGGCGGGCCGGATAGTCCGGTCATGACACAGACACTGCTTTGCATCGGCCATGGCTACACCGCTGACGCACTCGCGCGCCGCCTGCCGGGCTGGCGCATCCTTGGCACCACGCGCCGCGCGGAAAAGGCCACCCGCCTGCGCCGCGCCGGACGAGAGGCTTTGCTTTGGCCGGGCGACGACATCGGCCCCGCGATCCGGGCGGCCAGCCATATCCTGATCTCGGCCGCACCGGACGGGAAGGGCGACCCTTTTCTGGCCGAATTCGCCGATGATCTGGCATCGTCGGCCCGGCGGCTGGCCTGGCTTGGCTATCTGTCGACGACAGGGGTCTACGGCGATCATCAGGGCGGCTGGGTCGATGAGACGACACCGCTGACACCGACGACCGAACGCGGCCGCCAGCGGGTTCTGGCCGAAACCCAGTGGCAGGCGCTTGCCGCAGGGTCGGGCCTGCCCCTGCATATCTTCCGGCTGGCGGGCATCTACGGCCCGGGGCGCGGCCCGTTCGAAAAGGTCAGGAACGGCACCGCCCGCCGCATCATCCGCGAAAACCAGTATTTCAGCCGGATTCATGTCGAGGATATCGCGGCGGTGCTGGCCGCCTCGATCGGCCACCCCAGCCCCGGCGCCGTCTATAACGTCGCCGACGATGATCCCTCGCCGCCCGAGGATGTGCTGGCCGAGGCCGCGCGCCTTCTGGGCCTGCCCCTGCCGCCCGAAGTCCCGTTCGAGGATGCCGGGATGACGCCGCTGGCGCGCAGCTTCTATGCGGAATCGAAACGGGTCAGGAATGATCGGATCAAGCGCGATCTGGGCGTCGAACTTGCCTATCCCGATTACAGAACCGGCCTCGCCGCATTGCTGCGCGAGGCCGGCTGAACCTCTGGTGCCGCCAGATCAGGCGCGAACCAGTTTCTCGTATTCGCTGGCAACGCGCTTGGTCAGATCGCCGACCACGAAGGTGTAATCGCCGATCGACCCCACGGGGGTGACTTCGGCCGCCGTGCCGGTCAGCCAGCACTGCTCGAACCCTTCCAGCTCCTCGGGCATGATGTGCCGCTCATGCACCTTGACCTGCATGTCCTTCAGCATGCCGATCACGGTCTGGCGCGTCAGCCCGTTCAGGAAGGCATCGGCCTTGGGGGTATGCACCTCGCCATCCTTGACGAAGAAGATGTTCGCGCCCGTCGCCTCGGCCACATAGCCGCGATAGTCGAACATCATCGCATCCGAACAGCCCTTCGCCTCGGCCGCGTGCTTCGACATCGTGGCGATCATGTAAAGCCCGGCGGCCTTGGCCTGGCTCGGCGCGGTGGCCGGATCGGGGCGGCGCCATTTCGCGATGTCAAGCTTGGCGCCCTTCATCTTGGCATCGCCATAGTAATTGCCCCATTCCCACGCGGCGACGGCCATGCGGACCGGGTTGCGCTTGGAGGCAACGCCCATGTCCTCGCCCGCACCGCGCCATGCAAAGGCGCGCACATAGGCGTTGGACCAGCCATTGGCCTTCAGGACCGCGTCCTTGGCCGCATCGATGTCCTCGGCGGAATAGGGGATGACCATGTCCATCAGCTCGCCCGATTTCAGCAGCCGCCTGGAATGTTCGTGACCAAGAAAAATCTTGCCGTTATAGCAGCGCTCGCCCTCGAAGACCGATGAGGCGTAGTGCAGCGCATGGGTCAGGACATGCACCTTGGCGTCGCGCCACTCGACAAGTGCCCCGTCCAGCCAGATCTTGCCGTCACGGTCATCATATGCGCCAGCCATTCCATCCTCCTTGGGTCGCGCCCATTTGCATAAGTTGCGCTCATTAGGTCCGTTACGGACATAATCTTTCGCAAAATCCGCAAATCGCTAGCAGGAGAGGCTTGGAAAGTCAACAACACTGACATAATATTTCAGGCGGTTGAACAAACGAACGAGCAAATGCACATGGCGGTGGGACAAACGGCGGCGCAGGGTGGTGAAACTCTTCTGTTCCTGACCGATGAACAGCTTCGAAAGGGGATCGAGGCGATGTTCTTCGCGTACCGCGCCTTCACCTCCGATCCGGACCGGATATTGGAGAATTACGAATATGGACGCGCCCACCACCGGGCGATCCATTTCATCAACCGCCAGCCCGGTCTGACGGTGAACACGCTTCTGACCCTGCTTGGCGTGACCAAGCAATCGCTCAACCGGGTTCTGCGCACGCTGGTCGAGGACGGGCTGGTCGAGGCGCGGGTCGGCCGGAAGGACAAGCGCGAGCGCAACCTGTTCCTCACCCCGCGCGGCGCGGCGCTCGAACGGGAACTGTCCGATGCCCAGCGCGCCCGCATGCGTGCGGCCTATCGCACGGCCGGCCCCTCTGCCGTCGCCGGGTTCAGACAGGTGTTGGAGGCGATGATGGATCCCGAAATCCTGCGCCATTACAACGCGATGCGGGATGGCGGCGCATGAACAGTCACACCGATGTCCACCTGCTTGTCGTCGATGATGACGAACGCATCCGCAGCCTTCTGCACAAGTTCCTGCTGCGAAACGGCTTTCTCGTCACCACCGCAAGGGACGGCGCCCATGCGCGGCGCATTCTGGCCGGGCTTGAATTCGACCTGATCGTGATGGACGTGATGATGCCCGGCGAAGACGGGCTGAGCCTGACCCGCGATTTCCGGGCAACTGGCACGACCCCGATCCTCCTGCTTACCGCCAAGGGCGAAACCGCCGAGCGGATCGCCGGGCTGGAGGCGGGCGCGGATGACTATCTTGCCAAGCCGTTTGAACCGAAAGAGCTGTTGCTGCGCATCAATGCCATCCTCAGGCGCGCACCGGCGCGCGAACAGGAAGCGCGGCCAAAGGTGCTGAACATGGGGTCCACGCGCTATGATACCGAACGCGGCGAAATGTGGCGCGGGGATGAACAGGTGCGCCTGACCGCCACCGAAGCGGCCCTGATGCGAATCTTCGCCGCCCGCCCGGGCGAGCCGGTAAGCCGGGGGCAACTGGTCGAGGATCTGGGCCGCGGTTCGGGGCGCGGTGAGCCGGCGCAGGCGCAGGAACGGGCGGTCGATGTGCAGATCACGCGGCTTCGGCGCAAGTTCGAGGCCGATCCAAAGCAGCCGCGCTACCTGCAGACAGTGCGCGGCGCAGGCTATATGCTCGCGCCCGACTGACGGCTGTCGGCGCGGGGCCGGACCGGCGGAATTCGGGTCATTTGGCCGGAAAGAAGGGCAGGGGCGATGTCCACACTCTATCTCAGCCACCCGGCGGGGCGCGCGCATCTCACGCCAACGGGCCATCCCGAACAGGTGGCCCGGCTGGCCGCGATCGAGACGGCGCTGGCGGGGCCGGACTTTTCCACGCTGATCCGGGCAGAGGCGCCGCTTGCCGATGCGGGCGAGGTTCTGCGCTGTCATACGCCCCAACATCTTGAGGCGGTCCGCCGGGCGCTGCCCGAAACGGGGAAGGTGGCGCTCGATGCCGATACGTTCATGTCGCCGGGTTCGTGGGAGGCCGCGCTGCGCGCCATCGGCGGGGCCGAGGCCGCGGTCGATGCGGTGCTCGGCGGGCAGGCCGCCAACGCGTTCCTTGCCATGCGGCCGCCGGGCCATCATGCGGAACGCGACAGGGCGATGGGGTTCTGCCTCTTCGGAACCGTGTCTATCGCCGCCAAATATGCGTTGGACCACCACGGCCTGTCCCGCGTTGCGGTTGTGGATTTCGATGTCCATCACGGCAACGGCACGCAGGATCTTCTGTGGAACGAGCCGCGGGCGATGTTCGTTTCGTCGCATCAGATGCCGCTTTACCCCGGCACCGGCCGCGCCGGCGAGGTTGGCGCACATGGCCAGATTGTGAACCTGCCGCTCGTCGCGGGCTCTGGCAGCGCCGAAATGCGCGCCGCCTGGCAGGGTGGCCTGTCGCGGCTGCGCGACTTTGCGCCTGAACTGGTTCTGGTTTCGGCGGGCTTTGATGCCCATCGCGCCGATCCGTTGGCCGGGCTGGACTGGGACGAGGCGGATTTTGTCTGGATCACCCGCGCGATCTGCGATCTGGCCGACGAATGCTGCGCGGGCCGGGTGGTATCCTGCCTGGAGGGTGGTTATGATCTTGATGCGCTGGGCCGCTCGGTTGCCGCCCATATAGCGGTCTTGATGGAGCGTGCCCGATGAATGACATTGCCAGTATGAGCTTTGAAGAGGCGATGAAGGCGCTGGAAACCGTCGTGCGCGATCTGGAATCGGGCAATGTCGAGCTGGAGAAATCCATCGGGCTTTACGAACGCGGGGCCGCTCTCAAGGCGCATTGCGAACGCAAGCTCAAGGAGGCCGAGGAAAAGGTCGCCCGGATCACGCTCGGGCCCGACGGCCAGCCGAACGGGACAGTGGCGGTCGAAGGGCTCTGACACCATGTTCGCCGAACGGCTGAAAATCGCGCAGTCTGGCGTCCAGGCCGCGCTTGACGCCGCGCTTGAGTTTCATGCCGATCTGCCCGTTGTGCAGGCGATGCGCTATGCGCTGCGCGGAGGAAAGCGGTTTCGCGCGTTTCTGGTGCTGGAAACCGCGCGCCTGCACGGGATCTATGCTGCCGAGGCCATGCCAGCGGCGGCGGCGGTCGAGGCGCTTCATGCCTATTCGCTGGTTCATGACGATCTGCCCTGCATGGATGATGACGATCTGCGGCGGGGCCAGCCGACAGTTCATGTGAAATGGGATGAGGCTACGGCGGTTCTGGCGGGCGACGGCTTGCAGGCCCTGGCGTTCGAGCTTTGTTGCGACACCGCGCTCGGGTCGCGGCGGCTGGAACTGGTGCAGGCGCTGGCGCGGGCATCGGGGGCCGAAGGGATGGTTCTGGGGCAGGCGCTCGACATCGCGGCCGAAACCGCGGGCGCGCCCCTGTCGCTGGACGAAATCACCCGCCTGCAGATGGCCAAGACCGGCGCGCTGATCGAATTTTCCGCCACGGCGGGGGCGATTCTTGCCGGCGCAGACACGATTCCGCTGGCCCGCTACGCAAAGGCGCTCGGCCTTGCCTTCCAGATCGCGGATGACATCCTCGATGCCTCGGGCGATCCGGCCAAGGTCGGCAAGGCCGTGGGCAAGGACCGGGCGGCGAACAAGGCAACCTTCGTGTCGCATCTTGGCCTGAAGGGGGCGAAAGCCCGCGCCAGGGCGCTGGTGGATGAGGCGCAATCCGCGCTGGCGATCTATGGGATGAAGGCCGACACCCTGCGCGACGCCGCGCGCTATGTGATCGAACGCGACGTGTGACCGCGCGGTGTCACCCCGGGCGGCAGGGCGCCGGACGATTGTCGCCGGGCGGAAATACGACTAAACCGGCAGAAACCCGAGCGGGACAGATATCTTGAACGACAGACCCAAAACCCCGACACTTGACCGCGTCAAACTTCCCGCCGACCTCAAGGGCCTGTCGGACCGCGCGTTGCGCACGCTCGCCGATGAGCTGCGCGCCGAGACGATTTCCGCGGTTTCGGTGACGGGCGGGCATCTTGGCGCCGGCCTTGGCGTTGTCGAGCTGACCGTGGCGCTCCATGCGGTCTTCGATGCCCCGCGCGACAAGATCATCTGGGATGTCGGCCATCAATGCTATCCGCACAAGATCCTGACCGGGCGGCGCGAAAGAATCCGCACTCTGCGCCAGAAGGACGGGCTTTCGGGTTTCACCAAGCGTTCGGAAAGCCCCTATGATCCCTTCGGCGCCGCGCACAGTTCCACCTCGATCTCCGCCGCGCTGGGCTTTGCGGCCGCGCGCGATCTGGGCGGCGATCCCGGCGATGCCATCGCGGTGATCGGCGATGGCGCGATGAGCGCCGGCATGGCCTATGAGGCATTGAACAATGCGGGCCACCTGAAACAGCGGCTTTTCGTCGTGCTGAACGACAACGAAATGTCGATCGCGCCGCCTGTGGGCGCGATGTCGTCCTACCTGTCGCGTCTTTATGCCGGCGCGCCGTTTCAGGAACTGAAGGCCGCCGCCAAGGGGGCCGTCAGCCTTCTGCCCGAAACCTTTCAGGAAGGCGCGCGCCGTGCCAAGGAAATGCTCAAGGGCATGACCATCGGCGGCACCTTGTTCGAGGAACTGGGCTTTTCCTATGTCGGGCCGATCGACGGGCATGATCTCGATCAGCTTCTGCCGGTGCTTCGCACCGTTCACGATCGCGCCACGGGGCCGATCCTCATCCACGTCCTGACCAAGAAGGGCAAGGGCTATGCCCCGGCCGAAACCGCGGCCGACAAGGGCCACGCCACCGCCAAGTTCGACGTGCTGACCGGCGTGCAGAAGAAAGCGCCCTCCAACGCGCCCTCCTATACCAAGGTTTTCGCCCAAAGCCTCCTGCGCGAGGCCGAGCAGGACGACAAGATCGTCGCCATCACCGCGGCAATGCCCGACGGGACCGGTCTCAACCTCTTTGCCGAACGCTTCCCCCGGCGCTGCTTTGACGTTGGCATCGCCGAACAGCATGCCGTCACCTTCGCCGCCGGGCTGGCCGCCGCCGGTCTCAAACCCTTCTGCGCGCTTTATTCCACCTTCCTGCAACGCGGCTACGATCAGGTCGTGCATGATGTCGCCATTCAACGCCTGCCGGTACGTTTCGCCATAGACCGCGCCGGGCTGGTCGGGGCCGATGGCTGCACGCATGCCGGCGCCTTTGACATCGCCTTTCTGGCCAATCTGCCCGACATGGTGGTCATGGCCGCCGCGGACGAGGCAGAGCTTGCCCATATGGTCGCCACCGCCGCCGCCATCGATGACCGCCCCTCCGCCTTCCGCTATCCGCGCGGCGAAGGCGTGGGGGTGGACATGCCCGAACGCGGCCAGCCGCTCGAAATCGGCAAGGGCCGCATCGTCGCCGAAGGCGGCCGCGTCGCGATCCTGTCCTTCGGCACGCGCCTTGCCGAAGTGCTGAAGGCGCGCGAAAGCCTCAGCCAGCGCGGCCTTGCCCCGACGGTGGTCGACGCCCGCTTTGCCAAGCCGCTCGACCGCGATCTCATCCTGCGCCTCGTGGCCGGTCATGAGGCGCTGATCACCATCGAGGAAGGCGCCATCGGCGGTTTCGGCAGCCATGTCGCCCAGCTTCTGGCCGAGGAAGGCATCTTCGACCGGGGCTACAAGTTCCGCTCGATGGTCCTGCCCGATACCTTCATCGACCAGTCGAGCCCCGAGGACATGTATGCCACGGCCGGCATGAACGCCCCCGATATCGTGGCCAGGGTTCTCGATGTGCTGGGGGTCGCGCGGCTCGACGAAAAGCGCGCCTGACGGGAACGTGATTTCGGAAATCCTTGAAGGTCCTTCAGCCTGCGGCCTGCTGACGCCCTGGGCAGGGCACGCTATCGTCCGGCCCAGCCTCCGATGACCCCCCGTGAAAGGACTGCCGCCATGACCCGTCCCGGCATCGCCGCCCTGCTCGTTGCCCTGGGCGCAATCCCCGCCGCCGCCCAGACCGCCCCCTCGACCGCCGAAATCGCCGCCTATTCCGGCCTCTTCGACGCGGCCCATCGCGGCACAGCGGCCCGGATCGCCCAGATCGCGGCCGACGGCGCCGACATCGAAGCCCGCGACCGCCGCCGCCGCACCCCGTTCCTCGTCGCCGCCTTCGCGGGCAATCACGATGCGATGCGCGCGCTCGCCCGCGCCGGCGCCGATGTCAACGCGCAGGATGAGGACGGCTACGGCGCCGTCACCATCGCCGCCGTGGCCAATGACCCCGAAACCATGTCGCTGGCGCTGGAACTCGGCAACCGGCCCGATCAGATCCACTGGAAATGGGGCGGCACCGCGCTGATCGCGGCATCCGAGCTTGGCCATGTCGAGGTGATCCGCCGCCTCGTCGCCGCAGGCTCGCCGCTCGACCATGTCAACAATCTCGGCTGGACCGCGCTCTTGGAGGCGGTGATCCTCGGCGATGGCGGCCCGAACCATCAGGAAACCGTGGCCATTCTCCTCGCCGCCGGTGCCGACCGCTCCATCGCCGACCGCGAGGGCATGACACCGCTCATGCATGCCAGGGCACGCGGCTTTGACGACATCGCCGCCCTGCTGCGCCGCCCCGGCTAAGGGTCAGGCGGTCAGGCGGTCAACCCGCGCTCGATCCGGTAATACTGGCGCAACCGCACCGTATCGTCGCGCGTCACCGCGCGCGTATGAAGCGCCTTGGCGGCGGGGTTCGTGCCCTCCGTGCCCTGGGTCCGCTCAACCCCGATGAAGTTCTTCAGACGGCCGCCTTCAGGGGATCTGCGATGATCGGCGATATGTCGGCTCATGACGCCCTCCTCTCCCGGGTCTTGCCCGCTTCGTCTTGCATACCTGCCCTCAGAATGGCCCCGAATCGCCGAAAAAGCCACAGGTTTCGCAGCCGGCGCTCAACCTTCGCGGGATTTCGCCAGCCGGCCGCAGGTCCAGCCGGCCGCATCGGCCACCACCGGATCGGGGTCCGATGCCAGCGCCCGCGCCACCGGCAAAAGGCCCGGCAACCCCGAATTCCCTATGGCATAGAGTACATTTCGCACAAACCTGCCGCGCCCGATCCGCTTGACCGGACTGCCGGAAAACCGCGCCCGGAAACCGGCATCGTCCAGCCCCGCCAGTTCGGCCAGCTCCGGCGCGCCCACGCGCGGATCATAGCCGGCATCCCGCGCGGCATGCGCGAACTTGTTCCACGGGCAAACCGCCAGACAATCGTCGCAGCCATAGATCCGGTTTCCCAACAGCGGGCGCAACGCCGCATCCACCGGCCCCTTGTGCTCGATGGTCAGATAGGAAATGCAGCGCCGCGCATCGATCCGGTAGGGCGCGGTAAAGGCGTTCGTCGGGCAGATGTCCAGACAGGCCCGGCATGACCCGCAGTGATCGCGCCCGGCCTCGTCCTTCGTCAGATCCAGCGTGGTGAAGATCGCGCCCAGAAAGAACCAGCTGCCCAGATCGCGCCCCACCAGATTGGTATGCTTGCCTTGCCAGCCGATCCCCGCCGCCGCCGCCAAAGGCTTTTCCATCACCGGCGCGGTATCGGTAAAAACCTTGATTTCCGCCGGAACAGAGCCTTTTTTCGCCGCGTCGATCAGCCAGCGTCCCACCCGCTTCAGCCGCTTCTTGACCAGATCGTGATAATCCCGCCCCTGCGCATAACAGGACACCGCCGCACGATCCGGCCGCTCCAGAACCGCCAGCGGGTCGTAATCCGGCGTATAGGCCTCGGCCAGCATGATCACGCTGCGCGCCTCGGGCCAAAGCGCCGCCGGATTGCCCCGCCAGCCCATCCGCTCGGCCATCCAGCCCATCTCGCCATGCCGCCCCTCGGCCACGAAGGTCTCCAGCCTCCCCGCCGCCGCCGGGATCGCCTCCGGCGCGCAGATGCCTATCGCCGAAAACCCTTCGGCCAGCGCCTGCGCCTTCAGTCTTGCCGTCAACGCTTCGGGCGTCACGGGACTCTCCCTTTTCATCGTGGCCGAAATACCTCGGGGGTCCGGGGGCGGCGCCCCCGGGGCGCCCGGTCAGAAATCGAGATCGGTGTAATGCGCGGGCGGCGGGAAGCCCGGCACCTGATCCGCCAGAAGCGACCGGAACGACGGGCGCGACTTGATCTTCTGATACCAGTTCTTCACGTTCTCGCTGCGGTTCCAGTCGACATCGGAAATGTAATCGAGGCAGGAAAGATGCGCCGCCGCCGCAAAATCGGCCAGTGTCATCTCGTTGCCCGCCAGCCAGCGCCGCTGGTCCAGAAGCCAGCTCATGTAATCCAGATGATACTTGATCCGCGTCGCGCCGAACTTGACGTTCTTGCTGTCCGGATAGCCCTGTTTCATGATCTTCTTGTTGACGCGCTCATAAAGCAGTTTCGACGTCACCTCGTCATGAAACGTATCGTCGAACCAGGCGCAAAGCCTGCGCACCTCATAGCGCCCCTCGGCATCCTTGGGCAAAAGCCGCGGCTCGGGCACGGTTTCATCGAGATATTCGCAGATCGCCTGGCTTTCCGCCATGGTCTGCCCGTTCAGCCGGATGACCGGGATCTTTCCCGCCGGATTGCGCCGCAGGAATTCCGCGCCCTGTTCCCAATAGCGTTCCTCGACCAGTTCCACCTCGATCTTCTTTTCAGCCAGCGTCAGGCGAACCTTGCGGCAGAAAGGGGACAGCGGAACGTGGTAAAGACGCGTCATGGAGAAAGGCTTTCAGGGGCTGTTCCCACGGTGATACCTGTCCCGGCCCGGTGGTTCAATCCTCGAAACAGGCCGAACGCCCGTCGGCGCGGATCGTCGCCGCCCCTTCGGCGATCTGGGCGGCGCGCTTGCGCAGATAGCCCGATGGCCGTGCCGGATTTCGCCCCTTCGGGTCAGGCAGCGCCGCGGCCAGCAGGGCGGCCTCGCGCGCTGAAAGATCCGCCGCCGATTTGCCGAAATAGGCCCGCGCGGCGCTTTCAACGCCGAAAAGGCCTTTCCCGGTCTCGGCCACGTTCAGATAGACCTCGACGATGCGCCGCTTGCTCCAGAAAAGCTCCACGAACGGGGTCATTGCCGCTTCCAGCGCCTTGCGCGGCCAGCTTCGCCCCTGCCACAGGAACACGTTCTTGGTGACCTGCTGGCTGATCGTCGACGCCCCGCGCCCCGCGCCCTCGTCCAGCGCCGCCCGGATCGCGTGAATGTCGAAGCCCCAGTGCCGGCAGAAATTCGCATCCTCGCCCGCCACCACCGCGCGGGCGATCTCGGGGCTCATGTCTTCCAGTGAAATCCATTCGCGCGTGACCCCGCCCTGACGCAGGCCTTCGGCAAGGTAATAGGGGGTCAGCCGCGGGTTGATGAAGATACCAAGGATCAGAAGCACCAGAAACGCCGCCCCCAGCGCGGCGCCTGCACGCGACAGCCAGCGCAGCACATCGCGCAGCGTCCAGCCCGGCCGGGCTGTCGCCGGCTTGCGTTTCCGTTGCGTCGATTTCCGTGTTGCCCGCGCCATCGGTGGTGATGAACCACGTCAGCCGCTCCCCGGTCAAGCCGCTTCTTCAGGCCGCGATGAGGCACGATTCCCTTGCGGTCACGACCCGGCGCGCCGGTGGGATCGGTTTGCCTTGCGTCCCTCTTCGCAGCTCCGGGAACAGCCGGGTGATCTCGGCGCGCAGGCTCCGGTCGCTCTCGATCATCCAGCACGAGGGATAGAGGCTTTCGCAGGGCGTGTTTTCGGCAAAGACGATTTCGTGATTGTCGAAGAGAAGATGCAGATAGGTCACGTTTTCCACGGGTTGGCGGCTGATCCCCGGCATGCCGACCAGATGTTTCGCCGCGATCAGCATTTCCTCTTCGCCGAAATGCAGCTCATAGGTCCAGCCATGCACCATCATCCGATGTTCCGCGGAAACCAGAAGCGTGCGGTCATTCCCGAAGGCACCCGCCGCGATCCGGACCGGCGCGTTGTCGCCGGTTCCGGCAACCTCGCGCCGCCCTATCCAGCGCAGCACCTGCGGCCCGTTGTCGAGTGTCTCGACCAGATCGCCCGCCTGAAGCGCTTCAACCGCCACCGTTCCGCCCGGCACCCGGATCAGGGTGCCCGGCGTGAAACAGGGCGGACCGAGGCTGCTGACCGGCATCGAGGTGTTGCTTGTTACATAGGTCGTCGAGATCAGCGGATCGCTTTGAAGGACGGTGCCGTCATTCGGCGTGAAATAGGACGTGCCATTGGCAAGATAGAACGTCGTTCCCGTGATCGTCAGCGGCGTCCCGTTGTGATTGACGGTAACCGTATCGCCCCGATAGACCGCCGTGATATCGATGCCGCCGAGTGAATCCCCGGTGCTTCCCGTGCTCGTGATCGTGCCGTTGCTGGTCTTGTCAACAAGGTTAAGCGTGATCGGCGTCAGAACAGTCCCGGCTGGCGGCGGGTTGTAGGGGTCGATCAGGTAAAACTGGTCAGTATAAGTCGTTGGCATATCAATCTCGTTAAAACTCGACGGATCGAAGTTTTCGAATCACTTGTTCACAATAAAAAGGAAAGTAGCCGAAACTTTGCTAGAAATGTGTAAAGGGCCCCGGCGGCCTGCCTGACCGTCCGGGCCTGCCAAAAGCGCCAGAGGGGATCACCGGAAAGGGGGCATCTTGCAGACGAAATCCCCTTTCCGGTCTCAGGGCAATGGCCTTATTCCGCCGGAACGGCCTCGGAATCGGCGCTGAGCGGATGGCTCAGATGAACCAGCATCTCCTTGGGGCAGATCTGCAGGAAATTCGCCCGTTCCGTGGACCAGTCCTGCAGGATCTTCTGCGCCTTCAGGCTTCCGGTCTCCCGTTCGTGGCGTTCGATCAGCGCCTTCAGCTCGGCTTCCCAATGCGGATGCGTCACCGCGCAGGTCACCAGCGTTTCGGCGTTGATCAGCTCTTCCGCGGTTCCGTCGGGGTCATGGATATAGGCCATGCCGCCGGTCATGCCGGCCCCGAAATTGGCGCCGATCCGGCCCAGTAGAACCGCGACACCGCCGGTCATGTATTCGCAACCGTTCGATCCGCAACCCTCGACCACGACCCTGGCGCCCGAATTGCGCACCGCGAAACGCTCGCCCGCGCGCCCGGCGGCGAAAAGATAGCCGTCCGTCGCACCGTAAAGCACGGTATTGCCGATGATCGTGTTATCCGCGGCCACCAGGGGCGAGGCCATCTGCGGCCGCACCACGATCAGCCCGCCCGACAGGCCCTTGCCGACATAGTCATTGGCGTCGCCCGACACCTCGATCTTCAGGCCGGGTGCGGCGAAGGCGCCAAGCGACTGGCCCGCGCTGCCATGCAGCTTCACCGTCAGATGGTCCGGCTGCAGCGAATTGCGCATGCCGAAATTCTTGACGATCAGCGAAGAGGCGCGCGTTCCGATGGTCCGGTGCGTATTCCGCACCGCATAGGAAAGCTGCATCTTTTCGCCCTCGTCGAAGAACCGTCCGCCATCGCGGATGATCTCGGCATCCAGCGTGTCGGTGACCGCGTTGCGCGGTTTGGAGCGGTCATAGACCAGCCGGTCCGCGCCGTTAACCGTGATCAGCAGGGGATTGAGGTCAAGGTCGTCAAGATGCGCCGAACCGCGGCTGACCTGGCTGAGAAGGTCGGCCCGCCCGATGATCTCGTCCAGGCTCCGCGCCCCGATCTCGGCCAGAATCTCGCGCACCTCCTGGGCATAGAAGGTGAT
>JAGRDO010000060.1:0-67338 GCA_020447005.1 Paracoccaceae bacterium
CAGGGCGCCGCGACCGGCGTCGGTGGCATCCTGCGCGATGTCTTCACCATGGGCGCGCGGCCTATCGCCGCGATGGATTCGCTCAGCTTCGGGATGCCGGACCACCCGAAGACCGCGCATCTGGTGAAGGGTGTGGTTGAGGGCGTCGGCTCCTACGGCAACTGCTTTGGCGTGCCGAATGTCGGCGGTGAGGTGCGGTTTCACCCGAGTTACAACGGCAACTGCCTGGTGAACGCGTTTGCGGCGGGCCTCGCGGATACTGACAAGATCTTCTACTCTGCCGCGTCCGGCGTCGGGATGCCCGTCGTCTATCTGGGCGCGAAGACGGGCCGCGACGGCGTCGGCGGCGCGACGATGGCCAGCGCGGAATTCGACGATACGATCGAGGAAAAGCGCCCCACCGTTCAGGTCGGTGACCCCTTCACCGAAAAACGCCTGCTGGAAGCCTGCCTTGAACTCATGGCCTCGGGCTCCGTCATCTCCATTCAGGATATGGGGGCCGCCGGCCTCACCTGCTCGGCCGTCGAGATGGGCGACAAGGGCGGCTTGGGGATCAAGCTGACGCTCGACCACGTGCCGCAGCGCGAAACCGCCATGACCGCCTATGAGATGATGCTGTCCGAATCCCAGGAACGCATGCTCATGGTGCTGAACCCCGAAAAGGAAGCCGAGGCGCGGGCGATCTTTCAGAAATGGGATCTCGACTTCGCCATCGTGGGTGAGACGATCCCCGAGGATCGCTTCCTGATCCTGCACGGCAATGAGGTGAAGGCCGACCTGCCCCTTTCGAAACTGTCTTCGAGCGCGCCGGAATACGACCGTCCCTGGGTGCCCACCCCCGCCGCCGCGCCGCTGGCCGACACGGTCGAGATCGACCCGGTCGAGGGCCTGAAGTCGCTGATCGGCTCGCCGAACTATGCCCACAAGTCATGGGTCTGGGAACAATATGACACGATGGTCATGGCCGACACCGTTCGCATGCCGGGCCTTGGCGCGGGGGTCGTCCGGGTGCACGGCACGGAAAAGGCGCTGGCCTTCACCTCGGACGTGACCCCGCGCTATGTGAAGGCGAACCCGGTCGAAGGCGGCAAGCAGGCGGTGGCCGAGGCCTATCGCAACCTGATCGCCGTCGGCGCCCTGCCCCTCGCCGCCACCGACAACCTGAATTTCGGCAATCCCGAAAAGCCCGAGATCATGGGCCAGTTCGTCGGCAGTATCAAAGGCATCGGAGAGGCCTGCGCGGCCCTCGACATGCCCATCGTTTCGGGCAACGTCTCGCTTTACAACGAAACCGACGGCAAGGGCATCCTGCCGACCCCCACCATCGGCGCGGTTGGCCTCTTGTCCTCGCTCGACGATCTCATCGCCGGCCTGCCCCGCGAGGGCGATCTTGCCGTGATCATCGGAGAAACGAAGGGGCATCTTGGCCAGTCCGCCCTTCTCGCCGAGGCCTTCGGCCGCGAAGAGGGCGACGCACCCCATGTCGATCTTGCCGCCGAACGGCGGAACGGGGAATTCCTGCGCGCCAACCGCAAGCTTCTGGGGGCCGCGACCGACCTTTCGGATGGCGGCCTTGCGCTCGCCGCCTTCGAGATGGCCGAAAACGCCGGAATCGGCGTGACGATCGAATCCGGCGATATCGCGTTCCTTTTCGGCGAGGACCAGGCCCGCTACCTTGCCGCGGTTCGGCCGTCGGACATCGCTGCGCTGACGGCGGCGGCCGGGGCCGCGGATGTGACACTTGCGCAAGTGGGCCGGTTCGGCGGCGCCGCGGTCACGCTGGGTGCGGCCTCGGCCCCCGTCGCCGAGCTTTCGAAGATCTACCGATCCGCCTTCGCGGCCGCTGTCGCTTGACCGCACCGGGGGCTTCTTCATGCCCCAAATACCCCCGCCGGAGGCAGCCGGCCCCGCCGCGCGCGAAACCTTGCGGCGATCCGCGCCCCGGCTTACATAGTGCTGAAGGGAAGAACGGAAGGACGCCACATGGCGATTGAAGCGCAGGAAATCGAGGACCTGATCCGGTCGACGTTCCCGGATGCGAAGATCACCATCACCGATCTCGCCGGTGACGGGAATCACTTTGCCGCCGAGGTCATCGACGAAAGCTTTCGCGGCCAGAACCGCGTCCAGCAGCAGCGCGCGGTCTATGCCGCGTTGAAGGGAAAGATGGATGGCGCGCATGGAGAGCTGCATGCGCTGGCGTTGACCACCAAAGCTCCGGAGTAAGATGCAATGACGGCCCAAGATCGAATTCGCGACACGGTTACAAAGAACGATGTCGTCCTTTACATGAAGGGTACCAAGATGATGCCGCAATGCGGCTTCTCGTCCCGTGTGGCCGGGGTGCTGAATTTCATGGGCATCGACTATACGGATGTGAACGTGCTGGAAGACGCCGAGATCCGTCAGGGGATCAAGGACTTTTCCGACTGGCCGACCATCCCGCAACTCTACGTCAAGGGCGAATTTGTGGGCGGCTGCGACATCGTCACCGAAATGACGCTGTCAGGAGAGCTCGACCAGCTCTTCGATACCAAGGGTGTCGCCTACAACAAGGACGCGGCTGACCAGATCAGGGCCGCCAACGCCTGAACGCGCGTCGCGCAACCCATCGGTGAATGAAAACGCCGCGCGAATTTTCGGTTCGCGCGGCGCATCAATTCAAGACCGGGATCAGAGACCCAGCGCTTCCTTGACCTTCTGAAGCGCGGCGGCCAGCGCGTCGGGGCTGGAGGCGGCGGCATCAAGCGCGGTCTTCAGCGTCGTCTTCGTCACGTCATCCAGCGAAGAACCGTCGATCGCGGCGGCGACATCGGCGGCATTGTAATTCGCCGGATCGAAGATATCCGCTGCGGCGCCGGCAGCTTCGGTGACCGCATCGGCGGCAGCGCCGGCAGCTTCGGTGACCGCGTCGGCGGCAGCGCCAGCGGCTTCGGTGGCGGCGTTCGCGGCTTCGCTGGCCGTGTTCGCGGCAGCGGCAGCGGCGTCTTCAGCAGCTTTCGCCGCGGCTGCGGCGGCTTCCTCGGCGGCCTTTGCGGCGGCATCCTCGGCAGCCTTGGCGGCGGCCGCGGCTTCTTCCGCGGCTTTCTGGGCGGCAGCCTCTTCGGAGGCTTTCGCCGCGGCCGCGGCCTCTTCGGCAGCTTGCGCGGCGGCGGCAGCTTCCTCGGCGGCCTTTTGCTGAGCGGCCGAATAGTACCAGTAACCACCAACCGCCAGAGCGGCGATCAGTGCGGCAATCAAAACGTTTCTGTTCATCTCGTAATCCTCCACGATGAGGGAAACTGCATTTTGCGCGGCCGCTATGACAGAAAGTTCGGGCGGTTGAAAGCACAGACCACATTCAGCCCCATTTGCGGCTTGAAACGGCCCATCGCCATGTCTACCTTGCGCGCCACCCGAACCGGCAACAATAGAAGGAGTGCCACCATAGCTCGCAGACCCCACAACGCCCCGCCGCAAAGAGATACCGGCCCGCGCGTCAATGACCGCATCCGCGCCCCCGAGATACGCCTGATCGGCGCCGAGGGCGAAAACGTCGGGGTCGTGACCCCCGCGCGTGCCATGCAGATGGCCGAGGAAGTCGGGCTGGATCTGGTCGAAATATCGCCCAATGCGGTTCCGCCGGTCTGCAAGATCATGGATTTCGGCAAGTTCAAATACGAACAGCAAAAGAAAGAGGCCGAGGCCCGCAAGAAGCAGCATGTCATCGAGATCAAGGAAATCAAGTTCCGCCCCGGAACCGATACCCATGACTACGACGTCAAGATGCGCTCGGTGAAGAAGTTCCTCGAAGAGGGCGACAAGGTGAAGGTCACGCTGCGCTTCCGCGGCCGCGAGATGGCGCACCAGGAACTCGGCCTCGACCTGCTCAAGAGGGTCGCCGCCGATGTCGAGGAAATCGGCAAGATCGAGAACATGCCAAAGCTTGAAGGCCGCCAGATGGTGATGATGATCGGCCCGAAATAATCCGTCATCGCGATCGTGACGTCAGGCCCTCCCGGCGGGAGGGTCTTTTGCTTTAAGGGGACAGGATGCTTTCCTATCAGCACATCTATCACGCCGGGAATCTGGCCGATGTGCACAAGCACGCCCTGCTGGCGGCCGCCCTTTCCTATCTGACGCGCAAGGACAAGCCGCTAACCTATATCGAGACCCACGCCGGACGGGCGCTTTATGCGCTGGACAGCGACGAGGCGCGAAAGACCGGCGAGGCCGAGGCCGGGATCGTCCGGGTCGAGGCGGCTTTTCCGGGCGATCACCCCTATCGGCGCGCGCTTGCATCTATCCGCGCGGAACATGGCGCGAAGGCTTATCCCGGCTCTCCCATGATCGCGGCAAGCCTGCTGCGACCCACCGACCGGATGGTGCTTGCCGAGCTTCATCCCCAAGAGTTCGCGGCCCTGAAAGCCAACATGGCCCCTCGCGCCGCCGAGTGCCGGCAGACTGACGGGCAGCAACTGGCCCTTTCGGCCACCCCGCCCATGCCACGCCGGGGCATGATCCTGATTGACCCGAGCTATGAGGTGAAAACGGATTACGAGGCGATGCCCGCCCTTGTCGCGAAGCTGCACCGCAGGTGGAATGTCGGGATCGTCGCGCTCTGGTATCCGATCCTCGTATCCGGCCTTCACCGCCCGATGGCGGCTGCCCTGGCCGGGGCAAACCTGCCGGGCACCCTTCACCATGAGATTTCCTTCGCGCCATCGCGCGAAGGCCATGGCATGATCGGATCCGGCATGTACATCGTCAACGCCCCCTACGGGCTTGAGGCCGAGGCCCGCCGTCTGGAAGATATCTTCGGGAAGCTTGCCTGACCGGCCGGCACAGCCCGCGCGATACCGTTGACACCGGGCCGGCGCCATGGCTCGGTCAGCCACATTAAAACGGAGAAACGACATGTCATTTGATGTCTGGCTTACATTTGTCGCCGCCTCGACGGTCTTGCTGCTGATCCCCGGTCCGACGGTCCTTCTGGTCCTGAGTTACGCATTGTCGCGCGGGCGCAGTACGGCCGTCACCACCGCCGCCGGTGTCGCCCTTGGCGATTTCCTTGCGATGAGCGCGTCACTCGCTGGGCTTGGCGCGCTGGTTCTGACATCGGCAACGCTCTTTCACCTGTTGAAATGGATCGGCGCTGCCTATCTGGTCTGGCTGGGCATCAAGCTGCTGCGTGAACGTCCCGCCGACGACCTCGCCGCGACACGGGCCATGCGCACGGACCACCTGGCCATTTTCAGCCATGCGACGGTCGTGACCGCTCTCAATCCGAAATCCATCGCGTTCTTCATTGCTTTCGTTCCGCAATTTCTGAACGCATCCGCACCTCTTTTGCCGCAATTCGCGGTTCTGATCGCGACATTTGTGACCTTGGCGCTGCTCAATGCGCTGGCCTATGCGCTTTTGGCGTCGGTGATGCGCCAGCGGATGACGCGCCCGTCCGTGCGGCTTTGGCTTGGCCGTATCGGCGGCGGTGCCCTTATTGGCATGGGCCTGCTTACCGCGACCCTGCGCCGGGCCTGACACGGGGAGTTTTCGGGGCCGCCGTTCAGAAACCGTGGATATGGGGCGTTCTGCTTAGGGGCAGAAACGCCTGATATCTGGCCCTGCCCCCCTGCGTGAAGAGCCCATGGTGGCCCGCGCTGCGCTGCGAATTGAGACCCTCTGCAACGATCCGCGGTTGACATGCCCACCCGCTGGCAGCTTTGTCCCGGTTGTAGCCTTACAGGACAGAACATGACGTCTTTGGATTTTATCGACCTTTATTGTGAGAGGACGGCCGCCGGTTTCTGGAATGAGCCGGTGAACGCAATCAGCAATCTGGGTTTCGTGCTTGTCGCGATTGTTGCCTGGCGCGTAGCAAAACGCAGGTGTGATCCTTCGGCGGATCTTCTGGAATTAGTTCTGTTCGTTTTGGCAGCGTTGATTGGCGTCGGCTCGTTCCTGTTCCATACGCTCGCAAACAGCCGTGCGGAACTGGCGGATGTTATTCCAATCTGGAGTTTCGTCGGGCTTTACGTCTTCACGGTGATTTACCGGTCCACGGGCCAAAATATTTTGAAAACCAGCCGCATAGCTGTCATTGCCCTCATCATCACAGGATCTGTTTTCTGGTTCACATCCGGTGAGGTCATCACAAATCAGCAGGCATCTGATCACAGCGCAGACCGGTTCAACGGGTCTTTGCAATACCTTCCCGCCTTGGTCGCCTTGGCGGGCTTTGGCTTTATTGCGGTTTTGCGCCGCCACCCTGCCCGGGTCATGATCGTTGGCGCGGCTGTAACGTTTACGCTTTCATTGGTCATGAGGTCTGTTGATCTTATAGCGTGCGACGCGACGGGTATCGGGACGCATTTTCTATGGCATCTATTGAATGCCCTCATGGTGGGTATTTTGCTGATTGCCCTTGTCAAGGAATACCCACCGGCCTCGGCAGGGAAAAGGACGGCCTAATGTCCAACTTCACAAGTGCGGACCGAATGACCGCTTCGCACCGCAGCGCTGCCTGCTGGTCGGGACGAAAACCTATGGCAATGACGTGATGATCCTGACCAGTCGCTTTGCGCTGCTTTACGCGGCGCAGTGCGTGGCGCTCTTGGGAACGGGCCTGCTGACAATCGCACTGGCACTTCTGGCCTTTGACCTTGCCGGGGCGGAAGGCGGGCTTGTTCTTGGCTTTGCCCTGACGCTGAAGATGATTGCCTATGTCACGCTCGCGCCGCTTGCCAATGCCTTTCTGGGCCGCCTGCCCCGACGCGGCCTGCTGATCACGCTTGATCTGATCCGTGCCGCCGTCGCCCTGATCCTGCCTTTCGTGACAGAGATCTGGCAGATCTATGCGCTTGTCTTCGTGCTGCAGGCCTCGTCCGCGGCATTCACGCCCGCGTTTCAGGCGACGATCCCGGATATTCTGCCGGATGAGGATGCGTATACCAAAGCCCTGTCGCTGACGCGGCTGGCGCAGGAGATCGAGAACATCGCCAGCCCGGCGCTTGCGGGGGCGCTGTTGCTGGTGATCCCGTCAACCGGCCTTTTTGCCGGGACGGCGCTGGGGTTTCTCGGCTCGGCCCTGCTGATCTGGCGCGCCAACCCGCCGCGAGCGGGCGAAGCGCCGGCGGCCACGACATGGCAACGCATCTTCGCGGGCACGCGGTGCTATCTCGCGGCGCCGGAACTGAGAGGTTTGCTGGCACTGACCATGGCCGCGGCCGCCGGAAGCGCGATGATCATCGTCAATACGGCGGTCATTGTCGGCAGCCTGTTCGGACGCGGCAAGACCGAGGTCGCGCTGGCCACCGGAGCCTTCGGGCTGGGTGCCGCGGCGGCGGCACTGGTTCTGCCCCGCGCGCTTGCCCTTGTTTCGGACAGAAGACTCATGATCGCCGCCGCCGCCGGCCTTGCCGTGACGCTGATCTTCGGCTCGATCCTGATCGCCCTTGCCCCCGCGTTCGCAGACGCCGTCTGGTCAGGCTATCTGCTATGGATGATGGTCACCGGCTTTTGCTACTCGGCGATCCTGACCCCGACGGGGCGGGTCGTCGTGCGCAATTCCGGCACGGCCGGCAAGCCTGCGCTTTTCGCGGCGCAGTTCGCGCTTTCCCATGCCTGTTGGCTGATCACCTATCCCCTGGCCGGCTGGCTTGGCAGCTATGCGGGGATGACGACGGCCGCTGTCCTTCTGGGCCTGCTCGCGGCGGCCGCGACGCTGGCTGCGACCCGGCTCTGGACGGTTCGGGATTAAGCCCGGTGCTTGCGCCCCGGACGCGCTGTGGTACCTCTGATGGCAGAATGAAAGCCGGGAGGCATGATGGCACAGAAGGACGGAGCAGCAGCCGCGACCGGGCATGAGACCGCAAGCCCCCGCGCGCTGGCGATCCTCACGGTCAGGAACGAAGGCGCGTTCCTGATCGACTGGCTGGCCCATCACCGCGCCACCGGCTTTACCGATTTTCTGGTCCTGTCGAACGATTGCGATGACGGGACCGATACGATGCTGGACCGGATGGAAGACCTGGGCTGGCTGACCCACCTGCGCAACCCCGGCCCGCATGAAAAGGGCCCGCAATGGGAGGCTTTGAAGCGCGCCGACGCGCACCCGCTGACGGCGGCCGCGGACTGGGTGCTTTTCATCGACATAGACGAGTATGTGAACATACATGCCGGCGACCGGACCGTTGCGGCCCTGCTGTCCGCCCTGCCCGAGGCGACCGCCATCCCGCTGACATGGCGGGTTTTCGGCAATGCGGGCCTGCGTGACTACGTGGATCGCCCGATCACCGAACAATTCACCTTCGCGGCGCCCGCCGTGATGGGCTGGCCGTGGCGGGCGGCGATGTTCAAGACGCTTTTTCGCAACAATGGTGCCTATGGTAAACTTGGCGTGCACCGCCCGCGTCAGCCCGATGCGAGGATGATCAAGAAGCAGCGCTGGTTCGACGGCTCGGGGCGCGAACTGCCGGCCGAATATCACACCGGGCGCATATTCTCGCCCTATGGGCGTGACAACTATCGTCTGGTTCAACTGAACCATTACGCCCTTGGCGCCATGGAAAGTTACGTCCTGAAATGCGACCGGGGCCGCGCCAATCGCGATGCCTCGGCCACCGGCCTTTCCTATTGGGTCGAGCGCAATCTTTGCACCGACGAGGACCGGTCCATCACGGAAATGGCGCCGCGGTCCGCCCCGTACCGGGACGCGCTTCTTTCCGATGCCCGCCTGCAGTCTTTGCACGCCGCGGCGGTTCTGTGGCGCAAGGAAAGATTTGGCGCCCTGATGCAGGTCGAGGAAAACCGCAGCCTTTACGGCCGGCTTCTGATGACGCCGCCAAGCCGCCCCCTGACGCCTGAAGAGCACCGATTCCTGACCGGGTTTGCGGTGCAAGCAAGATAAACTTGTCCGTAGGAAACAGATGCCGCACCACCCCGGCATTAACCGTGGCGGGCGAAACAGTTGTAACCACAATACCTTGTATTTTCGCCCTCGGATCATTGCCCGCTTGCGCTGATGGCGACGCCACGGGCAAAATCGGTCCGGGAAGTGTATGGGTGCTGATATTCATGACCGAGACTGGTGCGCCAACAGCGGACCCGGGATCCCTGTCGGATGCCGACTGGTTCGCCCGTCTGTCGCAGATCGGCGAAGCCTCGGGGCATTTCAGATGGCTGGGCCGCGATCATGCGGCATTCTACCTTGATGGCAGCGCCACGCTTCTGGTGACGTTCGAAACCCTGCACAGCATCCGCGAGACCCAGCCGGGCCAGTTGCCGCTGGGCTATCACGTTGCCAAGGGCCGCAAGTGGTCGCATTTGTGTATCGTGGCCAAATCCGACACCTGGTACCGCGATCCGTCTGTCTATGCCTATTTCGACAGGCTTGTCGACACGGGGGCGTTTGACGACTACGACCAGATCGTCTTTTACGGCGCCGGGATGGCGGGCTATGCCGCAGCCGGGTTTTCCGTGGCCGCGCCCGGATCAACCGTGGTCGTCCTGCAACCTCAGGCGACGCTCGATCCGCGCATCGCGGGCTGGGACCCGCGCTGGCCGGAGATGCGGCGCACGTCGTTCACCGACCGGTATGGCTATGCGCCGGACATGCTTGACGGGGCCGCGCAGGGCTATGTCATATTCGACCCCGAGCAGAATCTGGATTTCATGCATGCCGCGCTTTTCGCCGGACGGCATGTCCAGCTGTTGCCCTGCAGGAATCTCGGCCGCGATATTGCCGGCGCGCTTGGCCAGATGCGCGTGTTGCCCTCGATCCTGGCGGCTGCCTGCACCAACAGTTTCGACGATCATCTGTTTCGCATATTCTACCGCGCGCGCCGGAACTACCGGCCCTATCTGCGGACCCTACTGAAACGGCTTGAGGAAGATGGCAGGCTTCATCTTGCGGCGATGCTGTGCCGGAACGTCATCTCTCGAATAGATGCGCCCGCGTTCAAGACGCGCCTTAACGAGATCGAATCCATCGCGAAAATGACGCGCCACAGGTGATCCGGCCCATATCGGCCGGGGTCGCCGGCGGGTTAGTTCCCGGAGGTGGAGAGCGCGACCAGCGCCCTTGCGCGTCTGCCGCCGTCGCCGGATGCCGATTGCCCGGTCGTGACCGCGAACCCGAGATCGGTGAACCAGATCAGGTCCAACGCGACCCAGTCGCCTTCCGCGTCGATAAAGCTCGCCTTGACCGGAACCGTCCGAAAACTGCATTCCCCGATCTTGCGCGCCACGTCGGCGCGCCCGAAGACATAGACCGCGGTTTCAGTCAGTTCTGCTCCATCCGGATATTCCGTGGTGACGGTACCGACCCACGCATCGCCCGGTTTGGGGACAGGCAGGTCCGCCGGATCGGTTGAATAGCGATAAGTCAGGCTTTGCCCGGGATCGGCCTTGCCCCCGCGCATGGATGAGGCGGACAGATCGTAAAGCCCTGCCTTCGCCTCATAGATCATCCCGGGGTCCGGCTGCCCCGCCGCCGTGAACCGAACGGTCACGATATCGTTGTCCGTTGCACGGTATTCGGCCAGACCGCCGTCCGAAAATTCGGCACGGATACCCTTTGACAGATCTTCCGGCACCGGGCACCCGAACGCCGCAAAGCCGGCGGCTTCCAGCGCCGCCGCTGCGATGGCGACCCGCGCCAGTTTTCGGGGGGGAAAACCCGCGCGGCCATGATCGGCCGGAAATTTCACGTCACGCGTCAGCGGCATCCGACATTACCCACAGCGATAGGCCGTTGCGTGCAACTCATAGACATCCGCCCCCGGCACGACCGTGTCAAACACCATCGCATCGGCACCGGCACTTCGCGCATCAGACCGCATGCGGTTGCGCGCATATTTCAGGCCCTGACCGGCCAATAGCCCATAAGTCCCCGGCTTCATGCGATAATCTGCAACATAAGCGCAGGAGGTGACTTCGGCGGCCGTCGCGTCCCGAATGCCCGCGACACCGGTAAAACCCGGGTCGTTGGTGCAGGAGGCAAGGGCCGCCAACAGCAAGACGGCCGACCCGAGGCCAGCAGGTCCGTAGCTTGCGGTTTCTTTGGCCATTCATCCTTCTCCCGCTTCTGTGCGACGGTCGCGCCCGAGCTTGCGACGGGCGTGGGCGAATGGCAAGCCTCCTTGGCCGCGCCACACTGCAGACGGGGCAGTGCCGGCGCCGTCCTGCCAGGACACCGATCCACCCATCGAGCGCTGGAATTTGGTTTCATGTCGGTGTAGGTCGCACCCATGGTAAGCGAAATCACACTCAGACGCCCTGACGATATGCATCTTCATCTGCGCGATGGCGCGATGATGAGAGCGGTCCTGCCCGAAACCACGCGCCACTTCGCCCGCGCCATCGTGATGCCGAATCTGGTGCCTCCGGTGGTGACGTCGCGGGACGCCTCTGCCTATCGCGACCGGATTTTGGCAGAGCTGCCGGCGGACGCCGCCTTTGAACCGCTGATGACGCTTTATCTGACCGAGGCAACGGACCCGGCCGATCTGGTGGCGGCCCATGAAAGCGGCCTGATCAAGGCGGTGAAACTCTACCCGGCCGGGGCGACGACCAATTCCCAGTCGGGCGTCCGGGATTTTGAAAAGATCCGGGCCGTCCTTGACGCGATGGCCGAGACCGGAGTGCCGCTTTGCGTTCATGGCGAGGTCACCGACCCGTCCGTCGATATCTTCGACCGCGAGGCCGCGTTCATCGACCGCGTCCTTGACCCGATCCGGCGCGCGACACCGGGCCTGCGGGTGGTGATGGAACATGTCACCACCAAGGATGGCGTCGATTATGCGCGAAGCGGCGGTCCCGATCTGGCCGCGACGATCACGACCCATCATCTGGTCATCAACCGCAACCACATCCTGGCGGGCGGAATCAGGCCCCATTACTATTGCCTTCCCGTCGCGAAACGTGAAAAGCACCGCCTTGCCCTGCGCGCGGCGGCGACAAGCGGCGAGGCGCGGTTCTTTCTCGGCACCGATTCAGCGCCCCATCCCGACCATTTGAAAGAGCATGCCTGCGGCTGTGCCGGCTGCTTCACGGCAACCAACACGATGCCATTGCTCGCCCATATCTTCGAGGAGGAGACTGCGCTGGACCGGCTGGAGGCCTTTGCGTCGATAAACGGCGCGACATTCTATGGCCTGCCTTTGAACGAGGCCCGGCTGACGCTGAAAAAACGTGACGCCGCAATGGTATGGCCCGAAAAGATCGGCACCGAAGCGGGCCCGGTCACGGTGTTCGACCCCGGATTTCCGGTTTTCTGGCATGTGAGCGAATGATGCATCTTCGTGGCCCGAACACTCGGCGCAACAGGCCTGATGCGAGGACGGACGCCTCCGGCGGAGGTATTTTTGCCACGATGAAAGCACGAAAGGACAAGACATGATCCCGAGCTCTTTCCCACCGAAAGACGAGATCGCCCGTCTGACCGCGCGGATGCTTCTGGAGATCAAGGCCGTGCATTTCAACGCGGCCGAGCCGTTCACCCTGGCCTCTGGTCTGCCCTCGCCCACCTATATCGACTGCCGGAAACTGATTTCCTACCCGCGCATTCGCGCGACGCTGATGGACTTTCTGGCGGTCACGGTGATGCGCGACGCGGGGTTCGAGGCGTTCGACAATATCGCGGGCGGGGAGACGGCCGGTATTCCCTTCGCCGCGATGGTGGCCGAGCGTCTTTCCCTGCCGATGACCTATGTGCGCAAGAAGCCGAAGGGCTATGGGCGAAACGCGCGGATCGAAGGCGTCATGACCGAGGGGCAACGCGTGCTTCTTGTCGAGGATCTGACCACCGATGGCGGATCGAAGCTGAGTTTCGTCGACGCCATCCGCGAAACCGGCGCAAGCTGCGCCCATACGGCGGTGATCTTCTATTACGGGATTTTCCCGGAAACCGTCGAAACACTGGGCAAGCATGGCGTGACGCTGCATCACCTTTGCACCTGGTGGGATGTTCTGGCGGAAGCGCGCGAATCACGGGTCTTCGATGCTGCCACCTTGTCGGAGGTCGAGGCGTTTCTGACCGCGCCGAGGGCATGGCAAGCGGCGCGCGCCAAGGCCTGACCTTACGTAAGCCGGATTCCCGGCCGATACCGCCTGCCGAAGGACCTCAGGATATTGACATTCTGTCAGGCCCGGACGCAACATCTGCGAGTAGCGCATTGTCCACAGGCCATCCACAGCGATATACAATTTGCGCTGCAGCGTGCCATCACGCATATCCCTTGGCCAAAGACGGGGGACAAGAATGAACGAAGTTGCGGCGATCCGTGCAGTCAAACCCGATCCGGACGCAGAGACCGAAGCGGTACCGCACAATATCGAGGCCGAGCAGCAGCTCTTGGGCGCGATCCTGACCAATAACGATATCTACGACCGGATCGCGGCGCTGGTGAAGTCGGATCACTTCTATGAGCCGGTTCACAAGCGCATCTTCGAGATCGCGGTGGCGCGCATCCAGAAGAACGCGCTGGCTTCGCCCGTGACGCTCAAGGGGTTTCTTGAGGATGATGAGGGGCTGAAAGCCCTTGGCGGGCCGGCCTATCTTGCGCGGTTGGCGGGGGCGGCGATCTCTGCCTACGCGGCGCGCGACTATGCCCAGATGATCTATGATCTGGCGGTACGGCGCGAGTTGATGCGGCTTGGCCAGGAGATTCGCGATCAGGCGCGAAGCATCGAGCTGGACAATGATCCGAAGGACCAGATCGTCGCGGCCGAGCAGCGGCTTTACACCCTGGCCGAGCAGGGGAGTGTCGAAAAGGGCTTTGTCTCGTTTCTGAAGGCGACCACGGAAGCGGTGCAATCGGCCCATGCGGCCTATCATCGGGACGGCGCGCTTTCCGGCGTTTCGACCGGGCTGGTCGACCTTGACAAGAAGCTGGGCGGGCTGCACCCCTCCGATCTCCTGATCCTCGCGGGGAGGCCGTCGATGGGCAAGACCTCGCTGGCGACGAATATCGCCTTCAACATCGCGAAAGCCTATAAGCGCGGGAAACGGCCCGATGGCAGCGAAGGCGCGGTGAACGGCGGGGTCGTCGGGTTCTTTTCGCTGGAGATGTCGTCCGAGCAGCTTGCCGCGCGCATCCTGTCCGAAGCCTCCGAAGTGCCTTCGGAACAGATCCGGCGCGGGGATATGAGCGAGACGGAATTCCGCCGGTTCATCAGTGCGGCGAAAGAACTGGAAAGCTGCCCGCTCTATATCGACGATACTCCGGCTTTGCCGATCAGCCAGGTCGCCGCCCGATGCCGGCGGCTGAAGCGGACGCATGGGCTCGACGTCATATTCGTTGACTATCTGCAACTGCTTCGCGGCACGGGCAAAGGGGACAACCGCGTTCAGGAAATCGCCGAAATTTCCATGGGGCTCAAGGCCTTGGCGAAGGAACTTAGTGTGCCGGTCGTGGCCCTGTCGCAATTGTCGCGCCAGGTTGAGAACCGTGATGACAAGCGTCCGCAGCTTTCAGACCTTCGCGAAAGCGGATCGATCGAGCAGGATGCCGATGTCGTCATGTTCGTCTACCGTGACGAATATTACAAAGAGCGTGAGAAGCCGGGGGATGACAATCTTGAGGCCATGGCAAAGTGGCAAGAGACGATGGAGCGCGTTCATGGCAAGGCCGAGGTGATCATCGGCAAGCAGCGTCACGGGCCCATTGGCACGGTCGAGCTGTCCTTCGAGGGGCGTTTCACCCGTTTCGGCAATCTGGTCAGACCCTGGCAGCAGGATCAGAACGGATTCTGATGTCTGGCTTTCGACTTGCGGCGCCACCGGCCCGCGATAGGTCTTGACCTTGCGGTAAAGGCTGGCAAAAGGCAGTCATGGCACGCGGTATCCTGGACATCGACCTTGACGCAATCGTCGCGAACTGGCGCGCGCTTGGCCGGCTTTCCGGCTCGGCCAGAGCCGGCGCCGTCGTCAAGGCGAATGCCTATGGGCTGGGGGTCGCGCCGGTTGCGCGAGCGCTGGCGAAAGCGGGTGCACGGCTGTTTTTCGTGGTCTCTGCCGAAGAGGGTGCCGAGTTGCGCTCTTGCCTCGGGCCGGAGATCGAAATCATGCTGTTGTCGGGCCATATGAGCGGAGACACGGACCTTATCTCGGGTGCCGATCTCATCCCGCTTCTGAGTTCGCCCGGGCAGGTGGCCCGCCATCGCGGTGCCCTTCCGGGCCGGCGCTACGGTATCCAGCTTGATACCGGGATGAACAGGCTGGGCATTGGGCCCGGGGATTGGCAAGGTCTGGCGCCGGTGATCGCCGCCGAACATCCGGCACTTGTCATGTCGCATCTCGCCTGCGCCGATGATGCCGAAAATCCGGGGAATGCGGCGCAGCTGTCCTGTTTCCGCAAGATGACGGGCGAGATTTCCGCCGAACGTTCGCTGGCGGCGACCGGCGGCATTCTTCTCGGGCCGGACTATCACTTTGACGTGACGCGGCCGGGGATCGGGATTTACGGGTGCCGGCCATTTGCGGAAGGCCGGCCCGTTGTCCGGCTTACGCTGCCCGTTATCCAGATCCGCCACGTTCCCCCGGGTCAGGCGGTTGGTTATGGCGGAACCTGGGTGGCCGGGGTGCCCAGCCGCATCGCGCTGGTCGCGGCCGGCTATGCTGACGGTTTGCTTCGTGCGCTGACGGGTCGCGGCAGTGTCATGATCAATGGCCAGCGGTGCCCCATGGTCGGCCGCGTTTCGATGGATTCGCTTGCGGTCGACATCACGAACCTTGGCGAAGACCCTGAGATGATTTGCATGATCGGCGATGAGCAACCGGTTGATGCGGTTGCGGACATGGCCGGAACGATCGGCTATGAAATTCTGACATCCTTCGGCGCCCGGTATGAAAAGACGTACAGGGAGGCCGGGGAATGACCGCGCTCGCTCCGTTTTCCATCCTTGGACGCCCGGTTCTGGGCGGATTGGCACTGCTGGGCCGGATCGCCATCTTCGCGGCCGAAACGATCAGCCACCTTGCGCGCCCCCCCTTTTACCCGAAGGAATTTCTGGCGGCCCTGATGCAGATCGGCTGGTTCAGCCTGCCGGTGGTTGCATTGACATCGCTTTTCACCGGCGGGGCGCTGGCGTTGCAGATCTACGCGGGCGGCGCACGTTTTTCAGCCGAGGCGGTTGTTCCCTCCATCGTGGCGATCGGCATGGTCCGAGAGCTTGGCCCCGTCCTTGGCGGGCTGATGGTCGCCGCACGGGTCGCGTCGTCCATTGCCGCCGAGATCGGCACGATGAAGGTCACAGAACAGATCGATGCGCTTGTAACATTGTCGACCAACCCCATGAAATACCTTACAGTTCCCCGAGTTCTGGCAGCGACGATCGCGGTCCCTGCCCTTGTGGCGGTCGGCGACAGCATCGGAATATTTGGCGGGTATCTGGTCGGCGTGAACCGGCTGGGCTTCAACCCCGCAACCTATCTGAAGAACACCCGGGACTTTCTGGAGGTCTGGGACATCGCCTCGGGCCTGTGGAAGGGGGCGGCATTCGGCTTCATCGTCGCGCTGATGGGGTGCTATTACGGTATGAATTCCGGCCGGGGCGCTCAGGGCGTCGGGCGGGCAACCAAGGCGGCCGTGGTTGCCGCGTCGGTCCTGATCCTTGCCACGAACTATATTCTGACCGAGGTGTTCTTTTCGGCATGATCCAGCTGACCGACATCGAAAAAGCCTTCGGCGCCAATCGTGTGCTGCGCGGGGTCAATCTGACGGTCCCAAGCGGCGAAAGCATGGTCATCATTGGTGGATCCGGAACAGGAAAATCCGTTCTTCTCAAGTGCATCCTTGGCCTTGTTAAACCGGATAGCGGCAAGATCACCGTCAACGGAGAGGTTGCCGACACCTCGGCAAGGGACGCATTTCTGGCCCGGTTCGGGATGCTCTTTCAGGGCGGTGCGCTCTTTGACTCGCTTCCGGTCTGGCAGAATGTCGCGTTTCGTCTTTTGCGCGGGTCGCTGAAACGGCCACGGGCCGAGGCGCGGGATATCGCCATCGAGAAGCTGCGTCGCGTCGGGCTGCGGCCCGAAACCGCCGATCTTTTTCCCGCCGAGCTGTCCGGCGGCATGCAAAAACGCGTGGGGCTGGCGCGGGCAATCGCCGCCGAGCCCGAGATCATCTTCTTCGACGAGCCGACCACCGGGCTGGACCCGATCATGGCCGGCGTGATCAATGAGCTGATCCGCGAGATCGTGACGGAAATGGGTGCGACCGCGATGACGATCACCCATGACATGACCTCTGTAAGGGCGATCGCGGACCGTGTGGCGATGCTGCATGACGGGGCGATAAAATGGACCGGCCGGATCGCGGAGATGGAAGAAACTTCTGATCCTTACGTGCAGCAATTCATCCACGGCCGGGCCGAAGGGCCGATCATGGCCATTCGCTGAAGGCGCCTGCTTCCGGGGCGGTTCGAGGACTGGACGGTCCGGATTTGACAGCCATTCCGCGCGCGCCTAAACTTTTTGTTCACCCGGCTGGAGGGAAGCATGGCTTCGGCACAGGGAACATTGTCGGCCGTATTGGTGCTACTTGTTCTTTATTGTGTTCCGCCGCTCTTGTGTCTTTTGGTATCGCTGCGCTGGCTCCGGCGCCGCGCCCGGCATCATGGGCCCCGTCGCGGCGCGCTGCTCGCCCTGGTTTTTTCGGGCATCTGTCTGGCGATCAATGGTGTGGTCACGATCCTTCATGCGCATACGGCCCTTGGCGGCGCGGTGTCGGGTTTTGGGCAGGCTGACTATCTTGCGGCAGCGCTGTCCTGGCTTTGCCTGTGGTTGACCGTGGTCGTCGCCTATGTGTCGCGGCGCCGGCTGCGCCGGATGATCTACTGACAGGCCCTTGGCGCGGGATGCGGCCGGGAATATTCATGTCCCATGCTGCGCTATGCCAACCTTTGCCTTTTTGTCCTGTTTCCCGTCTCGTGGTTTGCCCCCCTGATGCGGGCGGGTTTGCTGCCCTTTTTCGAACTGGACGAAATCTCGATCGCAACGGGGCTGCAGGCGCTCTGGACCAAGGATATTCTGCTGGCGCTTGTCGTCGCCAGCTTCGCCTTGGCTGCGCCCATGGCCAAAACCCTTGTCCTGACATTGGTTCAATTCGGATATCTGGGACGGCCGTGGCTTCGATTCGTGCGACTGGCCGGCCGGTTCGCCATGGCCGACATTTTCCTGGTCGCGCTTTACATCATCCTGGCCGAAGGCGTTGGCCTGGGCAGGGTCGAGACCGCTTGGGGCCTTTATCTCTTTTCGGCCTGTGTACTTGCGTCACTTGCCCTTTCCCATTTGGCCGAGCGGGACGCGTCTGATTGAACCGGCGGCAACGACAATGGCGTCATAGTCTCTTGCGGCCCGGTCTGGCATCGGGCAGGTAGGCGGCATGGCACGCTCTCAACCCACCTTCACCTGTTTGGATTGCGGCGCGGTTCACGGCAAATGGGCCGGACGTTGTGACGCTTGTGGCGCATGGAACTCGATTGCCGAGGAAGCCCCGCTGTCAGCCGGGCCGGCCAAGAAATCGCTTGGATCCCAACGGGGAAGGCAGGTTTCTCTTTCAACGCTGAACAGCAATGAGCCCCCGCCGCCACGAAGCGCCACGGGTCTGGAAGAGGTCGACCGCGTGTTGGGAGGCGGCCTTGTCGCGGCATCCGCGATTCTGGTGGGCGGCGATCCGGGCATAGGCAAGTCGACGCTTCTGCTGCAGGTCGCGGCGAGCATCGCCAAGCGCGGACAGACCTGCCTTTACGTGTCGGGAGAGGAAGCCTCGGCCCAGATCCGGATGCGCGCCGCAAGGCTTGGCCTTGCCGAAGCCCCGGTGCAACTGGCGGCCGAAACCAACCTGCGGGATATCCTGACCACGCTCGACGCGGTGGCGCCCGACCTTGCGATCATCGATTCCATCCAGACGATGTGGGCCGACAATGTCGAGGCGGCCCCCGGATCGGTCAGTCAGGTCCGCGCGGCGGCGCATGAACTGGTGACCTTCGCCAAACGGCGCGGCATCGCGGTGATCCTGGTCGGCCATGTCACCAAGGAAGGCCAGATCGCCGGGCCGCGCGTCGTCGAACATATGGTCGATACCGTGCTTTATTTCGAAGGCGAGCGCGGTCATCAGTTTCGCATCCTGCGCGCGGTCAAGAACCGCTTCGGCCCGGCGGACGAAATCGGCGTTTTCGAGATGACCGGCGCAGGCCTTGCCGAGGTCGCGAACCCGTCGGCCCTGTTCCTGTCGGACCGCGGCCGGTCGAGCCCGGGATCAGCCGTATTCGCGGGGATCGAGGGCACCCGGCCTGTCCTGACCGAAATTCAGGCACTGGTCACGCCATCGCCCCTTGGCACCCCGCGCCGCACGGTTGTGGGGCTGGACGGCGGACGGCTGTCGACAATCCTCGCGGTTCTCGAGGCGCGCTGCGGCATCCCCTTTGCCGGGCTTGACGTCTTTCTGAACGTCGCAGGGGGAATGCGGGTCAGCGAACCGGCTGCCGATCTTGCGGTTGCCGCGGCGCTTTTGTCCGCCCGTGAAGACGTAGCCCTGCCGCCCGATATGGTCATCTTCGGCGAAATCAGCCTTTCGGGCGCGCTTCGCCCGGTCAGTCAGACAGAAAACAGGTTGAAAGAAGCACGAAAACTTGGTTTCTCACAAGCGGTCGCGCCGGAGAAAAGCAAGGCGGACGGCGGCACCGGAATGCAGGTACGCCGAATGCCTGATCTGACGACGTTCGTCGGCGAAATGTTCGCTGCAGGCTAAGGCATAAGGAGCGCGCGAATGGAAGGTTTTACGATTGTCGACGCCATCGTGGCGGTTGTTATCCTCTTGTCGGCGATCCTCGCCTATAGCCGCGGCTTTGTGCGTGAGGTGTTGGCCATCGCCGGCTGGGTGGTCGCGGCGGTCGTTGCCTTTCTCTTCGCGCCCAAGGCCGAACCGCTGATCCGGCAGGTCCCGATGCTCGACACATATCTGGGCGAAAGCTGCGAATTGTCGATCATTGCAGCATTCCTTGCTGTATTCGCGCTGGCGCTCATCGTGATGTCCATTTTCACGCCGATCTTTTCGTCGGCGGTGCAACGGTCTGCCCTTGGCGGAACCGATCAGGGATTGGGGTTCCTTTTCGGTGCGTTGCGCGGGTTCGTACTCGTGGCGATTGCCTTCGCCGTCTACAGCCGCGTTCTGGTCGGATCATCAATACCGGTGGTCGACAATTCCCAGTCGGCAAAGATTTTCGCGTCCATGGAAGGCCGGATCAATCAGGAAATGCCGCAGGACGTACCCAGCTGGATACGCGACCGGTATCGCCAATTGACCGGCAGCTGCGGCGCCCCCACCAGTGCACCGACGGACGGCACCGGGGCAAAAAACCTGACCGCGCCATCGTCAAGCGGCAACTGAAGGGTTCAAATTCGTGTCAACCGCGTGACAGTGGCGCCGCGACACACTACATGGGGGTCAATCCCAGCTGCCCGGATTCGGAGAGACGGCCGATGCGCCCATTCCTGAGCCACCCTTTTGACGACGACAAGCTGAAGGAAGAATGCGGCGTCTTTGGCGTGATCGGCGTCGGCGAAGCCGCGAATTTTGCCGCCCTCGGCCTTCATGCGCTTCAGCATCGCGGGCAGGAGGCCGGCGGCATTGTCGCCTATGATCCTGAAACCGGTTTCAATTCGGTCCGCCGCTTCGGCTATGTACGCGACAATTTCACCAAGTCCGATGTCATGCAGACGCTGCCCGGCAGCCTCGCGATCGGTCATGTGCGCTATTCGACCGCCGGATCCAAGGGGGCCACCGCCATTCGCGATGTTCAGCCCTTCTTTGGCGAATTCGCGATGGGGGGCTGTGCGGTTGCCCATAACGGAAATCTGACCAACGCCACCCAGCTTCGGCGGGATCTGATCGAACGTGGTGCGATATTCCAGTCTTCGTCGGACAGCGAATGCATCATTCACCTGATGGCGCGTTCGATCCAGAAGAGCATCCCTGAACGGATGAAGGACGCCTTGCGCGCCGTCGAGGGGGCGTTTTCGGTGATCGCCATGACGCGGACGAAGCTGATCGGTGTCCGCGATCCGCTTGGCGTGCGGCCACTGGTTCTGGGCCGGATCGGCGATGACGGGTTTGCCCTTTCTTCCGAGACCTGCGGTCTTGACATCATCGGCGCCGAATTTGTCCGCGAGGTCGAGCCGGGCGAGATGGTCGTCATATCGAAGGGCAAGATCGAAAGCTCGCGTCCGTTCGGTCCCGCGCGGTCGCGGTTCTGCATTTTCGAACATGTCTATTTCTCGCGGCCGGATTCGATTCTCGGCGGCCGTTCCGTCTATGAGACGCGGCGCCAGATCGGCGTCGAACTGGCAAAGGAAAGCCCGGTTGAGGCCGATCTTGTCTGTCCGGTCCCCGATAGCGGCACGCCAGCCGCCATCGGATATGCGGCCGAAAGCGGCATCCCCTACGGCATGGGGATCATTCGCAATCAGTATATGGGCCGTACCTTCATCGAGCCGACCGAACAGATCCGGAATATGGGCGTGCGGCTGAAGCTGAACGTCAACCGGGCGCTGATCAAGGGCAAGCGCGTGATCCTTGTCGACGACTCGGTCGTGCGCGGCACGACAAGCCGCAAGATCAAGGACATGATCCTGGATGCAGGTGCGGCCGAGGTCCATTTCCGTATCGCTTCGCCCCCGACCGCATGGCCCTGCTTTTATGGTGTCGACACGCCAGAGCGCGGCAAGCTGCTTGCCGCCACCATGTCCGAAGACGAGATGCGCGACTGGATCGGGGTGGACAGCCTCAAGTTCATTTCGCTCGACGGTCTTTATCGCGCGGTCGGCGAAGCGAAGGGCCGCAACCGGGCCTGCCCGCAATATTGCGACGCCTGTTTTTCAGGCGAATACCCTGTCGCCCCTGCCGACCAGATTGCCAAGGGGTTCGCAATGAAGGCGGCGGAGTGAGCGCGCGGCCGATCCGCTATCGCCCGCATCATTTCCTGTGCTCCCTCGGGTTCGAGGGCAAGGGCTATTCCGACGCGTTCACCGCCAATATGGATGCGATCGTCATGGGAAGGCTTCGGGCCGAAAACGGCGATGCGACCCTTATCGAAGTCACCGGCGCAACCGACGATATCTGCGCGCCCTGCCCCAAACGGCGTGGGCGGCTGTGCACGAACGAGACGAAGATCAGGGTGCTTGATCGGGCGCATGCCGCCGCGCTGAACCTTGCGCCGCGTGAAAGGCTGAGTTGGGGCGAGGCCAAGGCGCGGATCCGGGAGAATGTGCTGCCGGGCGGTCTGAAGCTGCTCTGCCGTGGCTGCGAATGGGAGCCCTATGGCATGTGCGAGGCAGCCCTTGCCCGTTTGCACGCCGAGGGGTGACCCAAAGAAAAACGCCGCCCCCCGGGGCGGCGTTCAAGCCACTTCTTCGGCAAGGCCGGAAGATCAGGCCTTGCGGCCCTTGATCGCAGCCCAGCCACCGGCGACGATAAGCGCCGCGATTACCGCCTTTACCGCATCGCCGATCAGGAACGGCGCCATGTAGTATTGCCAGATCATCGAGACATTATCCGCACCCCACTGGGCCGTATCGAGCCCCGCGCGTTCGGCAAGCGACATCGCCCAGACAACGCCGGGGACATAGATCGCGGCAGATGCCAGCAGGGCCACCGCAGCCGTTCCGACGAAGCCCTTGATACCGCGGTCGGCGGCATAGCCGGCGATCCAGGCCATCAAGACGAACCCGATCAGAAAACCGGCGGTCGGGCCGAAAAACGCCAACCCGTTGTGGAAGTTCGCGAAAACCGGCAATCCGGCCGCCCCTTCGGCGAGATAGGCCAAGAGGGTTGCAACCCCCATCCGCGCCCCGAAGGTAAATCCGACCAAAAGAATCGCCAGCGTTTGCAGTGTCATCGGAACGGGCAGCATCGGCACGGAAATCTGCGCGGCGATGGAAATGAACAAGCTGCCGCCCAATACCATGAACAATCTGCTCGGCAGCGATTGCGACGGCATAAGGGCCTTGGAGAGCGTCATCGGGGAATTCCTTCGTCCGGTTTGATTTGATGCGCAATTTCGCGGCAGCGCGGCGACAAGTCAATCAATTCTGTTGAATTGCCGTGCGACCAATGCGAAAGGAGCGCCATGATCGACCCTTCCGACAAAAAAATCGCCCTTGTCACCGGCGCCTCTCGCGGGCTTGGCTTTGCCTTCGCCTCGGCGCTTGGCCAAGAGGGCTGGCATGTTCTGGCCGTGGCGCGGACGACGGGCGGGCTCGAAGAGCTGGACGACCAGGTACAGTCGGCCGGCGGGAGCACGACGCTCGCGCCGATGGACATCACCGACGACGCGGCGATGCTGCATCTGGCAGGTTCGATCGGGCAACGCTGGGGCAAGCTCGACCTTTGGGTTCATGCGGCGATCCACGCGGCACCCCTCAGCCCGGCAGGGCACCTCGACCCCAAGGATTTCGACAAGTCGACCGCCTGCAACCTTCGCGCGACGGCCGCGCTGATCACCATGCTCGATCCGCTTTTGCGTGCGGGAAATGGAACGGCGCTGTTCCTTGACGACCCGCGAGGCGGCGAAAAGTTCTTTGGCGCTTACGGTGCGACCAAGGCCGGGCAGATTGCCTTGGCACGGTCATGGAAGTCTGAAAGCGAGAAAATCGGGCCAAGGGTCTTGATCGAAACACCGAGGCCGATGGCCACCGCCACCCGCGCGCGCTTCTTTCCAGGGGAAGACCGCGCATCGCTTGCCGATATTCATGACGAAGCCCGGCGCATTCTCGCGGCTCTCTGAGCGTCCTTTTGGCACGAATTCGCACGTTCTTCATCACGGGGCTGAGAAGGCTTGTCGCGGCCTGCCGCGGGGGGGCCGCCGAGGGATGCGGTCAAACCCGGTTTGAAGGTGCCTCCATCGCTGCTTTACCCGCACCGTCCGCTCGTCTAAGCAGAGAGAAAGCACCAAGAGGCCGGGCATGCGCATCCTGATTACCAATGACGACGGGATCAATGCACCGGGGCTTGAGGTCCTTGGTGCCATCGCCGCCGAGATCGCGGGCCCCAAGGGCGAGGTCTGGACCGTCGCACCCGCGTTTGAACAATCCGGCGTCGGGCATTGCATATCCTACACGCATCCGATGATGATCGCCAAACTCGGCCCGCGCCGTTACGCGGCGGAAGGCAGCCCGGCCGATTGCGTCCTGGCGGGCATCTACGATGTTTTGGAGGGCGGGCGCCCCGATCTGGTGCTGTCGGGCGTGAACCGGGGCAACAATGCCGGAGAGAACGTCCTTTATTCCGGAACGGTCGGCGGGGCGATGGAGGCCGCGCTGCAAGGCGTCCCGGCAATCGCACTTTCGCAATTCATGGGTCCGGGCACTCAGGATCTTTCCACCCCTTTCGAGGCCGCCCGAGACCACGGCACCGCGATCGTGCGGATGCTGATCGACAAGGCGATCTGGGACGGGAATGACTACCGTCTGTTTTACAACGTCAATTTTCCACCCGTCGCGGGCAAGGACGTGAAAGGCATGAAGGTCGCGGCCCAGGGCTATCGGACGGATACTTTCTTTGGTGTGGAACCGCATGTTTCGCCGTCGGGGCGGAAATTCCTGTGGATCACGGGCGGGCCGCAACATCACCCGACGTCACCGGGCACGGATGTCGCGGTCAACCTCGATGGCTGGATATCGGTTACCCCGATGCGCGCCGATCTGACGGCGCATGACGCCATAGATGCGCTGAAGGCGCGGCTCGAATGACCGACCCGGCGGAACTCAAGATGCGGTTTCTTTTTGCCCTGCGCTCCAAGGGCGTCACCGACGGTCGGGTACTTGGGGTGATGGAGCGGATCGACAGGGGGGACTTTGTTCGGGGTCTTTTCGCCGAACGCGCATATGATGACATGCCGCTGCCGATCGGATGCGGCCAGACCATCAGCCAGCCCTCCGTGGTCGCCCTGATGACCCAGGCCCTGGAAGTGTCGCCGCGCGACAAGGTGCTCGAGGTCGGGACCGGTTCCGGCTATCAGGCCGCAATTCTCAGCCATCTTGCCCGCCGCGTCTATACGGTAGACCGCCACCGCCGCCTGATCCGCGAGGCAGAGGCGATTTTCAGAAAGCTCGATCTGACAAATATCACCGCCGTCACCGCCGATGGCAGCTTCGGCCTGCCCGAACAGGCCCCGTTCGACCGCATTATCGTGACGGCGGCGGCCGAAGACCCGCCGGGGCCCCTATTGGCTCAGCTTCGGATCGGCGGTATCATGGTTTTGCCAGTCGGGCAGTCGGACACGGTGCAAAGTTTGATCAAGGTGGTCCGGACGCCCGAAGGTTACGAGTACGAGGAGTTGCGACCGGTTCGGTTCGTGCCTCTGGTCGAAGGGCTGGGGCAAGACTGAGACAGTCTGAAAATGGTTATTAATGGCCCGACCAACAGGGCCAGCGAGATGAGGAATTGAGCAATGGTTCTCAGGACAACCCATGCCAGAAACGCGGTGTTGGCCGGATTTGGGCTTGCCGTTCTGGCGGCCTGCGACGGCAATGGCAATTTCGACCCCGATATCAGGCGCTTTGGCGGCACCAACCTCGACACTTCGGCCGCGGCGGCCCAGATCGGGCAAGGCCGGCCGGCCGCCGATGCCCGTGGTATCATCGCCTATCCGGGCTATCAGATCGCGGTAGCGAGGCGTGGCGACACGGTCAGCAGTGTCGCCGCAAGGATTGGCATGTCGCCCGAGGAGCTTGGCGGTTACAACGCCATCGCGCCGAACGCGCCCTTGCGCGAGGGTGAGGTGCTGGCACTCCCGCGACGCGTGGCCGAACCTTCGCCGTCGACCGGCGGCTCCGCCGGCGCGATAGATGTCACGGCAATCGCATCGGGCGCGATCGATCGGGCGGGTGCAACCCAGCCATCGACGGCGGCGACGGGCGGCGGCATTGGCCCGACCGAGCCGATCCGCCACCGTGTTTCGCGCGGTGAAACCGCCTATACGGTTGCCCGGCTTTATGGTGTCGATGTCAAGGCGCTGGCGGACTGGAACGGGCTTGGGCCCGACCTTGAGGTGCGCGAGGGGCAGACGCTTCTGATCCCGATCGCGGCCCTTCCCGCGGCGGCCTCAGCCGTCACGGCCCCGGGTGCCGGATCTCCGACACCGGTTCCGCCATCCGCGGCCAAACCGCTGCCCGACGAAAAGACAGCACCCGTCGCCGAAGCGGCGCCCCTGCCGGCAGCCCCCGACATGGGTGCGGACCGAACCACCGCCTCGGGCGCGTCCCAGCTTGCCATGCCGGTTTCGGGCAAGATCGTGCGCGGCTACAAGAAGGGCAAGAACGAGGGGATCGACATAGCCGCCGCTGCCGGCACCGCCGTTTCGGCCGCCGGCGACGGTATCGTGGCCGCGATCACAAAGGACACCAATCAGGTGCCGATCCTTGTGATCCGGCATGGTGACCCCAGCGACAAGAACGCGCTCTTGACCGTTTACGCGCGCATCAGCGGTGTGTCGGTAGCCAAGGGCGACCGCGTCAAGCGTGGCCAGAAGATCGCCACCGTCGCCGCGGGCGATCCGGCCGTACTGCATTTCGAAGTTCGCAAGGGGTTTGACAGCGTCGACCCGCTGCCCTTCCTGCAATGACGGATGAGGGGGCCTTGCCCCCTCGCCCCCAGGGTATTTGTGCAATGAAGAAGGCAGTTGCGGCCTTTCCGGCCCTGACATGCTTTCAGATGGCAATGCCGCGGCGGCCGGCAAGGTCGGTTACGAATTGCCACGCCACCCGGCCGGAACGCGCGCCGCGCGTGGCCTGCCATTCGATCGCCTCAGCGCGCAATTCGGCATCGTCGATCTTGATTTCGAGCGCATCGCAATAGCCCCTGATCATCGCGAGATAATCCTCTTGCGAGCAAGGGTGAAAGCCGAGCCAGAGCCCGAACCGGTCGGAGAGCGACACCTTTTCTTCGACCGCCTCGGACGGGTTGATCGCGGTTGAACGTTCGTTCTCGATCATGTCACGGGGCATCAGGTGACGGCGGTTCGACGTTGCATAGAAAAGCACATTGGCGGGCCGTCCCTCGATCCCTCCGTCGAGGACAGCCTTGAGGGATTTGTAGTGCTGATCGTCATGCGAGAAGGAAAGGTCGTCGCAGTAAAGCAGAAAGCGATGCGGCGCGGCCGCACGCAGAAGCGTCAGAAGCCGGGGAATGGATGGCAGGTCTTCGCGGCTGAGCTCCACGATTTTCAAAGGCAGACCCTGGCGAACCACCTCGGCATGGACGGATTTGACCAGCGAGGATTTGCCCATCCCCCGCGCGCCCCAGAGAAGCGCATTGTTCGCCGGCAAGCCGCGGGCGAATTGAGATGTGTTGGCCAAAAGCGTATCGCGCGCCCTGTCGATGCCGACAAGCAGGGAAAGATCGACCCGGGCGACGGTCTCTACCCGTTCAAGCCGGTCGGGTCCGGTGTGCCAGACAAAAGCCGTGCCATTTGAAAAATCCGGTTCTTCAAGCGGCGCCGGTGACATGCGTTCCAGCGCCTCGGCAATCCTCTGGAGCATCGTTTCCGTCATGCCTTGGCGTCTTCTTCCACGTCGTCTTCAGGTTCGTCAAACAGGCTTTCGCCCTCGCCGATCAGCCCTTCGGCCCGCGCGTCTTCATCTTTCTTTTTCTCGACCCAGGCCACAAGGAAGATCGATATCTCATACAACCCGTAGATCACGAAAAAGAGGATCAGCTGCGTCGTGACATCCGGCGGCGTGACAATGGCGGCCACGGTCAGAATGCCTACGATGGCATATTTGCGAACGTTTCGCAGGCCGCGCGAACTGGCCAGCCCGGCCTTGCCCATCAAGGTCAGCAGGACCGGAAGCTGAAAGCAGAGGCCGAAGGCCACAATCATTTTCAGCGTGATGTCGAGGGTTTCGTTCACCTTGCCGTTGAAGACGATGTGGATATGGTCCCCGGCGCTGGCATCGCTGCCCGAAACATAGGCTGCAACCATTGACGGGAGATCCGCGAACCCAAGGAAAAACGCCATTGCCAGCGGCACGACGACGAAATGCGCGAAAGAGGCCCCGAGAAGGAAGAGCACCGGCGACGCGATGATGAACGGAAGGAACGCAGCCTTTTCGTTGCGGTAAAGGCCGGGCGCCACGAAGCGCCACATCTGATAGGCAATGACCGGGAATGACAGTGCCAGCCCGCCAACCATCGATATCCGGATCAAGGTGAAGAAATATTCCTGCGGCGCGGTGTATTGCATCACCGGATTGTCATTGCCGAGTTGGCGCATGGTTCTTTCGATCGGCCCGAGCAGGAAATCGAGAAGGTAGGAGCCGAAGGAAAAGCAGACCACCATGGCAATGACAAAGGCCAGAACCGACCAGATCAGGCGGTTGCGAAGCTCGGCCAGGTGCTCGACCAGCGGTGCCGCGGAATCATCCAGATCGTCAGCCATCAACCCGTACTCGTCTTTCCGCGCGGCTTGGCCGCCGCCTTGGCCTTTGGTGCCGAAGGCGCGCCCGCCTTCGTGCCTTTGCCCATCGCACCGGACTTTGCCGGTGCCTTGGCAGTTTGTTGTTTTGCGGCCGTGGCAGTCTTTGCCGGGGCTGATTTTGGGGTCGCGGCTGTCCGCGCCCCCGCTTTCGCCGCGGCCTTTGCTGCCGGCTTGGCGGGCGCGGCAGGCTTCTCCGCGTCAGCGGCCGCGAGCGCGCGTTCGGCCCGCTCGGCCGACTGCTTGTCGGCCAGCGCCTGCGTCGCCGGGCCCTTCGGCTTGGTTGACTTGGTGGGATCCCATTTCTCGAAGCTCGTGGCCGCGCGGTCAAGCGCGTCAAGCCCGAGGTTCTTTTTCGAGGTCAGCGCCTTCAGGTCCTTGGCCGTTTCGTTGACGCCGGTCTCTTTCGCCGCCTCGTCCATGGCACGCTGGAATTCACGCCCCATCGCACGGGCTTTTGCGGTAAAGCGCCCCAAGGTGCGGAACATGACGGGCAAATCCTTGGGGCCGACGACAATCAGCGCCACGATCCCGATGAGCAGAAGCTCACTCCATCCGATATCCATCATGTTGTCCGCCCGAACCTATTCAAGCCGCAGGGATCAGGCCTTGTCCTTGCCATTGTCGGGCGTGACGTCGCGCGCGGCTTCGGCGGAAGCCTGTTCGATTTCCTCGGTCCCGTCTTTCACGCCTTTCTTGAAGGCGGTGATGCCTTTGCCGACTTCACCCATCAGTGACGAAACCTTGCCGCGGCCGAACAGAACGAGCACGACAACCGCGATAAGAAGAAAGCCCACGGGGCCGATATTATTGAGCATGTCCATTCCTCCCTCGGGCGCAAGAACGGCGCCCTTGAACCACGGGACAGATTTAGTCACTCCACCGGTGAAGGCAAAGCGGCAAATCCCCGGTTCGGTGGCGTCGAGGCTTGCCGCAGGGGGCTAACTGACAGTATTTTGTCAGTTGCACCACGGAATTTGAACGCATGCGCCGCAACGACCGTCTTTTCGAGCTTCTCCGCCTGCTTCAGGACGGGCGGTTGCATCGTGGAACCGATCTTGCGCGAAGCCTTGGCGTCTCAACCCGGACGATCTGGCGCGACATGGCCACCCTTGCGGATCGGGGCCTGCCAATCACCGGCGAACGCGGGATTGGCTATGTCTTGCGCGATCCCGTCACCCTGCCCCCCGTCGCGCTGACCAAGGATGAGTTCGAGGTCCTGCGCCTGGGAATCAGTCTGGTCGGCGGCGCGGCCGATCCGGTGCTGGCGCGCGCGTCGGAAAGTTTGCGGGCAAAGATTGCTGCGGTGTCCCCGGCCGATGTCAGCGATACCGGAGCGGATACATTTGTGTTCTCAAGCGCGGAAGCCGCCGTGGCGGCACCGCTTCTTGGCCTTTTGCGCCGCGCCGCTCGTGAACATCTGACACTGGCGCTAAGCTATCGCGACCGGCCGCCCGCACGGATCAGGCCCTTGCACCTCGATTATTGGGGTAAGGTGTGGACCCTTACATGCTGGAACGAATCCATAAATGATTTCAGTGTATTCAGGGTTGACCTTATCAAATCCCTTGAACTGGATGGTGGTGCGTTCATGCCCGAGGCCGGAAAGACCGTCGATGACTATCTAAACCGGATTACGCGGACCTAGGGTTCACACTTTCCGACCGAAGACAAAGCAGCGGTCGCGCCGGACCATCAGCCACATCGCAGTACCGGGTTTTGGAAGAAATACCGCCGGGACCGTCGCCTTGAGGATATCGCCGCCGAAATCGAGCTTGAATTCCACAAGGCTTTCGCGGCCGAGAAAGCGGGATCGAACAACGGTGGCACGGGCGGCGGTGCCATCGGCTGGCGTCGGATTTGGCCCCTTGCCGCCCCGGTCAAAGTCGATTTTCAGGTGCTGCGGACGGATGACAATCTCGACCTCGGAACCATCGGGGTGCCCGGGCGCCAGAAATTCACCGAAGGCGGTTTTCACCAATGCCCCTTGAACGGATCCGCGCAAAATATTGATATCAGAGAAAAACGCCGCCGCTTCACGATCAACCGGCGCGTTGTAGATATTGTAGGGGGCGCCTTGCTGGACAATACGCCCCCCGCGCATCAGGGCGATTTCATCGGCCATCCTCATGGCCTCATGCGGTTCATGCGTGACCAGAAGAACGGCCGCACGCTCTTCTTTCAAGAGCGCAAGCGTATCGTCGCGAATGCCGTCGCGAAGCCTTTCGTCAAGGCCCGAGAACGGCTCGTCCATCAAAAGGATGCGCGGTTTCGGCGCGAGCGCCCGCGCCAGCGCCACGCGCTGTTGCTCGCCCCCTGACAGTTCATGCGGGTATTTCGGCCCAAAGCCGCTGAGCGATACGCGCTCGAGAAGCGCGTCGACACGTGCCTGCCGCCCGGCCTGACCGCGTGGCAAGCCGAAGGCCACATTCTCGCTTACGCTGAGATGGGGGAAAAGCGCGAAATCCTGAAATATCAGGCCAATTTCCCTGCGTTCGGGGGGAACGCGAAACACCGTGTCGCAAATCAGATTGCCATCGACGAGAATTCGCCCGCTGTCCTGCATGTCGACACCGGCAATCATTCGCAGCGTCGTGGACTTGCCGCACCCCGAAGGCCCGAGCAGACAGGTCACCTGCCCGGCGGCAATCGTCAGCGACACACCATCGACGACCGTATTCTGGCCGAATCGGCGCGTGATGTTTTCCACCTGAAGCCGTGGGGGGGATTGGATATTCACAGTACCTACCTTGCCCGACCGAATTGGTCGGATTTCCTACCCGATAGCAGCACCTCGCACGGCTCGCAAGCGATGCTCCGCCAACCCATGTTTCATTGCCATTGCGTCGCAATAACCCAGTTGCAATACTTTGCGGGGGATATTCGGGTAAAGTTCAGTAGGTTCGATCGATGAACAGTCGCGGCGGCTTCGTACCTTCGCAGTCCGCGCATGCCTATGACGCGCAGGCATTACGGGTTGCCATCGGGGCAAACCTGCACGATCCGATCGCCGAGTCCAGCTTGTGCGAACTGGGCGACGTGTACCGTCTTGATGCCGATGCGCGGATGTACAAGCTGACGCTTTTGCCCGAGGTTTCGGATGGCGGATTCCAACGCGTTGCCGAGGGGTCAGAGATCGGGGAACCCGGCGATTCCATCGAGCTGCAGTCGGTATTGACCCTGATAGCGCCCGACGGCGAGACCGTCGAAGTCCTTTATGTGCGTCACGGGGCGGCGGGGCGCGGATTTGCGATACCGCTCTCGCCCATGGCGCCGCGAACGGACTATGCCTTGATAAATGCCAGTGACGATATCGGCGATGTTCATATCACCGACATCGTCTGCGTTTCCTTTGCGGCCGGCACGATGATTACCCTGCCCAGCGGCCTGCAACGGCCGATCGACAAGCTGAAGACAGGGGAAAAGGTCCTGACCCGCGATCACGGCGGGCAGGAGATCCGTTGGATCGGCAAGGCGACAATGCGGGCGCGCGGTGCCTTTGCGCCTGTGGTTATCAGCGCCGGCACGCTTGGCAATCTCGGTGATCTTGCCGTCAGCCCGCATCATCGGGTCTTTGTCTATCAGCAAGGCGACGATCGGCTTGGCGACACGGCCGCGCTGTTCATTCAGGCCAAACATCTAATCGATGGCAATCGGGTGACCCGGCGCGAAGGCGGTTTCGTCGATTACTACTTTCTCATCTTCGACCGGCACGAAGTGATCTATGCCGAGGGCATCCCGTCAGAGAGCCTGATGATCAACGACGCAACGATCAGCAATCTGCCGCCCGAGATCGCGCGGGCGGTCGATGCTCATCTTCCCGGTCTGCGCCACGCGCCGCATTTTGGAACCGAAATCGGCGCCGAACTGCTGGACGAAAAGGCCCGGCGCCGGCTGTTCCGGCGAAGCGACAGCTTCTGAGAACGCCCCGGACGCTACGTTACACTTTGCGAATCTCCATTCGTGACGGCAAATATCCAGCGAACAAGGGAGGTTTCGTTCATGAACAAACTGGTTGCGGCACTTGCATTTTCGGTCATCGCCGGCACGTCCAATGCCGACCCGCTTGAGGGGATCTGGCAGACCGAAGCCGATGATGGCGCTTACGCGCATGTCACCATCGCACCTTGCGGCGATGCCTTTTGCGGCGTCCTGTCGCGTACCTTCAATGCTGACGGCGAATACAAGTCGCCCAATCTGGGCCGGCAAATCGTAATCGACATGGTGCCGAACGGACCGGGCAACTACAAGGGCAAGGTCTGGCGCCCGTCGAACGACAAGATCTATATCGGCAAGATCGAACTTGACGGCGACAAAATGAAACTTGCCGGCTGCATCGCAGGCGGACTGCTTTGCAAGAAGCAAAGCTGGCAGCGCCTGAAGTAAGCTAGCCGAAAACAGACCATCCGGTTGACTTGGCGAGGCGTTCGACCGCCTCGGTCCCGAGCTTGGAGTTGCCCTGGCTGTTAAGCCCGGGCGACCAGACCGCTATCGACGCGCGGCCGGGCGCGATGACAAGGATACCGCCGCCCACGCCGGATTTTCCGGGAAGGCCCACGCGATATGCAAAATCGCCCGAGCCGTCATAATGGCCACAGGTCAGCATAAGGGCGTTGATCCGCCGCACCCGGCTGGGAGACACGAGCCCTGCCATCCCCGGCATCCCGGCAAGGAACCGTCCCGATCGTGCAAGCTGCTCGCAGGTCATTTCGATTGCGCATTGGTGAAAATAGGCGCCAAGGGTCATTTCGGGCGGGTTGGTAAGGTTGCCAAAGGCCCGCATATAGTGGGCAAGCGCAAAGTTGCGGTGCCCGGTTTCGGTTTCTGACCGCGCAACGTCTTGATTGATGTGAATATCGTCGTCCCCGGCGGCGGTGCGGACGAAGCGCAGCAATTCGCCCAGATATTCACGCGGCGCATAGCCCGCCAGCACGGCGTCGGTCACCACGATGGCACCGGCGTTGATGAACGGATTTCTCGGAATGCCCCGGTCGTGTTCAAGCTGGAGAATTGAATTGAATGCCAGACCTGACGGCTCGCGCCCGACGCGCTGCCACAGCCGGTCACCAAGCCGGCCCAGCGCGAGGGCGAGTGCGAAGACCTTGGACACGCTCTGAATAGAAAACGGCAGTCTGGCGTCCCCGACCGAATGCTGACGGCCGTCGGCCATAACGATAGACATGCCGAATCGGTCCGGGTCGATCGAGGCCAGTTCGGGGATATAGTCGGCGACACGACCGCGGTCCGGGCTGTTCTTCGCCGCAACCTCGATCGCTTGCAATATCGCCGCGACGTCCATCAGGGACGCCAGCGCAAAAAGTTCTCGATCAGGCGCAGCCCGGTCGACTGGCTTTTTTCCGGGTGAAACTGTGTTCCCACGATGTTGTCACGCCCGACGATTGCCGTGATCGGGCCGCCATAGTCGCTATGCGCCAGAAGATGCGAGGGATCCTTGGGGTGAAAATGGAAGGAATGAACAAAATACGCGTGCCGCCCGCTTTCGATCCCCTCCAGGATCGGGTGAGGCCGGTCAAGCAAAAGCTCGTTCCAGCCCATATGCGGGATTTTCAAATCGGCCGCGGACGGAACAATTCGCACAACGTCGCCGGGGATCCAGCCAAAACCATGGGTCTGGCCATTCTCATGGCCGCGACTGGCCAGCATCTGCATTCCGATGCAAATGCCGAGAAAGGGTCGGCGGCGGGCGATGACGGCATCTTCAATCGCCGCGAACAATCCGTCGACCCGGTCCAGGGCCGTCCGGCATGACGGGAAAGCCCCGTCGCCCGGCAAGACGATGCGGTCGGCGCCGGCAACCTGATCGGGGTCGGAGGTGACAAGCACCCTGCCCTGCCCGGTTTCCGAGGCGATGCGCTGGAACGCCTTTTCTGCTGAGTGAAGATTCCCTGAATCGTAGTCGACAAGAACGGTCAGCATCTCTCAGAGTGCGCCTTTGGTCGATGGCAGTTCACCGGCTGCGCGCGGGTCCGTCTCGACGGCCATTCGCAGCGCGCGCGCCACGGATTTGAACGCCGCCTCGGCGATGTGATGGCTGTTGATGCCATGCACAAGATCGACATGCAGCGTGATCCCGCCATGGGTTGCGACTGCCTGAAAGAACTCGCGCACAAGCTCGGTATCGAAGGTTCCGATTTTCGCGGTCGGAAAGGCGACATTCCAGACCAGATAGGGCCGTCCGGAAAGATCAAGCGCCGTTGCCACCTGCGCGTCATCCATGGCGAGGGCAAAATGGCCATACCGGCGAATGCCCTTCTTGTCACCCAAGGCCCGCGCAAGGGCCTGCCCAATGACAATGCCCGCGTCTTCGACCGTGTGGTGATCGTCGATATGAAGATCGCCTGTGGCTGCAACTTCGATGTCGATCAAGGAATGGCGCGCCAACTGGTCGAGCATGTGATCAAAGAACCCGACACCGGTTGCGTTGGAATACCGGCCGGTTCCATCCAGAGACAGCGCCACAGATATTTCGGTTTCAGCGGTCTTTCTGACGATCTTTGCACTACGCATGGCATTCTCCCGCCGTTCGGCGCCCCGCTTATAGGGTTAATGGCCGCATGAGGAAAGCCCTGAGACGTCACCGGCCGCCCCCAGCAAAGCCTGTGATCCGAGTGGGTTAGAAAAAACTTTCTCAATCGCGATTGATGGTTAATACTTTTCCGATGGGGGAACTGTTTCCGAGTTCGAATCGTCCGGCACTGCCGGGCCGCGTCCTGCCGCGAGAGCGACGCAGGATGTATGTGTTCCACCGTGCCGTTGCCCTGATCGGCTTGTGGCTTGCCGTGAGTGTCTTGCCTGCGACACCCGTGCATGCCGGTTCATCCGGAAACGCCAACGCCACAGAAAGTTCGGCTTTTCTTCCAGTCGGCAAGGCAACCGTTCCCCCGCCGGGATTTGACGGGGTATGCGACCGTTACGCCTGGGCCTGCGGGCGCAAGGCGGGCGTATTGGCAGTGGGCATCGACATGCTTGCCCTTGCCGCCCGGATCAATCGCGCGGTCAACGAGACCGTTCATCAACTCAGCGATTATGCGCAATACGGGCGCAACGAATACTGGGAACTTCCGACGCAGCGCGGGGGCGATTGCGAAGATCTTGCCCTTTTGAAGAAGTTCAGGTTGATCAGCGCGGGGGTTCCGGCAGATCGGTTGCTGATGGCAACGGTTCTGGACCGGCAGCAGCGGCCCCATGCCGTGCTGGTTGTCCGCAGCCAAGACGGCGACTTCGTGCTGGACAGTGCCGGCGACCGCATTCTCAACTGGCGCGACACCGGATATTCCTTTTTGCGGATGCAAAGACCCGATGCGCCCAGTCGTTGGAACGCGGTCCTTGCCGGCGGTCTTTTCCCGATCGATCCCTCGCTTTGACTTACGGCATCGCACCTAAATCCGAAGCTGACCTGACAGCCAAGCCCGCAGAGTGACAGGCTGGGCGATACGCCCAGCCTAAAAGTATCCGCGTTTGTGCGATGCCTCAGTCTTCTGCAGACCCTTGGCCTTCGCTCTCGGACTCATGGTTTTCCTTGCCACGATCCGAACGCCCGGGACCGTCTTCGCGCTTGCCGGGGCCGTTTTCACGTTTTCCGGGCCCGTCTTCGCGCTTTCCGGGCCCGTCCTTGTGCTTGCCGGGGCCGTCTCCATCATGGTCATGATGGCCGTCGCCATCGCCATCGCCGCCACCCGAGCCGCCACCATCGCCACCGCCCGAGCCGCCACCATCGCCACCGCCCGAGCCGCCACCATCGCCACCGCCCGAGCCGCCACCATCGCCGCCACCCGTGCCACCGCCATCGCCGCCACCCGAGCCGCCGCCATCGCCGCCACCCGAGCCGCCGCCATCGCCACCGCCCGAACCGCCGCCGTCGCCACCGCCCGAACCGCCGCCGTCGCCGTCGCCGCCAGAGCCACCGCCGCCGCCACCCGAGCCGCCGCCAGAGCCACCGCCGCCACCGCTGCCGCCGTCCCCGTTTCCTTCGCCGTCGCCGTCAGGCACAATGGTCCCGGTCGCCGCATCTGTGAGCAGCGCGGCGACCGCCGGGCAATGTTCAAGCGTGTATTCCAGGATCAGGGGAAAATTGGCGCTGCGGCGAATTTTCCGCAAAGCAAAATCCGACATCTGATCGTTCTGGCATGTGCATGCACCGCGCTCGTCGGCATTCAGCTTGTCGCAGATGTCATTTGCCGCGGCCGGGCCGGACCATGCCAGCCCCGCGACCGCGCTCATCACACCGAATGTGAGCAGTTTCGGCTTCAACAAAATCATAACGTTACCTTTCACTCCAGCTTGCCCCACCCGGTGCAGGTGCCAGAAGCTGACCTTGCTGCCCGGAGATGGATGCACGTTACCGCCCGCACCCGGTCCGCGACAAATTCGTGACCGAATTGTGTCAAAAAAAGATTAAATACGGCGGAAATGTGGCCGATGTCGCCGGCGCCGCTCGAAAGATCTCTATCGCAGGCTTTGCAACAGGATCGGCGCGCCCGGTTTGGCATCTGGCGCCACGCCTGCGAGCGTCATCATGTGCCAAGCGAGCGCAAGATTCGACGAAATTACCGGACGGGCGATTCTGGCTTCTGCCTGCGCGGCGATATTCGCCACGCGCAGGTTGGTGCAGGACACGAAAACCGCATCGCAATCCGAACCGGCCGCGACGGCTTCGATCGCATGAAGGATGCTTTCCGGCGAAATCCGCGCCACGACCCGGTCATCACTCTCCATGAAGCTGCCGAAGCCGGCAATCTCGAAGCCGCTGCGTTCAAGCAGATCGCGCATCGCGGCGGAAACGGTCTCCACATAGGGTGTAACGAAGCCGATCCGCCTTGCTTCCAGTTTCCGGCAGGCGGCTATCGTTGCGCTGACGGGATCGCTTGTCTGTGCCTCGGGATGAACGTCGCGGATGATTGCGGCAACCCGATCCGGCCCGATCATCGTCGCGCCCGAAGTGCAGCCATACCCGATCACGTCAAGCTTGCACGACGGCAAAAGCGAAACGGCCGCCGGCAGTGCCGCCTCCATCGATGCGAGCGTTTCGGGGGAAACCTCGGGCGGCATATCGATGCGGCTGTGATACATTGCGACACCATCACGAGGCAAAAGCCCGCGCATCTCGTTCTCAAGCGTTTCGTCTGCAGGCAAAACGACAAGCCCGAGCGCGGCCGCCGCACCCATGCCGTCATCGATCTGGAAGGGCAGTTTCAATTCACGTCTCCGCGCGTGAGCTTTGTGCCGATCCCGACCTGAAAAGCGCGGTCATATCCAATCGAGATTGACCTTTGTAATCGGAAAGCGCCCGGCGATCGCGTGACGAAGCGCGCGAAACCGTGGCCGCAATTCGTGAAACTTCTTTTCATGCGTTTCAGCGACAGTCAGCCCGATATTCTCGAACAGGTCCTGCTCGAGCATCGCTTCCAAAAGATCAAGCTCGGCACCTTCGATATCCATCTTCAGAAACGCTATACGACCGTGATCCTTCACCACGGTACGGATGAAATCCGGCAGGTCGACAAGGGTGACGTCTATGCCGCTGCCATCCGCCTCATCGATATTCCGTCCACCCGCGATCACGGTGCTTTTCACCGATCCGCCTTTGGGATTGTCGTCGAAGTTCGCGGCGCGCATCAGCCGGACCGAACCGGAAGCGGTTCCGACGGCGGCATTGTGCAAGGTGACATTCGGCAGATCGGCACAGCGTTCGCTGATCTTGCCAAATGCGTAAGGATCGGGTTCGAACGCGTGGACAAATGCCCCGGTTTCGGCCAGCGGGAAGGTAACGTCGCCGACATTGGCGCCGCAGTCGAGAACCACGTCACCCGGCCGCAGCATGGACAAAATCCCCTGCATCAGCCCTTTGGCATGAGCATGGCGCAGATTACGCTTTTGCCTGCGCTTTTCCTTTTCCTTCTCAAGCTCTTCGGCGCTTTTTTCGACCTTGTTGTTGCGTTCGACCATAGGAACCCCGTCTGTCGACAGCCCTAGCCGCAGCTGCATTTGCCATCCGTTCAACAATGCCGCCGTGTCCGGCAAGCTACAAGTCTCAATTGCCGGGCCCTTCGCACGGTTGACAGGGGACTCGCCCCGACTGCTATAGCTTGGTTAACGCATTCTTACCCGCGGGTGACCGTAGTGACCGCCAGCCTGCCAAAACGGATGGGCCATATCTGGATCGGACCAAAACCTGCGCCGGAATCCTGGATGCGGAGCTGGCCCGAAAAACACCCGGATTGGGACTATCGGATCTACGACAACCAGTTTTTGCAGGACTACAGGTTCCGTACCCGCAACCTGATCAACGAATACTTCTGGCGCGGCGAATATGCCGGTGTTCAGGACCTCATGCGGTACGAAATTCTGTATGAATTCGGCGGCTTCATGGCGGATGCCGATTCCATCTGCCTTCACCCCGTCGACGAGCTGCTAACCGGACCGGGCGCCTATACCGTCTATGACGGGCCCAATGAGGAAGAGCGCGGCGTGTCGCCGTTTCTGGCCTGCGAGCCCCGCAATCCACTGGTGGGTGAAGTGATCGAGAGGTTAAGTCGGCTGGAACCGTGGGAACTGCGAAAACCCTTTCAATCGACTGGAAACCGTTTCCTGATGTCTCTCATCCGGCAATGGGGTGAGGACAGTCTTACGATCTGGCCTTCGCATTATTTCATTCCATGGCACCACACCGAGCCGGAGAATGTCTATCGCGGGCCGGACAAGATTTATGCCGAACAGAAATGGGGCACGACCACCTGGAGCTATAACCGCGGCGAGGATGAGGGCAGTCAGAGGGTTTTGTCGCGCAACGAAGTGTCCGAGCGGGCGGCCACCCTGCGCCGCAGGCTGGCGGAACGGCTGCAACCCGCTCTTGCCCGGACCGGCCTTGCCGAAGCCGCCCGGCCGTTCGTCGGGGCCGGGGATCTGCCAGAACAGCAACCCGAATTTCGCGACCGCGTTCAGCGTCTGAACACGGCACTGATCGCGAAAATGACGCAAGCAGAACTCGATCCGCTGTTCCACGGGCGGCTTTTTTACCGCGACAGGCAGCGCTACCCCTTGACCGAAAGCCCCTTCATGAGCCGCACTGCGGCCCTGCGCGCCCATCTTGCCACGCGGCTCGCCGGCTTTCGCAACGCCATTCAGATCGGGGTCGATACCGGGCATCTGATCCTTCTGCACAAGACCGCTCAACCGGATGCGAGTATTCTTGCATTCGACGCCTGCCAACCATCTGGCCGCCATGCGGCGCGCACCGATGTCTATGTCCCCGCCGCCATGCAGTGGCTAAAGGACGAGTTCCCCGAAAGCCTCACCTTCCTTGGTGGCAGACCCGCGCGCACCATTCCGGGCCATCTGTCCCGCGTGCCGGACTGGAAGGCGGACCTGCTGCATTTCAACGGCATCGATGTAAACTTCCTGAAAAGCTACGGCGCCGCGATCGGCGCCCTTGAGCCTGATGGTGAGATCCTCATCCATGACATTGATGCCAACGCGGTTCAGTCGCGGATCGAGGAATTGCAGATGATCGGGGAAGTCGCCGATCCGCTGGAATACGTTGACTTCGGCACGGGCGGAGGGGCTTGCGCGCGGCTGCAGCGCCGGCCCGAGGGTGAAATGGCGCCAGCGGCATATCAGGCCAAAGTCAGTAATTGATGTAGTGGCTCTGGATGACCTGACCCGGGGGACCTTGGCGCGGCTCTTTGCGGACAACGTAGAAAATGAATTGCGGCGCGGTATAGCGGTGCTCGGCTCCGCGCGCTTGCAGTGTCGGGTCATCTATCGGGCGGGGCGGTTCGCCACCCTTGCGCGAGAATGTCCAGCATCCCAGCATGCTGTAGCCCATGCTGGCGACCCAGTACCTCCAGGGGATGTCCGGACCAACCTGATAGAACCCATGCCCGAACCAACCGTCGGTCCCGACACAGGAAACGAAGATGCCGCCCTCGTTCAGCATGGCGTCAACGTTGCGGAAAGACTGGGCTATGTCGAAAACATGCTCGGTCGTTCCGCCGTCATAGATCAGATCAAAACGGTTCCTGAGGTCATCGCCGACCGGAACACTGAGGTCATGAACATGTTCGGCCCCTTCAATCGCCGAGAAGTCCAGACTTTCAAGCACGGGCCAGCCGATCGTGCGCAGATAGGTTTCGCAGAACCCGTCGTCCTGAAACAGGTCTTCGCGTCCGGCCTTGATACCCATCTTGTCAAGCTCGGCGATCAGGCGCTCGGCCCAGCCGGCGGGGCGGAAGTGCATTTTCTGCCGGCCCAGCATGATACCGCCCTTGCAGTCCTTCACGAGGGGCGCGATCCGGGCCAGCTGGATCGCGATATTGATGCTGATGCCCATGATCTGGCCCCGTCCTCCATGCCCTTGCTTGCGGCTTTTGCCCGATGCAGCTAGCTTCGGCAACAGTTAGTGGCTGGCTGCCGAAGGGATGGTTTGCATAGAAGCCACACACCGGCAGAACTTCATATGGAGGATAGGGCGGGGTTAATGGCAGAAACTTCGCATCCCTACGCGACACTGGCACCCGACGCATTCTGGCGCAGCGCGGTCGCCGAACGCGATGCCATGGAAATTACCGGCCTCTGGAAGCCGAAATTTCCGATCACGCAGGACATGCGGATTGTCACCGCCGGATCCTGCTTTGCCCAGCACATTTCCCGCGCCGTGCAAGAGCGTGGCTTCAACTGGTATAATGCGGAAACGGCCCCCGGTTCGGCCGAGCTTGCCCGCCGCTACAATTACGGTGTCTTCAGTTTCCGAACCGGGAACATCTATACGACCCGGATGCTGAACCAATGGTTCCGCTGGGCACGCAGGCCTGACGACTGCCCCGATATCTACTGGACGTCGGACCTCGGATTCCAGGATCCGTTTCGCCCCAACATCGAGCCCGACGGCTTCGCCACGCTGAGCGAGGCGCGCGCTTCGCGCCGGGCGGTTCTGGCGGCCGTCGGCGACGCCATGCGCAAGGCCGACATATTCGTGTTCACGCTCGGTCTTACGGAATGCTGGAGGAGTGCCGACGGCCAGATCGAATTCGCGGCCTGTCCGGGGACTTCGGCCGGTCACTTTGACCCTGTGGAGCATGTGTTTCACAACATGGGGTTCAAGGATGTAACGCGGGAATTGAGCCGCGCGCTTGCGAACCTTCGTGCCGTCAACAAGCGCGTGAAAATCCTTCTGACCGTATCGCCGGTGCCGCTGACAGCGACGGCATCCGGCCAGCATGTTCTGACTGCGACCTCGCATTCCAAGGCCATTCTTCGCGCGGCGGCCGGGACAATCGCCGCCGAACATGAAGACGTCGACTATTTCCCCTCATACGAAATCATCACGCATCCCGTTTGGGGGGGGCGTTTTTATGCCGAAAACCGGCGTTCGGTCCTGCCGGAGGGTGTCGCTTTCGTAATGGACCAGTTTTTCGCCGCGATCGGGGCGGAAGCCGCGGCGGCGCCGAAACAGAAGCCCCGTCGCGCAACCATGACCGCAGATACAGACGATCTGGTCTGTGAAGAGGAAATGCTTGCGGCTTTTGCGCCCAATTCCACCCGCGGCGCATCATGACCAGGAAAGTCATTCTTTTCGGTGACAGCCATCTGGCGGCGTTGAAACTGGCGACAGGCCGGATCGCACCACCCGAGGGGTGGGAGGTTTCCTTCTGGGGTACTGCCGGAACGCGCTTTCGCAACATATCCTGGCGCGATGGCTGTATCTGCCCGGATGATACGGCCACCGAACAGGCGTTTGCGCGTTTCAGTGGCGAAGGAATTACCAGACTTGATCCGGCGGAATATGACGCGGTCGTCTTCGTTGGCGCGCGGATCCGGCCGGGTGCCATCCTGCCCGACATCCTGAACCATGTCGCCCACCCGACCCGTCACCTGACCCGCGAATACATCGGCCTCGTATTGGCTGAACACCTGCTTCGCCACAGTACCTATCAGATGGCGGCCGCAATGGCGGCCGGTGGCAAGACAAAGGTTTACCTTAATCCCATTTCGTTCGAGACCGCTGGAAAGCAGCCACGGCCGCGCGCCTACAAGGTCGCGCGCGAGGCCACGCATGATCATGTTTCAGAAATCTGGCGGCTAACGGAGCGGCTGCTGGCGGAAGACGGGATCACCCTGATCGCTCAACCCGTCGAGACGATCGTCGAGGGATATTATACGGATGCCCGCTTTGGCGTTGGGCAGAAGGACCATGTTCACAAGAACGCCGAATATGGCGCCCTGATCCTGGAAAGGATATTTGACGCGCTGTCGCAGAAGACGAAGACGGCGATCAGAAAAGCGTCGTGAAACGGTCGGGCAGGCGATAAAGATCCTTGCTGCGCATGTTCTTGAAGAACCAGTTGCCGGTGGACGGCGCCTGGCTGCGCCCCTCGACCATCGCCTTGCGGAAATCGGGAAAATCCATGGTTTCTGCAACCGGTTCCAGCCGCGACAAGAGATCGAAGCTTTCGGTTCCGGTATCCCATGAATTCTTGGCCCGGCCGGTTTCGTCCATCGCCCCCAACCGAGATTCATTTAGTGATTTCCGACTGTTAAGCCGAAGTGTGGAAATTTCGACATCCACGAAACGCAAGTGAAACAGGTAAAGGCTGGGGTCCAGCGCCACGTTTTGCAGGTTGGATCCGTGCCCGCCGATGGAAAAATTGGTGCGGCCGCGAATGATGCAGGGCTTGGCGTAGTTCGAGTTCAGCCGGAAATTGCGGCGCACTGACAGGATGGGGGCGTCCGCCCGGATCGGATCGGGCTCGCTTGCCGGGGTGTGGACCATCTCGACCGCGAAAGGAGAGAGCGCCGGAGGAGGCCGGCCATTGGCAAACTTGGAGTTCAGATAGTCGCGGATATTGCCCCCGGCATCCGGGTCGAGCACGACAAGCTCGTCAACATCGTTGCAGATCACCCAGTTGTAATAAAGCGTCAGACCGCTTGCGAACGACGACAGGGCGCCCCAGCGCCGCCGGTCAAAGCGGGAGTTGTCATCCTCTCGCGGCATGTGGATGACGTTCGCGCCCTTGGCGATCCGGTCGATCTCGGGGTCCTCGCCATGGCGCAGGATGTAAAGATTTTCGCGCCCGATCTGACGTTCCCAATGCGCGACCCAGCGTTCAAGGAAGAAGTGGTCGCGGTAGAGCATCGTGACGGCGGCCACATCCGCCTTGCTTGGGTCGGGGCCGGGTTTAACCGCAGGCGCCGGCTGAACCCGTTCCTTTGCGGCCGGCTCTGCTTCCAGGTCAGATTGCGGTGCGGCGGGTTCGATCCCCTCGGGCAGCGGCTGCTTTCCGATCCAGCTGATCCGCCGCGTGCCGACCGTCGCGCGCAGCGCGTCATAGCCGATCTGGGCAAGTCCGGCCTCGGTCAGGACCTCCCATTTGCGGTAATGGACGGTGTAGATCTTGCGGTCTTCCGGCAGCGGCTCGCCCCGCAGAACACCACCAAGAATGTAGTGCTGCGCTTCGGGCAGTTCGCGCCATTTGAGGCCGGCGCGCTGGATGGCGATGGGCAGGCTCATCTGGTCGAGATAGGGGCGCTTGTTCTCCAGATCCGGGATTGCGTCGATGGTCTGGGCGGTCTCCAGCCAGACCTCGGGGAAGCGTTTGCCGTCGCCATTTCTGTGCTGCTCGGGAAACAGCACGAAACCCGAACTGTAGTAGGGGATCATCGGTTTGCGCTGATCGCGCATCAGGGTGACCCGTTCATCGGGAACATTCATCCCGAATGCGCCATAGATCGGTTCCCAGACCGTTTGCGGCGCCCAGTACATCGAAGCCGCGACCGAGGCCGAGACATGCCCTTCGCGAACCAGATTGCTGATCCGGTTCTTGCGAAGCATCAGGATGTCGGAATCCATGAAGCCTGAAAATTCGGTATCGCGCGGCTCAAGGCTGGCAAGGATCTTGTTGCCGTGCGGATAGGCCGGGTCGAACATGCCCTCGGTGCGGAACGGCCGAACGTCGCAGCGCATCCGCCTAAGGGTTTCGACGACGTCCTTGTCCACCTCGCCGATCCGGTGTTCCGGACAATAGCCGACAAGCCTTACTTCGGAAGACAGGCATTGGCGGATCGACGCCGCAAGATAGCACGCCATGTTCTGATAGCGTGGCGGCTCGACGATGAAGAAAAGAGTAAGCGTCGGGGACATCAGCGCGCCGCCTTCTGATGGGGCACATGGGCGAGGTAACCGTCAAGGGCCCCCTGCCCCAGCTTTCCGCGTTCCAGAAGAATATCAAGGCAACGGATCGCCAGATCGAAGGTTTCAAAGACCGCGTCGGCGAGGATGGCGAGGTGTTTCAACGCCTCGTCGCCCCAATCGGCGCCGATCATCCGGCGCATGAACAGCGCGTCGCCGTCGATCAGCTGGCCCTGATGCCTGCGCCAGTCGAGCGTGGCCATCGACGGGCCGCCCAGCGCCTTGGACTTCAGCGTCAGGAAGCGGACCAGATCGAAGCCCTGCGCGGCCAGTTCCGCCGCCTGATCGTGGAACAGCGGCTGGTTTTGGTAAAGCGGGACAAAGCCCACCTCGGTCACCACGGCCACCGCCTGTTTCAGTTTTTCGCGGCCGTTCCCGAAGACATCACGCTCGCCACCCTGAATGTCGATCTTGAGGAAATCCGGGGGCGGCAATTCGGCGATATCGTCAAGCCGCCGGGTCTTGACTGGAAGGGTCTCGACCACCTGCATGGCCTTGTGCCAGCGCCCCAGATGGTCGAGCGTTCTTTTGTCGGGCGGCAGCAGCGAAGTAAAGCCGCCGCTCGCGCAGACATGCAGGGTCCCGTCCTCGCCCGTGCCGATCGCATGGGGCAGATAGGTCTCGCCCGGCCGTGCATTTGCAACCAGCGCGGCATGGGCCTCGGGCTGCGGTTCGAACCCCCAGACCTCGCAGCCGCCCATCTGCCGCAGCGCGTCATAGTCGGGCACGTGGATCGGATTGGCGCCTATATCGACAATGCGGGTCAGCCGCGCGGGCTTCAGCATCCCGATCAGCGCGGCCACCCTTTCCTTGTCGAAATGCTCTGGCATGTCGGGCCTTTCCGTGCAGACGGGCGATCAGCCGTCCAGTGCCGCTGCCGGATCGATGCCGACCTGCTGGCACATACGCCAGGCATAGGAGTTTTCGAGGGGTACGTTCTTCTGCCACCACGGCTTGGTGCCGTTGGTGTAAAGGTGGACCGAGACGGTCTGATCGGTGAACCAGCCTTCGACGCGGCCATGCGGATCATAGAAAATATCGTTAAGCTGGAAGGGCACCGGGTACAGAACGTCGGGCGTCATCGCCCTGTCGTAGTCGCCGGTTTCCTTGGCGAAATGGGTGAAGGCCTGGGGGCCGAAGGCGGTGCGCTCGGTCTTGTAGATGCGTACGGCCAGCGGTTCGCGGCTGTCCTGCTTGTCCATCTTCTTGCGCTGATGCTTGCCCCACCAGGCCGGATAGTCAGGCAGGTTGTCGTAATAATCGAGGAGCTGGTCCATCAGCTCGCTTTGTTGCGGCAGGCCGACGACACCACAATTCAATGCGCCGCGCATTCCGTGGCCGGCGAAGATATAGTCCCACTCGTCCGGGAAAGGCCGGTGGCAGAAGGCATCGCAGTCGATCCAGATGGCGCCGGTCTTCCGGATCATCTTGTAGCGAAAGACATTCGACAGAAACGATGCCGAGGTCGCCTCGACCACAGACATGTTGATGTCCATGATCTCTGACGCAGGGCGAATTTCGACCCCCTCGGGTGCGTTCTGCACGTCATCGGTGCAGTAAAGTGTCACCGGATGCCCCTGCAGAAGATGAGATTTAAGGCAGAGCTGGTTGAGGTAGTGGAGGCGCTCGCCAATCCAAAGCGAGGCGACGGGGCGGCGGGTCTGGGACACGTGCGTAAAGTCCTGTTGCTGTTCTTGTTCTTGTCTGCTCGGGTTCTTTTTTCGCCGATTTGCCTTTCTGACGCAAAACCTTTCGGGTGTTCGTCCCCGGGCCCGGGCGCATTGTTGCCTTTGCACACCTCCGGGCAGCGATTTCTCGTCCGGAACCGGGGGGCAAAGCTTGACCTCGCCATCCACTGCCCGGCATGATCATCGCGCGGGTTCCGGCGAAAACAGCCGTGAAAGGCGGTCCGGACCCATGGCATGAGCACAGATGACAGACGGGCAATACACATGAACCCCGCCAAGGCACCCTGCGCCGCACTGACCATGGTGCGCGGCGAGGATTTTTTCCTCGACCGCTGGCTGGCGCATTACCGCAAGTGGCTGCCGGACAAGCACATCTATGTTCTGAACCATGGCGGGGATGAAGCCGTCGCACATATCGCGCGGGGTGTGAATGTCATCAGCCTGCCCTATGACGAAACCAAGAAATCGGTCAATCAGCGCCGCTGGCAGATCCTGTCGCTGTATACCTCGGGGTTGACCCAGTTTTACAATTGGGTGATCTGCAATGACGTCGACGAACTTGTGGTCCTTGATCCAGAGGCGGGCGATGATCTGGTTGGCTATCTTCTCCGCCACGGGGCCATCGCGGGATCGGCACCCGTCCTGATCCCCTTTGCCATCGAAATGGTCCATGTCCCCGAACTGGAGCCCGAACCCCTGACGCAAGACGCCCCGATCCTTGGTCGGCGGCGTGTGTACCGGTTGAATTCCAACTATGCCAAGCCCTGCATCACCTCGGTTCCGCTTGAATTCAAGGCGGGTGGGCATGGCAGCAATGCCCGAAAATTCGCGGTCGACCCCCATCTTTACAACTTTCATCTGCGGTTCGTCGATTATCCGATGTGCATGGCCCGGCTTGACAAGTCGCTCGCGAGGCGGCTGGACGGCAAGAGCCCCGAGGAAGTGTCCGCGATGACCAAGGCGGGGTGGGGCTGGAATTCGGCCGCCGGAACCTTTGACGCGCTGTCAAGACAACATCCCGAACGAGAAACGATCGATCACCCGGAGTTTCGCAAGAAAATGGTCGAGGCCCAGATCAGCCGCCCCCCCTTCACGCTGATGGGCGGCGGCCGCCCCGCCGGCACCTATCGGTTGCCCGAACGCTTTTCGGGCCTGTTCTGAGGCCTGCGATGAAGATTTACGGGCATTGCCGCTTTTCCTTTTTCGGACAGACGGATACTGGCCGCGCGGTCGGCTCGGTTGAAGATGCGAGGGCGCTTTTGTGGAACAAGGATCGTATGGCGGTTCGATTCCACCTTCTTGAAAACCTGATGCTGCCGTCGATCCGGAACCAGACCGACCAAGGTTTCGAATTCGTCATCGTGACATCCGTCGAAATGCCCGAGGCCTATCACGATCGCCTTGATCGCGCGATCGGCGGAATGAAGAACGCGCGGATTGTCCGAACCGGTGAGCGCGATATCGGGCGGGCGTTGAAAGCCGTCATGGTAGAGGCGAGCGATGGGCGCGAAGCGCCTGCCGTTCACTTCCGTATCGATGACGATGATGCGGTCTGCGCGGGCTATGTCGACCGGCTGCGGGCTGCGGCGGCCGGATTGCGCCCGACGACGCTGGTGACGTTTTCGACCGGAGTTCTGGGATTTACCGATGGCGATGCCGCAAGGCATCGCGCCTTCAACAAACATTCGATAGCGATCGGCCTCGCCCGGATCAATGCGCCGGCGGACACCCGGACACCGTTCCAGATTCAGCACCGTGCCTACGCACAGAAGAACCCTGTCTACGCGGACCCGACCTTTCCGGCCTATCACTATACCCGCCACACAACCAACAACACCAACGGATATGATCACACGGTTCACCGGTCCGGTGGCGTGGTCGATATCGTCGCGGCCAATTCGCGCAAGGTACACCCGGAATTCGCAGAGGGTGCCGTCACGACGGACGAGGCAGAGCGAATGATCGCCGAAGCCTTTCCCTATACGGACGGACCGGCCCTGCGCGCCATCATTGCGGCGACGCTGACCCCCGAGGCGTTGCAATGACGGGTCCCGCCGCCAAAACGGACGCTTCGGCACTGCTCAGGGCGCTTGCCGCACGCGAAAGCCCCCATGGCAGGGTCATGGCGGTGTCGATGATGAAGGATGAAGCGCCCTTTCTTCTGGAGTGGTTTGCCCATCATCTTGCCGTCGGCTTCACCGACATTCTTGTCTATACCAACGACTGCTCCGACGGCACGGTCGAGATGCTGCAACGGCTTGAGGCGCTCGGGCTCGGGTATCACCGGCCGAACAACATTCGCGAAGGGATCAAACCGCAGCCTTCGGCGTTGAACCATGCCCAGATCGAACCCCTTGTCGGGCAGGCGGACTGGGTGCTTGTCTTCGACGCCGACGAATTCCTTTCGATCAATCACCCGTCGGGCACGCTTGACGGGATGCTTGACGATGCGGTGGCGCGCGGCGCGAACGGCATCGTCATCACCTGGCGCATCTTCGGGTCGTCCGGCATCATCGACTGGTCACGCGCGCCGGTGACCGAACAATATACGCATGCCGCGCCGCCCCTGTGGAACAAGGGTTGGGGGGTCAAGACGCTGTTCCGGTTTGACCCTGCTTACTGGAAGCTCGGGATTCACCGCCCAACGATCAAGAACAAGCATCTCGATACCGATTTTCCGCAAACCGTGAAGTGGCTGAACGGCTCGGGCCAGCCGATGGAGGAATATTTCACCTTTCGCGGGTGGCGGTCGATCCGGCGAACGCTGGGCTATGACTGGGCCCAGATGAACCATTATGCCGTCAAATCGGTCGACAGCTATGCGGTGCGCAAGTTCCGCGGCAACGTCAACAACAAGGCGGACAAGTATAATTCCGACTACTGGGCGCTTCAGGATCGCAACGAAGTGGAGGACCGGGCAATCCTGCGCCACGCACCGCGCCGGGCCGAGATCATGGCGGCGCTGATGGAAGATCCGGTGCTGAACCGGCTTCACTTCGCGGCTTTGGAAAGGGTTGAGGCGCGACTTGCCGATTATCGCAAGACCGAGGCCTATCAGGCATTGCGCGACGGGTTGGTCGCTGCATCGGCTGTCCCGATCACCCAGGTTGAAGCCAAACCGCCAAAGGCCCGTGACCCCGCGAAGATAGCGGAACTGATGAGCCGGGTGGAAAAGAAAGTCGCGGAAAAGCCGGTCAGCGAGCGCCGCAACACTCCCGTCGAGGGCTGGAATGCGGAAGACGATGGCACCTATCTCGGGGTTGCCGACGATCTTGCGCCCGACGGCACTTGCGACTGGGTGTCCAACCACGATATCGAGCTGCCCGCCGATGCGCGGGTTTTTACCCCGGTGGCGCTCAATGCCCTTTTGAAGGGCCGTTTCGACCGCCGCAATGCCCGAAACATCGAAGGCTACCTTGAAGGCTGCAACCGGCTTTTGGACATCGGTTGCGGTATCGGGTTTGTGGCGATGCGCGCGATTGCCCGGCGCAGGGATCTGGTCGTGATGGCGCAGGACAGGCGCGGCGGATTGATCGACCTGGCCAAGCGGATCGCCGCGCGAAACAATCTGACCGACACATCCCGGCTGAAGCTTTCCGATGGAAAGCTGGTATTCGCAAATGAACCCGACGACATGGCATCCGGACTAGCCGCCTACCTGCGCGATTTCAGACCCGATGTCCTGCGCCTCTCAGAGACGACCCACTTGCCGCCGGCGCGTCTTGCGACTTGTGACCTTGCCGGCATCCGGCGTGTCATTCTGCCATTCGACCGGGATGCTGACGCCGAAAATCTTCGACGTTCGTACAATAAGGTTTTGGCAGGCAAGGGGCTGGTCGAGGTGGTCGAGCGCGCGGCTTCAGGGTCTTTGCAATTCGACAGGCGCTAGCCCCCCCTAGCCCGCCGCGCGTTTGCGCATGTCGAGGCCGGGGTTTGCAGAAAGAATATCGTCGCGCGCCTTCAGGGCAAAAAGATAGTTGTCCTGATCGATCAGCACCCGTGCGGCACCAAGCGTCAGCTTTGGATGACGGCTTTGCATCGCGGCGTCGATCAGGCTGCGCGCCCACTTGCGCACTGTCCGGCGGCTTCGCATCTGCTGCCAGAACCGGTGGCCCAATTGACCCGTTTCCGCGAAGTCGCGCAACGCGAGTTCGAGTGCCCCGGACTTGATCACCACACGCACGGCCTCATGCGTTGCATGGCCAAGGCGGACCATCTGTACTCCGCGACCAGCAAGGCGCGCGGCATGGGCCTTGTCCTCGGGCACGAAGGGATCAAACAGGACAGCCGCGTTTTCAAGCTTTTGCACGGCCTCGGCGGCATCAAGAAATTCAGGCCTTTCCCAGTCACTGTTTCTTACCGCCCAGGGAAAGCGCCGCTCAAATGGCGCGATCTTCCGGCTCATCGTGGATTGCGGGGAAAAGGCAAGGACCGCCGCGCCGGGAACAATTGGCGCAAAGTTCAAAGCGGCAAAGCCACCCATCGATGCGCCGGTGAACACAACGCGCGAAAAGCCACGGAAAAAACCCCTTTCCGCGAGCGATGCTATAAGCCTTGGAGCGGTTTCCTGACGAAACCAGTCTTTGGCGTGGCTCTGAACGCCCAGAAGCGAATACCCAAGCCCCCGGGCCTGACGATGCAGCCATGGCAGTCGCGGATAGGGTTCATCGAGGGTTGCAAGATTGTCAAAGGCGACAAGAAGCACCTCGCCACGTGGTTCGTACCAAAGATAGGCCGTATCGGCGACAACGCGGAACGCGGCGTCCGGCCGGGCCGCGCCAAGTTCGCGAATAGGGGGCATGGCTTGCTCGATCTCGGCCATTCCTGTCGTCCTTTACTTCTGTTTGACACGAAGCCGCGCGTTGTTTCAACTGGCATGGCGCACCCGGATCGCCTATCGTCCGGGTGGACGAACGGAACCCGCGCCCAGGTCGATGAACCCGAGAGCGCAGGACTGGGCAGAGAGAGGGCATCCATTGGCGCGAAAGTCGAAACTGGTCGCGGGCCATGGCGTCATCGTCAAGGCGGCGAACGGGGATGTGATAAGCTACGATCAGACCGGGCTTACAATGCGCCTGTCGGACCGCGTCATCGAGGATATTGCGCTTCGCCTGGGCACGTCGCGCGGCGAAACCGGATCGATGGGTGCAGAGGCAGGCAAATCTGCCAATGCGCGCGAGGTCGCCGACCTTCTTGACGGGATCGACGCCTGGGACCCGCAGATCGACGGTGACTGGCTGGTCTTTTCCGCCCGGCTTCCCGGCCGCCAGGGCGTGCGTCGCTATCGCAGACCCATCACGGGCGGTCAGGTGATCGCCGACACCCCGGGCCCGATCTACGGGCTGCTCGGCCTTGGCGGCCCGCGCGCCGCCCATGCCTTCGATGGCCGTCCCGACTTTCCGCAACATATCCTGGCGCCCGCCGACGATATCGGGGCGGTGGGACATGCCGGCGTCGAACGCGCGGCGATCAGCGCGGGGCTCGAACAGGTGCGGGAGATGACGCGCGAGGCCCTGGTTGCAAATGCACTTTTGAACTGGCGGCTGGATGAATATGACAGCCTGCCGCTGATCATGACGCGCGTAGAGACGGACAGTTCCGCGACCAGTGCCTCATTGAGCGACGGAATGGCGTTCGACAATATGATCGCTGCGGCAAAATGCCTGAAGATGGCCGCGCAAAGCCTTGGGAAAAAACCAAAACTGCTCGCGATCCTGTTGGACTTCGCGCTTGAGGAAATGTCGGGGTCGGCATCGGCATATCGCGACGGCATGCTGGCGCTTATGGCGCGGGCCGAAGATGAACTGGGCAAGCTTGGTTATGATCGGCCGCTTTTCGTGGCCCTGTTCGAAAGCGGAACGCCCGAGATCGCAACATCGGCCGCGATCGAAGGACAATGGGAACTGGCGTGGAACCATGGCGAACATCGGCTGGTCTTTGCGGCCCCCAGCTACATGTTCGCGCTCGACCCTTTCGACCGGCTGACCGAGGACGGCGCGCGTGACGCCGCCGAGATGGTCGCGCGGGCGGTGCTGGCAGAGGAAACCTGGCGCTGCCCGGTCCTGCATCTGGCCGAGCGAAGCGTCTTGGGGGGCGGCAAGACCATCCGGGTCGTCGCGCGCTCCATCGCGCCGCTGATCATCGATGCCGACGATCCGTTTGGCGCCGGGAAAAGCGCGGGCTTCACCCTTGTCGGTGCCGAAAACGGCGCGAAGATCAAGAAGGTGGAATGCGATTCCTCCGATCCGATGGCGATCCTTGTGCATTGTGACAAGCGCCCTGAAGGCACAAATCTGCGGCTGGGATACGCCCATGACCCTCAGGCGGGCAAATCCCCGGGGGCCAATGCCGGTTCGCTGCGCGATGACTGGCAGCTTCAAGGGCGCTCCGGGCGGATGTTGTATCGCTGGGCGTTGCCTGTCCTGTTGCCGATAACGGACGGGGGTGGCCGGGATGCTTGAGCTGCCCGACAGCCTTCCCCCAGGCGCGCTGACCGGTGCGTCGCCCGAGATCTTTGCCGGGGCGGCCGGTGCCTCGGACTGTCTTTGGTTCCACGGACGCAAGGATCAGTTCGAGGTGGAGGGCCAGATCGTCCGGGGCTGGCACGCGCTGACCGGATCGCGTGAAGCATTGCCGACGCAACCCAATGCCGGGAACGCGGTACTGGCGGAAAGCGAAGATCGTTACGGGCTGCAGTGCCAGACGGGTCTTCATTGCGGGCTGTCGGTCGCCGGTGCGCTGCGAAGTGCGGCAAGATTTTCGATGTCGGTGATTTATCTGCCCCCGCCTGAAGCCGAGGCGCGGACGTTGCTTACCGTCAATACCGGCCATTCGGGCGGAAAGGATTCCGACGCGAACTATCTGTTCCTGTCCGATGGCGGCGATACCTATACGATCAAGGATACCAAGGAGGCGCTTGAACTCTCGGTGCCGGTCGCCGCCCGACCGGACGGACCGCGACTTGCCACCGTGACCATGACCGGGGCTAACCTTGCGTTTCAGGAAAACCGTGGACCAATCGCCCGGATGACAGGCTCCGACCCGGGAATGGATGCCGCGGCCGAATTCTTCATCGCGGCGCGGAGCCACAGAAAAGGCTTGCAAAAGACATTGGGCGGCGGGGTGATCCTTGACGTCATGCTTTGGCCGAACCACACCCTTCTTCTGCCGCGCGGACCCGAGGATATCGCGCAGCTACAGGCGCTGCACCGATATTTCCTGTGGGAATACTGAGCCTTGTCTTTCGCGCCAGATACGATCCGCGGCGGCAATATCTGCGTGATCTGGGTGGACGACATGATCGATGTCCACACGTGGCGCGATACGTTCGGCCTGCGGATTCAGACGCCCAACCTTGATCGATTCATGTCTCGCGGCGTCCGTTTCACCAATGCCTATGCGACGGTTCCGCTTTGCGCCCCTTGCCGGGCGGAACTGGCCACCGGCCTGTCGCCCTTCAAGTCGGGACTGGTCGATCTCAATCGCTTCTGGCGCGATCTTTATCCGCCCGAGCGCGCCTGGGCCTATGATCTGCGCCGCGCGGGGTTTTACAACTTCACGACCGGAAAGGTGGACGCAAATTACCGCCCGATGCCGGAAGAATACCGCCGTATGCTCTTTCATGAGGACGTACCGGCGGCCGACAGCTCTGACCGTACAAAAATCAAGGAATATCTGGGCCGTGGCCCCGGCATTCGCGGCATCAACCATCCGGATGACGATGGCAGCCAGGACGACCGGTTCTATGATAACCGCGTGGCGCAGAATGCGATCGACTTTCTGGAACGGGCCGATACGAAACGCCGCCACCTGATCCAGCTTGGTTTCAAGCATCCTCATTACAACCTCGACTGCCCGGACCGGTTCTACCAGCGTTACGATCCAAGCCAGATCCGCTGGCCGGCCATCGCCGCGGAAGAGGACTACTATGGCCCCCAGCCCGGCTTTGCCGTCTATGAGGCTGCCTATATCGCCAATGGCCGCTGGACACCGGAAAAGTCCGGCGATGAGGCTTGGCGGCAGGTCGTGCGCGCCTATTTCGCCGCGATAAGCCATGTCGACCACGAAATCGGCCGGTTTCTCGACGCGCTGGAATCGTCGCCACTTGGCGCAAGCACGACGGTCATCTTTCTGTCCGACAATGGCTTCAACCTCGGCAATCACGACAGTTTTCACAAGATGAGTCAGTGGGACAGCGCGGCTCATGTTCCGCTGGCGATCTGGCATCCGTCGATGAAGGAAGGGCGCGAAGTCGACCTTCCGATTTCTTTGCACAATGTTCCCAAGACCATCATGCAGCTTGCCGGTCTTCCCCCCCGGCCCGACTGGACATCCGGGCAATCGCTCCTGCCGCTTATCAACCCTGAATTCGGCCGCTACGACGACACGAAATCGCCCGTTACCTGCGTTTTCGGAACGCTTTCGGTGCGACCCTCGGTCGAAGGATATCGCCAGTTCAGGTACTTCCGCTATCCGAACGGCGAGGAGCACGTCTATGACATTGTCGCCGATCCCGGCGAAACGACCAACCTGATAGAAACCGCTCCGATCGAGTTCCTGCGCAAGGAACTGGTCGATGGCGCATTGGGGCTTGGGCTTGATCTGCGCGGGTTCGAGAATCCGGCGTCGGGTGTCAATGCAATGATGGCCGTCGATGGAAGCGTCATTCTTGCGGGTGGCGGCGGCGACAACGATTATTGGGCCTATGGCGCGGATGCCGAAAAGATCCGGGAAGAAAAGGACGGAGGAACCGACACGCTTTGGTACATGGCCGGCCCGGACGATTATGTTCTTCATTGCCCGCCCTATGTCGAAAAGATCCGCATCGCGACGGTCGTTGCGCGTCAGGAATCGGACGTGCAGCTCGGTAAAACGATCAAGATCGTTGCCCATCCCGACAGCCCGATCGAGTTCGAGACATCCGAGCGGGTGACGGTAGAAGTTTCCGGCTCGGACGGCGACGATATCATGCGGGGGCCGAAATACGGCGGGGCGACGTTCCATGGCGGCGCAGGCAACGATCTGCTGGAAGCCACCGCGACGCTGCCGAACAGCCGGCATTTCTTTTACGGGGGGGCCGGGGACGACACACTCTCGGGCGGTCCGGGAAACGACGTGCTGGACGGCGGGACCGGCAATGACGTGATTTACGGCAGACGCGGCAACAACAGGATTTACGGCGGCCACGGTAACGATTTCATTCAGGACGGGGATGGCGCGTCTTTCATCGATACCGGGCCGGGCCGCAATACGGTTGTGCTTGGCGACGGCGACGATGAGGTTCTGGTCGGGACAGGGACAAATCACATCAGCCCCGGCACGGGCGCCGTCACGTTTCGCGTGGCCTATGGTGGGGTGACGGTTGTCAACCGCTGGTCGGCCGAACAGATCTATGATCTCAGCCAGTGGCCGGGACCACCTGTCATCAGCCGACGGGACGACCAGACTGTGCGCCTTCGGCTTGGCCTGTCCATCGTCGATATATACCAGGTCGGAGACGCCGGGGCGGTTGCATCGCAGATCGTACAGACCGGCCAAGAAAGCTGAGGCTTTGCTTTCGGACGGCTTCAACCCTGTTATAGTCCGACCAACAAGAATGGCGCGAAAAGCGAATGTCAGCGGGTTAGCAGATGGGCGACATGGGCAAGAGCGACGCAAGCGGCGTCAATGTATTCTTCATTGCCCAGGATGGGCGGCTGGCCTATGAGGCCATCATTTTCGCGGCGACGTTTCGCGCTGCCAATCCGGAGTTTTCCGGCAAGCTGATCGCGGGCGAACCGCAGCCTGGCCCGCTATGGCAGGGCGACCCGAGGCTTAAACCCGAGTTTCGCGAATTGCTTGTGCATTTCGGGGTGGAAATTCGGCCGTTTGAAAACGCGCACTTTGGCCAGAAATACCCATATGGCAACAAAATAGAGGGGCTGTCCGCCCTTCCTGCTGGTGAGCCTTTTCACTTTTTCGACACGGACACCATTTTCACCGCACCGCTTTCGGACTTGAGCATTGACTATCGCCGCCCTTCGGCTTCGATGCGGCGCGAAGGTACTTGGCCACAGATCGAGCTTTACGGACCGGGCTATGGAGCGATCTGGAAGTCGCTATACGATCGGTTCGGGCTTGACTTCGAAACCACGCTCGATCTTGGCCAGCCGGATGAATACTGGGAGCGGTATCTCTACTTCAACGCCGGCTGGTTCTTCCATGAATGCCCGCGAAAGTTCGGTGAGCGCTTCCTCGAATTTGCCCTGACGATCCGGGACGACGCGCCAGAGACGCTGGTCTGCCAGGAGCTTGACCCATGGCTGGACCAGGTGGCCCTGCCCCTTGTCATTCACTCTTTCGGCGGCGGCAGGCCGGGAAAAGGGCTTGAAGGTCTCGATGGCGATGTCTCGTGCCATTACCGCACCCTGCCCCTGCTTTACGCGCGCGAATCCAATGCCGCCGTCACCGCACTTGAGACGGCGATCGCGCCGAACCCGATCAAGAAGGTGCTGAAGACCTATGATCCGCTTCGAAAGCTCGTCTACCAGGAAAAAGGCCGGAAAATCCGCGAGATGTTTGATCGAAACGATCTGCCGAGGCGCGAGGCGATGATCCGCAACCGGATCAAGAAGGCGGGTCTGTGGATGAGGTAGGGGAAGGCCTCAGCCGACAAATCGGTCAAGCAGCGGGCTGACCACCCGGGTCACGATGGGTATCAGGACAAGCCCGAGGGCGAGCCCGAGGGCGCCATCGCAAAGCGCGGTCACCAGCCATTCGACAAAACCTTCAATACCCGTGGGAACCGCGCCGGCCGCCGCAACGGCCAGGTGATGGAAGAAGTCATAAAGCCAGGGTTGCCCAAGAACATCCAGCCCGTGCGAGATGATGGCACCGCCCACCCAGAGCATTGCAGCGGTTCCGACGGTTGACAGGATGGACATGAGCTTTGGCATTCCTTTGACCAGCCCGGTTCCAATCGCGCGCCCGAAATCGGTCTTTGCCGTCGCCGCGACAAACAGGCCGATATCATCCATTTTCACGATCAACGCCACGGTCCCGTAAACCACGGCCGTGATGGCGACGGCAACGACGGCCAAGGCCGTCGCTTCCAACCAGATGGTGTTTTCCGGAATGGCGGCAAGGGTGATGGTCATGATTTCGGCGGACAGGACAAAGTCGGTCTTGATCGCGCCGCGCACGCGCTTTTCCTCCAGATGCACCGGGTCGCCGACATCCAGATCGGCGTCCACCTCTTTGTCTTGGTGGGGGAAAAGATGATGGAACACCTTCTCCGCGCCTTCAAAGCACAGATAGGTCCCGCCCAGCATCAACAAGGGGGTGATCAGCCATGGCGCAAACGAACTCATCAACAGTGCGGCCGGAAGAAGGATCACCAGCTTGTTGAAAAGCGATCCCTTGGTGATCTTCCAGATGATTGGCAGTTCGCGGCGGGCATCGAAGCCGTGCACGTATTTCGGCGTTACCGCAGCATCGTCGATGACAACCCCGGCCACCTTGCTTCCCGCTTTCGCGGCCATGCCGGCCACATCGTCAACGCTTGCCGCGGCCATCTTCGCGATCGCCGTAACATCGTCCAGAAGCGCCAACAACCCGCTCATACCCGTCCCATCCACCAAACAAGATCAGCCTGACCCTAGCGTTTCGCCCGGCAGTGGCAAGGTTGCAAAGCAATTGCAGACAGTCGAACCTTGCAAAAGCGATTGTCGATAGTGTTTTCGCTAACACGCCGCTGTTTTCGCTAACATGTTGAATTCCCGGGTTTATCAAGCTTTTTCAATTTGCTATCGGGAGAGAGTTGGTCCTGCGGCAATAGCCATGCCGGGATTGCCGCTATGGGAGAGTGGGAAATGACGGTAACGGTTGGTATCAATGGTTTCGGTCGGATCGGGCGCTGCACGCTTGCCCATATCGCCGAAGCCGCCCGCAACGATGTTCAGGTCGTCAAGATCAATGCCACGGGCCCGATCGAAACCAATGCCCATCTTTTGAAATACGACAGTGTTCACGGCCGATTTGGAGGGCCGGTGAAGGTTTCGGGCAATACGCTCGACCTTGGCCGTGGTCCGATCGAGGTCATGTCGACATATAACCCCGAAGAACTGGACTGGGACGGTGTCGACGTCGTGCTGGAATGCACCGGCAAGTTCAATGACCGTGACAAGGCCGCCGTTCACCTTTCACGCGGGGCCAAGCGTGTCCTCGTTTCGGCGCCGGCGAAACGCGCCGACAAGACGATCGTCTACGGGGTCAATCATCGAGAACTGAAGTCCGATCATCTCGTGGTCTCGAACGGCTCCTGCACCACGAATTGCCTTGCACCTCTGGCGAAGGTTCTGAACGATGCGATCGGGATCGAGTCCGGTATCATGACGACAATCCATTCCTACACCGGCGATCAGCCATCCCTGGACCGGCGCCATAACGATCTGTATCGCGCCCGAGCCGCTGCCATGGCGATGATCCCGACTTCGACAGGTGCCGCCAAGGCCTTGGGCGAGGTGCTTCCGGAACTGGCGGGCAAGCTTGACGGAACCGCGATCCGCGTTCCGACACCAAATGTCTCGGCGGTCGACCTGACCTTTCAGGCCGCACGCGACGTGACAGTTGCCGAGGTCAACGATATCGTAAGACAAGCCGCGGCAGGATATATGGGAATGGTTCTGTCCTATGACCCCGAACCAAAGGTGTCGATTGACTTCAACCACACGCCCTATTCATCGATATTCGCCCCGGATCAGACAAAGGTCGTCGGTGGCCGTACCGTCCGCGTTCTGTCGTGGTACGACAATGAATGGGGCTTTTCCTGCCGCATGGCCGATGTCGCCGGCGCCATGGGCCGCTTGCTCTGAGCGTGCCACCCCTAAGGATAGGCATCGGCCATGACGAATCGCATCGCGCTCGTCCTTGGCCTCTTTATTGCGGCATTCTTCGTCACTGACTTTGCGCTCGGTCTGGGCGGATCGCTGTTTATTGGCCAGAAATTCGTGGCTTTCGTCGAATTTCTCGCATTCTGGCGGTAACGTGATTACTCTGCCATTGATCTTCTGCTTTTTTTGCGGATGTTAGCGCAAACATAAACTGGTGCGAGAAGGAGAGTTCGATGGCAGTCAAGGTGGCAATCAACGGATTTGGCCGGATCGGCCGGAATGTGTTGCGCGCGATAATCGAATCCGGTCGCAAGGATATCGAGGTTATCGCGATCAATGACCTTGGACCTGTCGAGACGAATGCGCATCTGCTGCGATTTGACAGCGTCCACGGCCGGTTCCCGGCCGAAGTGACCACGACAGCAACCACGATCGATGTCGGCCGCGGGCCTATCGAAGTCACGGCGCTGCGAAATCCCGCCGATCTGCCGTGGTCCGATGTCGATGTCGTCATGGAATGCACCGGCATCTTCACCTCAAAGGAAGCAAGCCAGGCGCATCTTGATAACGGGTCGTCGCGTGTGCTCATTTCAGCGCCGGGCAAGGATGTCGACAAGACCATCGTCTATGGTGTGAACCACGACACGCTGACAAGAAACGATACCGTCGTCTCCAACGCGTCCTGTACGACGAACTGCCTTTCGCCGGTCGCCAAGGTGCTGAATGACAGCATCGGTATCACCAAGGGATTCATGACGACGATCCATTCGTACACGGGCGATCAGCCGACGCTTGATACGATGCACAAGGATTTGTACCGGGCGCGCGCGGCGGCTTTGTCGATGATCCCGACATCGACCGGGGCGGCCAAGGCGGTCGGTCTCGTTCTGCCTGAATTGAACGGCAAGCTTGACGGGGTGGCCATCCGCGTGCCGACGCCGAACGTATCGGTCGTCGATTTCGTGTTCGAAGCCAGCCGCGACACATCGGTCGAGGAAATAAACACCGCCATCCGGACTGCCGCCGGCGGCAATTTGAAGGGCATTCTGGCATTTACTGACCAGCCGAACGTATCGTCCGATTTCAACCACGATCCGCATTCCAGCATTTTCCACATGGATCAGACCAAGGTTCTGGATCGCCGCATGTGCCGGATCCTTACCTGGTACGATAACGAATGGGGCTTTTCCAACCGCATGGCCGACACGGCCGTCGCGATGGGCAAACTGATCTGAGGTCCGCTTTTTCTTGCCGCATGGGCCTGGCTCTGTTCAACTGGGGTCAGGCCAATGCGGAGACAGGATGACCGAGCCTGATTTTACCATCGGTATTGAGGAAGAATACCTGCTGGTCGACCGCGAAAGCCTTGCACTCGCCGTCGCACCGACCGAACTGATGGCCGCCTGCCGGGCGGAGATGGACGGACAGGTCAGCCCCGAATTCCTGCAATGCCAGATCGAGGTCGGGACGCGCGTCTGCGCTGATGTGAGCGCAGCCCGCGATGATCTGCGACGCCTGCGATCCTGCGTTTCCCGAAATTCCGCCCGGTTCGGTCTGGTCCCGATAGCGGCCTCTTGTCATCCGTTCGCCGATTGGAAGGACCAGCACCATACGCCGAAGGAACGCTACGACGACCTGCGGCGCGACCTGGGCGGCGTTGCCCGCCGGATGCTGATCTGTGGCATGCATGTCCATGTGGGCATCCCGCAAACGGACATGCGCATCGATCTGGTAAATCAGCTGTCCTATTTCCTGCCGCATCTTCTGGCGATGTCGGCATCATCACCATTCTGGCAGGGTGACGATACGGGTCTGGCCAGTTATCGCCTGACGATCTTCGACAATCTTCCGCGCACGGGCCTTCCGCCCAGTTTTGCCAGTTGGGGCGAATATCAGCGTTGTGTCAGCTTGCTGACCGACATGGGGATCATCGAGGACAGTTCGAAGATCTGGTGGGACCTGCGCCCTTCGGCCCGCTTTCCCACGATCGAAGCCCGGATCTGTGATGTGCAGCCGCGTCTGGAGTTCGCGCTGTCGCTTGCGGCAGCGGTTCAGTGTCTGACGCGGATGCTCTGGCGACTGAAGCGGCAGAACCAGCGCTGGCGGATCTATGACAACTTTCTTATTGCCGAAAATCGCTGGCGGGCGCAGCGCTATGGCGTTTCGGGCGGGCTGATAGATTTCGGGCGCGGCGAAGTTGTGGAATTTGCCGAACTCCTTGCCGAACTGCACGAAGCGCTGGCAGAGGATGCCGCGGCTTTGGGCTGCGAAAGGGAATTGGAGCATCTGAAGAGCGTTCTGACCGACGGCACAAGTGCGGATCGGCAACGCGCGGCGCTGGACGCGGCCTTGAATGCCGGCGAAAGCGACGCTTCCGCGTTACGCGCAGTGGTCGGCCATCTGATCGAGGAATTTCACGCGGACCTGTAGATATAAACAATAGGGGCGCTGCCAGAGCGCCCCTAGGTTCAAAATCTTCCCCGTCGGCTTACGCCTGACGCCGTTTCCTTCGCGATGCAGCAAGCGCCCCGAGCGCACCGACCATCAGCACCCCCGCCGCAGGCAGCGGAACCGCTGCCGGAACCAGCTGGCCGTAAAGGTTCACGTGAGACAGCGACTGGCTCCCGTTATTGATCGACCATGTGCCGCTGGTTACGCCGGCAGAAAGTCCAAAGGCCGCCCAATCCGGGTTGAGCTGGGCCACACCGCTCTTGAACGCGATGACCAGATTCGACCACATCGACCCCTTAGGGGCCGGTGGAAGCAAAAAAGACCACATTCCCGACAGCCCCCCGACGCCGGAAACCGACATGGCGCTGCCGCTCACATCCGACTTGTCGATAAGCTGATAGCCCGACCCGAGAATTGCAAACAGCGGATCAGGATTGGCGCCGCCCGGATTGCCGCTGATATTGCCCACGCCCGAAGCAATACATGTTGCGCCGGGCGCTACCGTCGTGACCGAAAATTCCCGGTCATTTGTTGCGGCCGTCCCGGGGCAGAGCGTCGTGACCGTCGCCCCGTGAGCCGAAATGGCCATGAAAACCGAGGAAACCAAAGCCGCAACAAAAACGCGGCCAGCACTCATAGGCATGATTCGATCCTTTACACCCCGAACACCCAACACCGCCACAATCTCGACACATTCGGGGCCGGTGTCAAAATGAATTTGGTTTCGCCGAAAACTGCGCTGTCACTCGCCTCCAAATCCGGGACATTGGCACCGAATTCCCCAAAAACAATGCGTTTGTGATAACAATCGCCAATGCGCAGCGTTTATCGGGGGGAAGAGGCCACCGGCAGGCGACAGTGCCGCCGGATGGCCCGGAAAGGCTCGACCGCATCGGAACCGGGCGGCCGACGAACGGAAGCCCTTGCAAATGCGGGCCACGCAATGGAATTTAACGCACGTTCAATTCATATGTCACAGGGGCGCGCCGAATGGACTTCATGCCAACAGAGGAACAGCTGGCAATCATTGATATGGTGCGCGGATTTGGCCGCGAACACATCGCCCCCTTCGCGCGCCAATGGGAAGCCGAAGGCAGCATCCCCAGATCGCTTTGGCCAAAAGCAGCGGCGCTTGGCCTTGGCGGGATAAACGTCAGCGAGGACCATGGCGGGGCCGGGCTTTCACGTCTGGATTCGACGCTGATCTTTGAAGCCCTGGCAATGTCATGCCCTGCGGTCGGATCGTTCCTGTCAATCCATAACATGTGCGGCGGGATGATCGACCGCTTCGGCTCGGCAGCCGCGAAGGAACGGTGGCTTCCGGACCTTGTGGCGATGAAAACGGTCTTTTCCTACTGCCTTACCGAGCCCGGATCAGGATCCGATGCTTCCGCCCTGCAAACGAAGGCAGAGCGGATCGAGGCAGGGTATCAGTTGAACGGGACCAAAGCGTTCATTTCGGGCGGTTCGTATTCAGATGCATATCTCACGATGGTTCGAACCGGTCGGGCGGGCCCTGCCGGAATATCGGCGGTCATCGTCGAAAAGGACCGGCCGGGGCTTTCCTTCGGGGCGCTGGAAAACAAGATGGGTTGGCGGGCGCAACCGACCACTCAGGTCCGGTTTGACGACTGTATGATCCCGGGCGACAACCTGCTGGGTGAGGAAGGCAGGGGGTTTTTCTACGCCATGGCCGGGCTTGATGGCGGACGGCTGAACATCGCGGCTTCGGCACTGGGCGGCGCCCAGGCCGCCCTTGATGCGACGCTGACCTACATGGCCGAGCGCGAGGCTTTCGGTTCGACGCTTGACCAGTTTCAGGCGCTGCAATTCCGTCTTGCAGAGATGGAAGTCAAACTTCAGTCCGCCCGCACTTTCCTGCGGCACGCGGCGTGGAAACTGGACAACAAGGCCACCGACGCGACGAAATTCTGCGCCATGGCCAAGTTGCTTGTCACCGACAATGCATTCGATGTGGCAAACCAGTGCCTGCAACTCCATGGAGGTTATGGCTATCTTGCCGATTACGGCATCGAAAAGATCGTCCGCGATCTCCGCGTCCATCAGATTCTGGAAGGCACGAATGAAATCATGCGGTTAATCACCGCCCGGGCGCTTCTGGGCGAGCGGAACTGATGAGTGAGGTGAACATTCGCGCCGAGGGGCGCGCCGGCCGGATCACTTTGAACAGACCGCATGCATTGAACGCGCTGACGCATGGCATGTGCCGGAAGATCACTTCCGCGCTGACAGCGTGGCAGAGTGACCGCGAAATCACGTTGATCCTGATCGACGCGACGGGCGACCGTGCCTTCTGTGCCGGCGGCGACATCGCTGAAATGTACGAGACGGGACGCCGTGGCGATTTCAGCTATGGCCGGACGTTTTGGGCGGACGAGTACCGGATGAACGCGCAGATCGCCGAATATCCGAAACCGGTCGTCAGTTTCCTGCATGGGTTCACGATGGGCGGCGGCGTCGGTGTCGGCTGCCTTGGCAGTCACCGCATCGTTGGCGAAAGCGCCCAGATCGCCATGCCCGAATGCAGCATAGGACTGATACCCGATGTGGGCGGCAGCGCGATACTGGCCACCGCGCCCGGGCGGTTGGGCGAGTATCTGGGCATCACCTGCCGCCGCATGGGCCCATCCGACGCTATTCTTGCCGGTTTTGCCGATGGCTTTGTACCCGAAGCCGAGTGGAAGAAGCTGCTGAAATTGCTGGTCGACCATGGCGATGTCGGGGCCATATCCACATTCAGACGCGATGCGCCCGCAGGTTGGCTGGAAGATCTGCAATCGGAGGTCGACCGCCATTTCGCGGGCGAGACCCTCGGCGACATCGTGCGATCGTTGAAACATTCCGACACTGCCTTCGCGGCCGAAACCTTGAAGGCGATCGGGCGCGTCTCGCCCCTTTCCGCGGCATGTACAGTCGAGATGATCCATCGGATTCGCGCGGTGCCGAGCCTGCGCCGGGCTCTGGAAATGGAATATCGCTTCACCTATCGTTCGATGGAAATGGCCGACTTCCTTGAAGGCATCCGCGCCAAGATCATCGACAAGGATCATGAACCGCGCTGGCGCCATGACGGGCCCGAGGCTGTGCCCGCGGCCGATGTCGCGAGGATGTTGATGCCGCTCGGCGATGCCGCGTTGAACTTTGAAGGGAGTGACGAATGAAGATAGGATTCATCGGGCTTGGCAATATGGGTGCGCCAATGGCCCGGAACCTCGTGGCAGCGGGTCATATCGTCACCGGCTATGATACTCATGCCGCCATGCCGGATGGCGTGACCGGCGCGATCAGCGCCGCCGGGGCCGCCCATGACGCCGATGTCGTCATCACCATGCTGCCAAACGGGGCAATATTGCGGACGGTGGCGAAGGAAGTGATGCCCGCGCTCAAGCCGGGGGCTGTTCTTTGCGATTGCTCGACGGTCGATGTGGAAACGGCGCGTATCGTCGCTGATGAGGCGGCCCGCGCGGGCTGTCTGGCGATAGACGCACCGGTTTCAGGCGGAATTGGCGGCGCGGCCGCCGGGACGCTGACGTTCATGGCCGGCGGCACATCTGCCGCCTTTGAAATCGTTCGCCCGCTTTTCGACATCATGGGGCAGAAAGCCGTTCACTGCGGCGGCGCAGGCGCCGGTCAGGCGGCCAAGATCTGCAACAACATGATCCTTGGCGTCACGATGATCGCCACCTGCGAAGCCTTTGCGCTTGCGGATAAACTGGGGCTTGACCGACAAAAGATGTTTGACGTCGTGTCCACCTCTTCGGGGTATTCATGGAGCATGAATGCCTATTGCCCCGCCCCCGGGGTTGGGCCGAAATCACCTTCTGACAACGGGTATCAACCGGGGTTTGCGGCGGAACTCATGCTGAAGGATCTGCGGTTGTCGCAGCAGGCGGCCGAACTTGCCGATGCGGATACGCCCATGGGTCAGCTTGCCGCCTTGCTCTACGAAACATTCGTGGAGGCCGAGGATGGCCGCGGCAGGGATTTTTCTGCCATGCTGCCCCGCTTCGAAAAGCGGCAGCGCGGCTGACAATCTGGCGGAGGAAGGTGCATGACAGCGGCTGTGTCCCGGAACTGGCTTGCCACCGCCCGGCAACTTGACCGGCTGGACCCGCGGGCAACCGAACGTCTGGCCGAGCTTGCGCCGACCGATATTCCGAAAGGGACAACGCTTTTCCGCCCTGGCGATGCGGCGAAAGGCTTTCTCGTCGTTCTTGAGGGGCGGGTCGAGGTTTACCTGACCGGTCCCTCCGGGCGCGATATTCTTCTTTATGCGGTGGAACCGGGTGGGTCTTGCGTGCAAACGACGCTCGGGTTGCTTGGCGGCGAGGATTATACGGGCGAGGCAGTGACCGCCCTGCCTTCGCGAGTGGTCTTGATTCCGCGCAGCCTGTTCCTGAGCCTCATGGACAGCTCGCCGGCGTTCCGCACCTTCGTGTTCGGTGCGTTTGCCGGACGTATGCAGGACATGATGCACCTGTTGGAACGCGTTGCCTTTCAGCGGATCGAAAGCCGGCTTGCGCGGGCATTGCTTGAACGCGCGGTCGACGGCTCGGTCGAAGCGACGCATCAGGAACTTGCCGCGCTGATCGGTTCGGCGCGCGAAGTCGTTTCGCGGCGGCTTGAGGTTTTCGCGCGCGAGGGCTGGGTTTCAACCGTGAGGGGCAGTGTCAGCCTGACGGATCCCGACACCCTGCGGCGGCTTGCCGCAGCCGCCGACTAGCGTGACGAGGTCACAGACATGCGCGTTGTCGCGGTTCAATATCAATTGGTCAGGAACGAAGCGAATGTGGCTTCGCAAACCGGAGAAAGAGAATGTTCAAGACCAATGTTGGCGGCATCGACCGCATTATTCGGATCGCTCTGGGGATCGCGCTCATTGCGTGGTGGTATCTTGCGCCGGGCATGGGCCTGCGCTGGTTGCCGCTGGTCCTTGGCATCGTGGCCCTTGGCACGGGTGTGATGTCAACCTGCCCGCTTTATTCGCTGTTGGGCTTGAATACCTGCCCTGTCAAGAAAGCCTGAAGGACCGATCCGGCGGATGGCCCCATGTCGGGCCATCCGCAATGCCTTGGAAAACCGCCCCTGCGGCGCGCCGTTTATTCGGCGGCGACGCGCCGCGGTTTCAACATGGGCAAAAGATAGCGGCCGGTGTGGCTGGCTTCGGCTTGCGCGACCTGTTCCGGGGTTCCGGTCGCGACGATACGCCCGCCCCCGTCCCCGCCTTCGGGACCGATGTCAATGATCCAGTCGGCCGTCTTGATGACGTCCAGATTGTGCTCGATAACGATGACGGTGTTGCCCTGCTCGACAAGCTCATGGAGCACTTCCAGCAATTTTCGAACATCTTCAAAGTGCAAACCTGTCGTCGGCTCATCCAGAATGTACAAAGTGCGACCAGTGGACCGTCTGGACAGTTCTTTCGACAGTTTCACCCGCTGCGCTTCGCCACCTGAAAGCGTGGTGGCCTGCTGGCCGACCTTGATATAGCCAAGGCCAACCTTGACCAGCGCATCCATCTTTTCGCGGATTGCCGGAACCGCGCTGAAAAAGCCCTGCGCGTCCTCGACCGTCATGTCGAGTACGTCCGCGATGGATTTGCCCTTGAACTTGATCTCGAGAGTTTCGCGGTTATAGCGGTGGCCCTTGC
>JAGRDO010000060.1:67377-69481 GCA_020447005.1 Paracoccaceae bacterium
TGATGACGCCGTCGCCCTGACAGGCTTCGCAGCGCCCGCCCTTGACGTTGAAACTGAAGCGTCCCGGCTGATAACCACGCGCCTTGGCTTCCGGAAGGCCCGCGAACCAGTCGCGGATGGGGGTGAAGGCGCCGGTATAGGTCGCAGGGTTCGAACGTGGCGTCCGCCCGATCGGGCGCTGGTCGATGTCGATCACCTTGTCGAGATGCTCGAACCCCTTGATCGTCTCGCAGGGCGCAGGCGTTTCCCGTGCGCCGTTCAGACGCAGCGCGGCGTTCTTGTATAGCGTCTCGATCGTCAGCGTCGATTTGCCGCCACCCGAGACGCCGGACACGCAGATGAACTTGCCCAAAGGAAATTCGGCCGTCATGTCCTTGAGGTTGTTGCCGGTCGCCTTGACCACCTTCAAGCTCTTGCCATTGCCGTCGCGGCGATGTTCCGGCACGGCGATTTCGCGGCTTCCCGACAGATACTGTCCGGTCAATGACGCGGGGTCGGCCGCGATCTCCTCCGGTGTCCCGCGCGCCACGACCTGCCCGCCATGTATCCCTGCGCCGGGGCCGATATCGAACACATAATCCGCCTCGCGGATCGCCTCTTCGTCATGCTCGACGACCAGCACCGTGTTGCCCTGATCGCGCAGGTTCTTGAGCGTGCCGAGCAGCCGGTCGTTGTCGCGCTGATGCAGCCCGATGGAGGGTTCATCAAGCACATAGAGGACACCGGTCAGGCCCGAGCCGATCTGAGATGCCAAGCGGATTCGCTGGCTTTCGCCGCCCGACAGGGTCCCGGCATTGCGGGAAAGCGTCAGGTATTCAAGGCCCACGTTGTTGAGGAACCCGAGCCGTTCCCGGATTTCCTTCAGGATCAGACGCGCGATTTCGTTCTTCTGTTTGGTCAGCTTTGCGGGGACCGTGTCGATCCAGGCATAGGCCTCTTTGATCGACATCCGCACGACCTCGCCGACATGCAGCTTGGCGATCTTCACCGCCAAGGCCTCGGGGCGCAGCCGGTGGCCGCCGCAGGTGCCACAAGGACGGTTGTTCTGGTAACGCTCGAACTCTTCGCGCACCCAGTTCGAATCCGTCTCGCGGTAGCGCCGCTCCATGTTGGGGATCACGCCTTCGAAACTCCGCGTAACCTCGTAAACACGCCCCCCCTCGTCGAAGCGAAACTTGATCTCCTCGTCGCCAGAGCCGAAGAGGAAAAGCCGTTGCACGTTGTCGGGAAGATCCTTCCACGGCTTCTTGGCGTCGAACCCGTAATGGCGGGCGAGAGCGTCGATGGTCTGGATGAAATAGGGCGACTTGCCCTTGTTCCAGGGCGCAAGCGCCCCGTCCTTCAGCTTCAGCGTCACGTCAGGCACGACAAGACGTTCGTCGAAGAAAAGCTCTACCCCAAGCCCGTCGCAAGAGGGGCACGCCCCGAAGGGCGCGTTGAAGGAAAAAAGCCTTGGCTCGATCTCGGGGATGGTAAACCCGCTGACCGGACAGGCGAAGTTCTCGCTGAAGGTGATCCGCTCCGGCTCGCCTTCGGTCGGCGCGGTTTCAAGGATCGCGATCCCGTCGGCGAGGTTCAGCGCGGTGCGGAAACTGTCGGCGAGCCGCGTCTCCAACCCTTCGCGGACCACGATCCGGTCGACCACGACATCGATGTCGTGGCGAAACTTCTTGTCGAGGGTGGGCGGTTCTTCCAACTCGTAAAACTGGCCGTCGACCTTTACGCGCTGGAAGCCCTGCTTGCGCAACTCAAGGAATTCCTTGCGGTATTCGCCCTTCCGGTCGCGCACGATGGGCGCCATGAGGTAGCCGCGCGTCCCCTCCTCCATCGCCATCACCGCATCGACCATGTCCTGCACCTGCTGCGCCTCGATCGGCTTGCCGGTGGCGGGGCTGTAGGGTGTGCCCACGCGCGCGAAAAGCAGACGCAGGTAGTCGTAGATCTCGGTCACCGTGCCAACGGTCGAGCGCGGGTTCTTAGAAGTCGTCTTCTGCTCGATCGAAATCGCGGGCGACAGGCCAGAGATGTGATCGACATCGGGCTTGCCCATCATGTCGAGGAACTGGCGGGCATAGGCCGAAAGGCTTTCGACATAGCGCCGCTG
>JAGRDO010000060.1:69490-72869 GCA_020447005.1 Paracoccaceae bacterium
CGAAGGCGAGCGAGGACTTGCCCGAACCCGAGAGGCCGGTCACGACGGTAAGCTTGTCGCGTGGGATATCGACATCAATCGACTTCAGATTGTGCTCGCGCGCGCCTCGCACTTCGATATATTTCTGCTCGGCCATTTTCACCCCCGGGATCTGGCACTAAACAGATAGGCGATCGAGACGAGAACTCCAACCGAAAAACAGGAACATTACAGAAACATTGGCTCCCCTCTTCGTGCAGTTTGCTGGGCACGACCTGAGGGAAGCCAAATAACCATTAACAAAAGTCGGGGCGTCCTAGACTTCGTTGGCACATCGCTGTTCACGAATTCCAAGCGAAGATCTAGGCCGCCCCAGTGACGCCACCCAAGCAAGCGGGTTCAATACTCAGTGACGCGCCGCAAGTGCTAACTGAATGCCAGGCTATGACAGAACAACAAAGTCGCGAACTTCGAATATTGGTCACGAACGGGAAAGTCGTTCGGCTTACGTTACGTGAACTGCAGTCATTCCTGCGCAGCCGAAACATGTTCATCATGTTTTCCCTCGCGCTGCTCGTGCTGACTGCGGCGAATCCGATCCTGTTCCCTACGCTTCCGTCCTACACGTCGCGTTTTTTCTACTGGTTTCTCAGCCTCATCCTTTATGTGCTGCTGCTTCCGCTCTGGGTGAGGCTTCTGATACGATACTGGAGCACCAGCACACAGCGTCCAATTCCCTTGCTCATCGCGACGGCGCCACTGGTCATCGCGCTTACGGCGATGTGCGAGAACCTGCCGGAACTCCTCGGCCCGATCGCGCCGGCGCGAGCGCAGCCGGGGACATGGCTCAGCTATCTGCAAAACGTCCTGATCGTCCACATTGTCGAGATGATAAGCCTGCTATGGCTTCTGCCTTTGTATCGCGGCGCTGAACCGGCCGTCGCGGCCGTTCGCCCCCCCGCGGATGTGGAACCCCCAGAGGCTTTCGTGGTTCTCAATGGTCGTACATTTCCGGCCGCCTCGATCCGATGGGCGCGCAGCGCCGAGCATTATCTGATACTCGGGACCGATATCGGCACGATCGAACTCCGCGCCAGGATGCGGGATTTTGTCGAACAAGTTGGCGGCGCTCCGGGAATTCAGATTCATCGGTCCTTCTGGATCTCGCGCAACGAAGCGCTTGCGCTTCACGGAAACCAGATAAAGACCCGCACACTTGGCGATGTCACCGTGTCGCGCGCACGTTCCAAAGATGTACGCGACTGGTTCCGAAGCCAGGGGCTGACGCACTGAAAAAACCCGTGCCGGACACTCGGACCGGCAGTCGCGGTTCGTGGCACGATCCACTGTTGCAAGATTCTGCCGAGGGCACCTTCACATTCATTTTCTAGAATATATATTTTGTTTGGCGCCCGAATCCACGGGCACCTGTCAGCTAACGGATCATAATGAAACTTTTCGGTTCCTCGCCCGCCAGCCGTCCCGCAGCCAGCGACATCGCCGCCCGTGTCGATGCCGGCGACATGGTTTTGATCGACGTTCGCGAATCTGGCGAGATCGCCGCCTCGGGCCGTGCGGCAGGTGCGCTGCATGTTCCGCTTGCAACCCTCAGGATGCGCTGCGATCCGTCCAGCCCGGAATGCCTTGCCGAACTGTCGCTGGAAAAGCCGGTCGCGCTTTACTGCGCCTCGGGCGCGCGCAGCCAGATGGCGGCGCAGATGATGGCGCAGATGGGCTACAAGGAGGTCTATAACCTCGGCGGGCTTCACGACTGGCACGCGGCGGGCGGCGCGATCACGCGCTGAGCCGCGCCCGTCGCCGTGCCAGCCAGCTGTGGGTGGCGATGCCGCCAAGGCACAGCGGCAGACCGAACCACAGGACGGCGGGCAGCCCCCAAAGATCGGTCATGCGCAACAGGACCGGCGTTCCCAGCGTGGTGCCGACATTGCCCAGTTGCGCAATGGCGCCCGCCGCCTCGGCCCGCGCGGCGCCGGTCTGGTTCAGTTCCGAAATCGCGGCAAAACTGCCCCCCTGCACAAGGCCCAGCGCGCCCGAGACCGCCATGACCGAAGTCAGCGCCGGCAGCCCCGCCCCACCGCTGAGCGTGAAGGCGATCAGCGCCAGCGCCCCGGCAGCAAGGCCGATCCGGACCGTCTCTACCGCGCCCAGCCGCCGGGTCAGCGGCACGCCGACCGACAGCGACACGACGATGGAGGCCAGGGGCATCACCGTCGCCGTCAGATAACGCCATTCGGGCGCGATCATATCGGGCAAGAGCGTCAGGAAGGCCACGAACATCAGCGTGTAGAAGATGAAGCCCAGCGCCGGGGCGGCGATCCGGGGCGAGGCATAGATGCGCCGATGCGCCTCGATCACGCCGACCCGCGCGATGGCATTGGGGGGCGGCGGAGCGCTTGGGGGCAGCACGGCCCACAGAAGGCCACCGGCCAGCGCCATCAGCCCGGCATGGGTGACCATAAACGCCGCCGGGCCATGCGCCAGCACCAGCGGCCGGCCCAGGAAGGCCGCCAGCGAAAAGGCCACGGCGAAGAAGGTGGACCAAAGCGTCATTGCCGCCGGTTGATCGGCGGGCCGGGCGGAGGCCGCGATCAGCACCGGGGCGGCGACGACGATGGCAAGATGGCTCATCCCTTCCAGCGCGCGAAGGGCGATCATCACCGGCAGGGGCGGCATCAGGCTTTCGGCCAGCGACAGCACCGCCCCCGCCGCGAGCGCCGCCAGCAGCATCCGGCGCGGACCTATGCGGGCGACCGCGATCCCCGCCGAGGTGCCAAAGACGATGCCGACAAAGCCCACCACCGAAACGACAAGGCCCAGCCAGACCCCTGCCCCCGGCCAGACCGGGCGCAGCAGGTCAAAGATCACGCCGATCTTGGCGAACTGGCCCGCCGCCGTCAGTCCGGCGAACCACAGCGCGGCGATAAGGGGCCAGTTGGTTCGCTCCATCTGGCCCCCGCCCGGCGTCAGATATGCAGCGCGCGACCGTAGGCGTCCAGAACCGCCTCGTGCATCATCTCGGAAAGCGTCGGGTGCGGGAAGACCGTCTCCATCAGCTCGCCCTCGGTCGTCTCAAGGCTTCGCCCGACGACATAGCCCTGGATGAGTTCGGTCACTTCCGCACCGACCATGTGGGCACCGAGAAGCTCGCCTGTCTTGGCGTCGAACACGGTCTTGATCAGACCCTCGGATTCGCCAAGCGCGATGGCCTTTCCGTTACCGATGAAGGGGAAGCGGCCGACCTTGACGGCATAACCGGCCTCTTTCGCCTTCGCCTCGGTCAGGCCGACAGAGGCGACCTGCGGGTGGCAATAGGTGCAGCCGGCGATGGAATTCGGCTTGATCGGATGCGGATGGCCGCCCGCGATCAGTTCGGCCACCA
>JAGRDO010000179.1 GCA_020447005.1 Paracoccaceae bacterium
TCGGGCATCACCGAGAACATCGTCGACAAGGCCCGCAAGCTCGGGATCCGCATCAAGAGGATCGGGGCTTAGGCCCCGGTTCACGCACCGCGCAACAGGTCCTGCACGACAGAAGGCTTCTTTGCGATCAATGCCAGCAGAACCTGTGCCGGGCCTGTCGGGTGTCGGCGCCCGTGTTCCCAGTTCAGAAGCGTACCTTTTGCGACGCCAATGCTTTTGGCGAATTCCGCCTGGGACAGGCCAGTCCGTTGCCGGACTTCGGCGACATCGACTTCCGCGACGGAAACCTCATGGACCTTCGCGCCGGCCAAGTCGCCATCTGCGAAGGCCAACGCCTCTTCCAGCCCCTTGGTGATGGATTCGAATGCACTCATGTTGCGTCTCCATATTTCGCGACAAGCGCCTTGCTCACCTCTACCGCCGCGGCCTGCTCAGACTTCGACAGGTTGGCTTTCTCATTCTTGGCGAAGACCGTGATCAGAAAGATCGGCATATGGGTCCCGCCAAAGACATACACCGTCCTGAAGCCGCCGCTCTTTCCGCCCCCCTCTCTCGGGATGCGGACCTTCCGAAGTCCGCCGCCAAGAGAGACGCCAGCTTCCGGATTGGCGGCGATGAAGTCGATCGCGGCCTCTCGCTCCTGGTCCGACATGATTGCCTTGGCGCGCCTCTGGAATTCGGGCAGTTCGACCACTGTTTGCAATCGTGTCATCCCTTGTCCCATATAGGTTTCGGCGGTGTATGTGTCAATGACGTATAGTATGCGCACTGGAAGGGCAAGTCGGCGACGCTTGCCGGAGCTAGAGACTATGTCCCGTCTGTTGGTAGCGGCGGCCCTTGGTCAAATGTCCTGTCCCATATTCTGACCGAACCAACCAGCCGGGCTGTCTATTAGGGCTATTGGATGGTTGCGGTGTCTCGTGGCGACCCGGCCTTTCGTTCCCGCTCTGTTCGCCTCGAGCACTCCTCCGCATCGTGGGCGCTTCAGCGAAGACTATCGGCACGTTAGTGATCCTGGGGATGCGGTTTTGACATCTGCACTGTGTCTTACCTCCGGTGAGTTCGAAGGGAACCAAGGCCCTCGCGGCATCTCCATTGTCTGTTCACCCACCTTCATTCGCGGTCACCGCACTTCTCCCGGTGTCTGAGTTGCATGACATGCTG
>JAGRDO010000180.1 GCA_020447005.1 Paracoccaceae bacterium
GGTGTCCAGCTTCGTTCACTGCTCACAAGGCTCGAGCTCGCGATAAAGCGCCCAATCCGTCGGATAGGTCTCTCAGCTACGCTAGGCGACATGGACCTCGCCAAGGCCTATCTTCGCCCTGACGCAGCAAGCTCTGTCCAGCTGATCGAAGCAGATGGCGGCGAGGCTGAGTTGAAGCTTCAGCTTCGCGGCTACCTCTCAGGCGATGAAGACGAAAACAGTCCATCCGCAACGGATGCTATAGCAGCCCATCTCTTCAAACACCTTAGAGGCAGCGACAACCTGGTCTTCGCCGGAGCGCGCCAACGGGTCGAGATCTACGCAGATCGGCTGCGGGAGCTTTGCGAACGGGAGCACCTGCCACAGGAATTCTATCCCCACCACGCGAGCCTCTCCCGAGAACACCGTGACTTCGTCGAGCGGCGCTTGAAGGACCCTGCGAAACCGACGACCGCCGTTTGCACGTCGACGCTCGAGCTTGGAATCGACATCGGCGACGTGACCTGCGTGGCTCAAATCGGTGCGCCATTCAGCGTCGCGGCGTTGCGACAACGGCTTGGCCGATCAGGCCGCCGTGAAGGACAGCCGGCCATTCTGAGGCAGTACGCTGTCGAAGCCAAACTGACGCCGGAGAGCAGTTTCGTGGATCGTCTTCGCCTCGGCCTGATCAGGTCTATTGCGATGATAGATCTGCTGCTGGAAGGCTGGTGCGAACCGCCAAAACCGCAGGCGCTACATCTCTCGACGCTCGTCCATCAGATACTGTCAGTCATAGCGCAGCGCGGCGGTGCGTCGGCAAGCGTGGTCTACAATGTGCTCTGCCGCGAAGGCCCCTTTCGGAAGGTCACAACTGAAGTCTTTGCAGATGTGTTGCGTGCGATCGGTCATCCTGAAACCGGCTTGATCGAACAGGCCGGCAGCGGGCTGCTACTTTTGGGACCCGCGGGCGAAAAGCTGGTTGAGCATTACAGCTTCTATGCGGTGTTCCAGACGCCTGAGGAGTTCCGGTTGGTCGCAGAGGGGCGGGATCTTGGAACCTTGCCAATCGACAATGTTCTTGCTCCTGGGATGCTGCTGATTTTTTCTGGGCGGCGTTGGGTAGTTCAAGAAATCCATGATCGGGAAAAGGTCATCGTCGTCAAACCCGCTAAGGCTGGTGTGCCTCCAGTCTTCGGCGGCGATGCGGGGGACATTCATGACAAGGTGATCGACCGAATGTTCGCCGTGCTCGAGGGGGA
>JAGRDO010000061.1:0-980 GCA_020447005.1 Paracoccaceae bacterium
ACAACATGACACGTCGTATGGTGAGCACTGCCATCCTAATTGCGATTGTGGCAGGTTTATGGAAATTGGTAACTCTGTATTTATGCAGTACATCATACACTCTTTCCGACCATCGACTATGTCGTGACCAAGATCCCGCGCTTCGCCTTCGAGAAATTCCCCGGCGCCAAGGCCGAACTGACCACCGCGATGAAATCGGTGGGCGAGGCGATGGCCATCGGCCGCACGATCCACGAATCCCTGCAAAAAGCGCTGGCCAGCATGGAAACCGGCCTGACCGGCTTTGACGAAATCAGGATCGAAGGGGCGCCCGACAAGGCCGCCGTCATCAAGGCGATCTCGGTCCAGACGCCCGACCGGATGCGGCTGATCGCGCAGGCGATGCGCCACGGGCTGACCGATGACGACATCCAGCACGCCACCGCCTTCGATCCGTGGTTCCTTGCCCGGATCCGCGAGATCGTCGCGGCCGAGGACGCCGTCCGCGCCGAGGGCCTGCCCGAGGACGCGGCAGGTCTGCGCCGCCTGAAGATGATGGGCTTCACCGATGCCCGCCTTGCCACGCTGACAGCCAGAACCGAAGCCGCCGTGCGCAAGGCCCGCCTTGCCGCCGATGTCAAAGCCGTCTTCAAGCGCATCGATACCTGCGGCGCCGAATTCGAAGCGCAGACGCCTTACATGTATTCCACCTATGAGGCCCCCGCGATGGGCGACGTGGAATGCGAGGCGCGGCCATCGGATGCGAAAAAGGTCGTCATCCTCGGCGGCGGCCCGAACCGGATCGGTCAGGGGATCGAGTTCGATTACTGCTGCTGTCATGCCTGTTTCGCGCTGACGGATGCGGGCTATGAGACGATCATGATCAACTGCAACCCCGAGACGGTCAGCACCGATTACGACACCTCGGACCGGCTCTATTTCGAGCCGCTGACCCTGGAACATGTCCTTGAAATCCTGCGCGTCGAACAACAGAACGGCAC
>JAGRDO010000061.1:1011-2163 GCA_020447005.1 Paracoccaceae bacterium
GCCGCTGAAGCTTGCCAATGCGCTGGAAGCCGAAGGCATCCCGATCCTCGGCACCACGCCCGACGCCATCGACCTTGCCGAGGACCGCGAGCGGTTCCAGAAGCTGCTGCACGATCTTGGCCTGAAACAGCCCGTCAACGGCATCGCCTCCTCCGATGCGCAGGCCATCGAGATCGCCGGGCGCGTGGGCTTTCCGCTCGTGATCCGCCCCTCCTACGTTCTCGGCGGCCGCGCGATGGAGATCGTGCGCGACATGGACCAGCTGAAGCGCTACATCACCACCGCCGTCGATGTCTCGGGCAAGAACCCGGTGCTGCTGGACAGCTACCTTTCGGGCGCGATCGAGGTGGACGTGGACGCGCTTTCGGATGGCCAGACCGTCCATGTCGCGGGCATCATGGAACATATCGAAGAGGCGGGCGTGCATTCGGGCGATTCCGCCTGCTGCCTGCCGCCGCATTCGCTTCCCGCCGATATCGTGGCCGAACTGGTGCGCCAGACCAGGGCGATGGCGCTGGCGCTGAAGGTCAAGGGGCTGATGAACGTCCAGTTCGCGATCAAGGATGGCGCGATCTACGTGCTTGAGGTCAACCCCCGCGCCAGCCGCACCGTGCCTTTCGTGGCCAAGGCCACCGACAGCGCCATCGCCTCCATCGCCGCCCGGCTGATGGCGGGCGAACCGATGTCGAACTTCCCGCTGCGCGCGCCCTACCCGGCAGGTGTCGGCCCCGATACCGACCTTCCCCTTGCCGATCCGATGACGCTCGCCGATCCGGACATGCCGTGGTTCAGCGTCAAGGAAGCCGTCCTGCCCTTCGCCCGCTTCCCCGGCGTCGATACGATCCTCGGGCCCGAGATGCGCTCGACGGGCGAGGTCATGGGCTGGGACCGGACCTTCCCCCTGGCCTTCCTCAAGGCCCAGCTTGGCGCGGGCACCACCCTGCCCGAAGCGGGCCGCGTCTTCATCTCGATCAAGGACATGGACAAGACGCCCGAAATGGCCGCCGCCGCACGCGATCTGACCGCGATGGGGTTCGAGATCATCGCGACGCGCGGCACCGCGTCGTTCCTGGCCGCAAACGGGGTCGAGGCCGAGACGGTGAACAAGGTTTACGAAGGCCGGCAGGAAGGCAAGCTGCACATCGTCGACCG
>JAGRDO010000062.1:0-11957 GCA_020447005.1 Paracoccaceae bacterium
AGGTCTATGACGATCCCCGCGACGGCTTCACCGCAACATTCCTCGGCGATGCGCGGCTGTTCGCCGGCGTCGTAGAGACGGGCGGGCTAAGGCTGTCCGACGGAACGCTGATACCCGGCGTCAGCACACCGACGATTGCGGTCAGACCCGAGAATTTTCACCTTTCGCAATCCGAACCTGCGACCCCCTTCCACCTGCGTGCAACGCTCAGCCAGAAGATCTTCGGCGGCGCGCTCGGGACATGTCTTCTCGATTGGCAGGGCGAGGTCATAAAGGCTGTCGGCCGCGACTCCGACTTCCGGAACCTGCCTGAAGGCGGACCGGTATGGGTTTCGTGGGAACCCGGGCACGCGATGCCGATTGCCGGCTGATACTGGCGTTTCGAGACCTGCGGTGTTTTCGCGAGACTTGCGATATCGTCAGCCGTTTCCCTGCCGCCAGTGCCTCGACCAACCACGGCGGTTTGCGCTGCGCGCCCGGGCCGGGTGAGGGCCGGGGTCTCCGGGTAAGGGTATTTCGGTGTTGGGTGCGCGCGCTTCGGTTTGGCCCTGACCTCGGCGAATTCGGCCCGATCTATAACCGACGCAGCCAGTCGATCCCTATCTGGCGATGCCCCGAGATGACTCACCCAGACCGAACAGCAGGTCGCGCAATGCCCGGCTCAGATCCTTGATGCCGGATATGCCGGGCGGAAGAACCGCGTGGTAAGGTTGCGGCATTGCCAGCGCGACATCGAAAGGCGCGATCAGCGATCCTGCCCGAAGCTCTTGCGCAAGCAGACGCCGGGAACCGAGCATGATCCCGCCCCCCCGCAGCGCGACAGCCGCCGCTATTCCGGCACCGCCCACGCGAATGCCCACTCTGGGATCAAGGGCGCGCTTGTGGCCGGCCTTCTTGAACCAGTCCGACCAGGTTGGGTAGGACGCGTATGATCCGCCCCATTCGATGCGCACGAAGCGCGCGTCGGGGATATCCATCAGCATGTTCCCGGCTTGCCCTTGCGCCAGGAAATCCGGGGCGCAGATGGGCGTTACCTCATCGTGGAAGAGATGAACCGACGACAATCCGGGATAGAAACGATCCCCAAGCGTCACGCGCAGGTCTATACGATCCTTCGCGAAGTCGACCGGATCGTTGTCGATCCGTATCTCGATCCCAAGTGTCGGGTGCCGGTTCGCGAAGTCGGCGACGTTCGGGACCAGCCACCGGTCGGAGACCGATTGCAGGGTGCTGATCACCACGCTTGAGCGGATATCGTAGTCGAGTATGCGCTCGGTGGTCTGCGAGATTTCGGTCAGTGCCTGCGCCATGCGCGGATAGATCAGCTGCCCCGCGTCGGTCATGACGATGCTGTTGTTGCCCCTGATGAAAAGGTCCTTTCCCAGAAAGGCCTCGAGTTTGCGGATCTGCATGCTGACAGCGGCCGGCGAGACGCCAAGCTCGGCCGCCGCCGCGACGAAACTCCCGTTCCGCGCGGCCGCCTCGAACACCTTTATCGCATTGAGCGGCGGCAGTTTCATGCGCTGAGGCTGACTTAATTTTTCTGAATCTGCGAGCATTTTTTTTGGCGTGGCGTTTCGGGCGGCGAGGGCGGACCATTCAACAGTCGTGAAGGATGTGATCATGATCATCGAATATCTCGGCAAGCCTGAAATAGATCAGGTCGCGTTGACCGATCAGGAAATTCTTGATGCTGTAGAGCAAGCGCTTGTCGCCACTGGCCGGGGGCAATGCGTGATCGAGCCGCGCGTTCACCTGACGCCGGACCCGGCATTCAACGGCCATTTCAATGTCTTGCGCGGCTATGTCGCGCCGCTTGGCTACGCCGGGGTGAAGGTTGTCGGCGACTACGTAGACAACTACAAGAAGGGCCTTCCGTCCGAACTCGCATTGCTTAACCTTTTCTGCCCCCAGACGGGGGCGCCGCGCGCCGTGATCGACGCCTCGGGGATCACCGACATGCGCACTGGCGCCCTGACCGCGCTTGGTGCCAAATGGCTCGCGCCCGCCAGGCCGAAGGTTCTCGGGCATGTCGGCGCCCGCGGCACGGCCTATTGGAACGTGCGCCTGCTCGATCACATTTTCGATTTCGAGGAAATTCGCGTCCATTCGCGCCGGGCCGAAAGCCGGGAAAGCTTCGCCAGGCGCCTGAGCCAGGATCTGGGCAAGCCCGTAACGGCGACCGAGGATTGGGAAAGCTGCCTTGCGGGCGCTGACATTCAGGTCGAGGCGACGCGTCTGACCGCCCCGACGCCGATGTTCAAGGCGGACTGGGTGCGCAAAGGCGCGCTTGTCATTCCTTACGGTACGATGAGCGCGCTGCCGCTCGACTTCACAGACCGGATCGACAAGTTCGTGATGGATGATCTTGGCCAGATGCGGGCGGGCGGCCTCGGGGCGCTTCGGCCGCATATCAATGCCGGAAAAGTCACCGAAGCCAGCTTTCACGCCGAGATCGGCGAGATCGCCGCAGGCCTGAAGCCGGGCCGCGAGAGCGAAGACGAAACCATCCTTTTCTGGCACCGGGGCCTTGCGACCAGCGACATCGCGCTTGGCGCGGCCATTCTCGAAAAGGCGCGCAAACTGGGCATTGTCCAGGATCTGCGCTACCGGAACGATTAGGGTGTCTGTCGCTGTGACATTGAGCGGTCGCGGTCTGACGATCGACGCGCTTCGTTCACTTGCCGAGGGCAGGGCGCCGATTGCCCTTTGCCCCGACGGGCTGCGCCGGATGGCAGAAAGCCATGACCTCATCGGTCGCGCGATGGCTGAAAACCGTCCGATCTATGGCGTCACACGCGGGCTTGGGGCCAGGTCGACCGAGGCGCTGGACAGCGCAAGGCTGCAATCCTTCTCTGTCGCGACCATCCGGGCGCGGGCGCATGCGGTGGGCGCGCCGGAAAGGGACGAGGCGGTCCGGGCCGCGATGATCGTCCGGCTGAATACGCTTCTGACCGGGTATTCGGGCGCAAGCCCGAACATCGCGAACTGTCTTCTGGCCTGGCTGAATGCCGGTTTGACGCCCGTCGTCCCGTCCATCGGTTCGATCGGGGCCTCGGATCTGACGTGGAACGCGACACTGGCGGCGGCACTGATCGGCGAAGGCACCTGCCGCGACCGTGAGGGCAGAACCGGGGCCAGCGCGGCCATGATGCATACCCACGGCATCGGCCCGGTCGTGCTGGCGCCGCGCGACGGCCTTGCACTGGCAAGCAATTCCTCCGCGACCGCCGCCGTCGCCGCGCTTGCCCTGGCCGCGGCGGAACGATCCATGCGAAGCGCGCAGATGATTGCGGCCCTTTCTCTTGAGGCATTCGGCGCGAACGTTTCGCCGCTCGATCCGAAGGGGCTGAGCGCCAATCCTCAGCCGGGACAAGCCGAGGCTGCACAGGGGCTGCTTGGGTATCTGGCCGGAAGCGATCTTCTCGACCCGGTCAATGCGCGCCGCTTGCAGGACCCGCTTTCCCTGCGGAACCTGCCGCAAATCCACGGGGCCGCGCTCGCCGCGATGGCGACGGCGCGAACCGCGACCGAAATCGAGATCAACGGAGCAAGCGACAACCCGCTCGTCCTTGTCGATACCGGACAGATCCTCTCCAGCGGGACATATTTTACCGCCTATCTGGGACTGACGCTTGAAACCGTGTCCCGTGCCCTTGTCCATGTCACGGTGGCGCAGCTGGGCCGGATGGCGCGACTGCTCAACCCCGATACGAGCGGACTTGCGAAATTCCTTTCGGCCGGGGGGCCGGATCAGAACGGCTTTGCGCCGGTTCTCAAGACGGCCGAGGCGCTTTTGGCCGAAATCCAGCACGCCGCACAACCGCCGGCCATCTGGCCCAGCGTGAACGCGAACGGGATCGAGGATTGCATGACGACAACCCCGGTCGCCGCCCGCGCGCTTCGTCTGATCGCCGAAACCTCGGCGAGGATGACGGCGATAGAGGCTATGATCGCCGCGCAGGCCGTTGATCTGCGCGGCGACGGTTCGCGGCTTGGACTGCCCCTGAAGGTCTTGCACGCCCGTATTCGGGAAATTTCGGCCCCGCTGGAATCCGAGCGCCCCCTTGGCGCCGAAATCGAGGCGATCGCCGATTTCCTGTGCCGCATCGGGCAAGGGGGCGAAGACATGAAAACTCTGGCCCACACGTCGACCGACCAGGCCCCGACGATGGCAAACCACCCAAACTAGCAGCGCGGAGGCGCTCTCATCACCCCAACTCATGGAGGCTCAAGATGTCAAAAGAGAAAGTTCACGGTTACATCCCTGATCTGACGGGCCAATATCGCGACGGCCGCGTCAGCCGGCGAGAGTTCATCCGGACAGCGACCTTGCTTGGCCTGTCGGCGGCCTCGGCTTACGGGCTGGCGGGAACGATCGATGGCATCGCCTCGCCCGCCCATGCGCAGGAAGCCAAGCCCAAGGGCGGTGTCCTTCGGCTTGAAACGACCGTCTACGATGTCAAATCGCCGGCGGTCGCGAATACCACCGCGCATCCGTGGATCTATTCGCAAGTGGTCGAATATCTGACCGTGATCGGATCGGATAACGTCACGCGCCCGCATCTTCTTGAAAGCTGGGAGCCGTCGGACGACCTCTCGGTCTGGACGCTGCGGGTACGCGACGGCGTCACCTGGCATTCCGGAAGGGCCTTCACCGCCGACGACGTCATCTGGAACCTCACCCGCCTTCTGTCGGACGAGGTGGGATCGTCGATGCTTGGCCTCATGAAAGGCTACATGCTGAACGATGTCGATTCCGGCAAGACGGACGAGAACGGCAAGAAGATCATCACGCACGAACTCTGGGCGCCCAATGCGATCGAGAAAGTGGATGACATGACCGTCCGTCTCAATCTCAAGGCGCCGCAGCTCGCCGTGCCGGAACATCTGAACCATTATCAGGCCGTCATGCTCGATCCCGCCGAGGGGGGAACCTTCGATGTCGGCTCGAACGGGACCGGCGCCTTCACGCTGACCGAAATCGAACCGGGCCGTGGCGCCGTGATCGAGGCGGTGGAAAGCTACTGGGGCGAGGGGCCCTATCTCGACAAGGTGGAGTTCGTCGACCTTGGCGGGGGCGATCAGGCGATCATCAACGCGCTGATCTCGGGCCAGGTGCACGGGGCGTTCCAGGTGCAGCCGGAACTGGCACGCATTCTCGAAGCGCAGGACCATCTGACCCTCTACGACGTCACGACCGCCGACACCGCCGTGTCGCGTATGCGCGTCACCGAAAAACCCTTCGACGATCCGAGGGTGCGAAAGGCGTTTCGGCTTGCGATTGATCCGGCCAAGGCCTGTGCCGTAGCCTTTGGCCCCTTCGCGACGCCGGCCGAACACCACCACGTCGCCCCCATCCACCCCGAATACGCAAAGCTTCCCGAATGGAAGCAAGATGTCGAAGGTGCAAAGGCGCTGCTGGCAGAGGCTGGATATGGCGACGGGCTGGAGGTTGAACTGACGATCCAGCAGAACCCGCCCCATCACTTGCGCAGTGCCACCGCCATGCAGGAAATGCTCAAGGACGCCGGTGTGACCTGCAACATCAATGTGGTGCCGAACGCGCAATACTGGGACATGTGGACGACGGTGCCCTTCGGCACGACGGTCTGGGCGCACCGTCCGCTTGGCGTGATCAATCTGGGGCTTGCCTACCGCAGCGGCGGCGCATGGAACGAAAGCGGATATTCCAATCCGGAATTCGACCGGCTCCTGACCGAAGCCGAGGCGATGCCCGACCCGGAGGTGCGGCGCGGAAAGATGGCCGAGATCGAGGCCCTGATGCAGGAGGACGGTCCCATCGTCCAGACCTACTGGCGCAAGCTCCTGACCTTCTACGACAAGAAGGTCGTCGGATTCGAGATGCATCCGACCTACGCGCTCTTTGCGAACAAGCTCGCAATCCGGGCATAGGATGAAACGCATCCTGATCAATCGGATCGTCCAGTTTCTGGTCATCCTGTTGATTGCCTCTTTTCTGCTTTTCGCCGTGACAGAGTTCTCTCCGGGCAATGTCGCGGCGAAAATCCTCGGCCCCTACGCGCTTGACAGCCAGGTGAGGATGCTGACCGGGCGGCTTCACCTCGACGATCCGCTTCTGACGCGCTACCTGCGTTGGCTTGCGACGTTGACAGGCCTGTTGCCGAACCAGCTGGGCGGCGATGCGACCGGACTTGGCCTGACCGACCCGCGGGGGGCGCAGTATTTCGGCAATTTCGGGTTCTCCCTCATGCAGGGGCGGCCGATCGTCGATGTTCTTGCCGATCGGTTCGCCCATACGGTTACGCTGGCCGTGTGGGCCATCGGGCTTACCATCCCGATTTCACTGGCCCTTGGCGTTCTTGCCGGAACGACCGCGGGAAGCTGGATCGACCGCACCATCACGGTCATTACCGTCACCCTGACATCCCTTCCCGAATTCGTGGTCTCGGTAGCGCTGATCTTCGTCTTTTCGGCTTCGCTCGGCTGGTTGCCGGGCACAAGTCCGCTTGCCCAGGGCGACCGGTGGTCAGAAGCGTCGCAACTGGTCCTGCCTGTGGCCGTCCTTGTCATCGCGTCATCGGCCTATGTCACGCGGATCGTTCGAAGCTCGGTCGTCGACACGCTGGCCCGGCCCTTTGTCCGCACCGCGCGGCTCAAGGGGCTTTCGCCGTTGAGGGTCACGTTTTTTCATGTCCTGCGCAATGCACTGATCGCCCCGATCACGGTGATCCTGCTGCAGATCAACTGGATCCTGACGGGCGTCGTCGTGGTCGAGGCGATCTTCGCCTATCCCGGCATCGGGCGCCTCATGCTCGAGGCGGCGCTTTTCGGCGATCTTTACCTGATCCAGGCCCTCACGCTCATCTCCCTGACCGTTGCCATCGCCACCCAGTTCCTTGGCGATCTGGCTTATGTCCTTCTCGATCCGCGCATCAGGGTCGCATGATGACGCCATTGGCAGGGACCGCAAAGCATGACCGTCACCGGAAGCGCGCGCGGCGCTTGGGCCGGATCCTGTTTCGGTCGGGATCGGTCTCTGTCGCGCTGAACATCCTGCTTTTCTGGGCGGTCGTGGCCGTCGCAGCGCCGCTGCTTTCGCCCTACGATCCGACGACGATAGATTTTACCGCCAGCCTCGATCCGTCGCCCTCGGCGGCGCACTGGCTGGGTACCGATGCCACGGGGCGCGATCTTCTGTCCCGCATCATCTGGGGCGCGCGAACCACGTTTCTGGTGGTTCCGCTGTCGGTGCTTTCCGCCTTCGCGGTCGGCGGCGTCGCGGGCATGGTCAGTGCGTGGTTCGGCGGGTGGACCGACACGATCATCGGGCGTGCCGGCGACGTCATGTTGGCCTTCCCCGCGCTGATCGTCTACATCATCCTGATCACGTCATTCGGTCCGTCGATGTGGAACATCGTCCTCGCCGTGACGCTTGCCTATGCGCCCGGCGTCGCCCGGCTGATGCGGGCGCAGGTCCTGTCCATAAAGTCGCTGGAATATGTGCTGGCCGCGCGTGCCGCCGGCGAAGGCCCCCTTTACATCATGTTCGTGGAGATCCTGCCGAATGTCGGCACGCCCCTCATCGTCGATCTTTGCCTGCGGACGGGCTATGCCGTCATCCTTGTCGGCACGCTCGGCTTTCTCGGGCTGGGCTTGCCGCCGCCGACGCCCGACTGGGGCGGAATGGTGGTCGAGGGGGTCAACCTGCTGACGCTCTATCCGCACATATCGCTGTTTCCCGCCGCTGCGGTGACCTCGGTCGTCATCGCGTGCAATCTGCTGGCCGACGGGTTGCGGGGCTTGCGCCGATGAAGGGGGTGATGCTCGACATAGCCGGTCTTCGCGTCGCCTATGACGATGGCCCGGCGATTGTTCGCGGCGTCGATCTGCGGCTGAGGGCGGGGGAGACCTATGGCCTTGTCGGAGAGTCCGGCTGCGGAAAGTCGACCATCGCCTATGCCGTGGAACGCCACCTTGAGGGGGGCGGCAGGATCACCGGCGGCACGATCAAGGTCGATGGCATCGATGTCGAAACGCTGTCGCCCGGCGATCTGAGGCGGTGGCGCGGATCGGTCGTCTCATTGGTTCAGCAGAACCCGACCACCGCGCTCAACCCCTCGATGCGGATCGGCAGCCAGCTTCTCGAGGTTTTTGCCGGTCGCCCCGGACGTTCCGCCGACGACCGCGATGCACAGATCGACACCGTCCTGCGGCGGGTGCGCTTTCAGGATCCCCGGCGCATCCGGGCGTCGTGGCCGCACCAGCTTTCGGGGGGGCAGGTTCAGCGCGTGACGATCGCGATGGCGTTGCTGACGCGCCCGAAGCTGCTGCTGCTTGATGAGCCGACGACGGGCCTCGACGCGACCATCGAGGCCGAAGTGGCGACGCTCGTGAAAGAAATCGCGCGCGACGCGGGCGACATGGCGCTGCTCTACATTTCCCACAATCTGGGGCTGATCGCGCGGGTCGCCGACCGGATCGGCGTGATGTACGCCGGTCAGATCGTCGAGGAGGGGACAGCGCGCGCGGTTCTGAAGACACCGGCGCATCCCTATACCAGATCGCTTCTGGCCAGCCTTCCGGGCAACCCGGCGCTTCGTCCGGGCGACCGGCTTCACACGATCCCCGGCCAGGTTCCGCGTCCCGAGGATCTGGGCGGCGGTTGCGCGTTCCTGCCGCGGTGCCCCTCCGCGAAGCCCGGCCTGTGCGACACGGGCGTGGCGCTGACGCTTTGCGAAGCCGGAGGGGAGGGGCACGTCGCGCGCTGCCTGCGTCTCGGCGATCTGGCCGATCAGGCATTCGCCCCGCAAGCGCATTCGACGCCCGCCCGCGATGGCAGTCCCGCCATTGTCGAAATCGCCGATCTTGACCGTACGTTTCGCAGCCGTTCACGCTTTGGCGGGGCCAGCGAAACCGTCGTGGCCGCCAATGGGGTCAGCTTCACCATTGGCCAGGGCGAGATCGTCTCGCTGGTGGGGGAGAGCGGTTCCGGGAAATCCACCATCGCCCGGATATTGACGGGTCTCGATACGGCCGACAGCGGCCGCGCCCTTGGGTTCGGCGTCAACCTCGCGCAACTTCCTGCGGGGGAAAGGGCGGCGGCGCTGGTGTCGGCCATCCGCATCATCTTCCAGAATCCCGACAACACGCTCAATCCCGCGCATCGTATCGGGCGCATCCTCAGACGGGCCCTCAAACGGGGCGGGCGCCCCTCGGGCGCCGATGCGGTGGCCGATCTGGTGCGGGCGGTCCGCCTGCCATCGGACGCTGCGTCCCGCTTTCCGTCGGACCTTTCCGGCGGGCAGCGGCAGCGCGTCGCCATCGCCCGGGCCCTTGCGGGGCGGGCCGATCTGATCATCGCCGACGAACCTGTCGCGGCGCTGGACGTTTCGGTTCAGGCGGCGATCATCGAACTGCTTCGAGATGTCCATGCCGGGCAGGGCAGCGCCATCCTTTTCATCAGCCACGACCTTGATCTGGTTCGGCACATATCGGACAGGGTCGTGGTTCTGTATCGCGGGACGGTCGTCGAACAGGGGCCGGCGGCCGCGGTTTTTGCCGCGCCGCACCATCCCTATACCGAGGTATTGCTGGCGGCGGTCCATCCGCCCGATCCCGACCATGACGCGCCGGAGATGCCCTTTGCCGACGACAGCGGCGCCGGGCCCGAACCGGGGCTTTGCCCTTTCGTCGGCAGATGCCACCGAAGCCTTCCGGTCTGCCGCCACCGGCCCGCGCCGGAACAGCGCCTTGCCGGGCAGCACATGATCCGCTGTCACATCGATTTCGATCATTCACCCCAAAACACCCCGCCGCAACCAAGAGGATAGAAGATGCGCCAAGCCCACCTGCGTCACCGAGGCCCGTTTCTTCCGCCGCTCGACTCTGTCCGGCAGTACGAGTTCGAGCCTGGCTATGTCGTCTTCACCTTGCCCTGTCCCAAGCGCATCCGCGTGATGGCGAACGGGCAGCTTCTGGCCGACACGGCCGAGGCGCTCATCCTGTTCGAAAGCGATCACATCCCGATCTATTACATTCCCCTGAAGGACATCCGGATGGAGCTTTTCGAACCCGGAAAGCGGGTGACTGAGTCCCCCTACAAGGGCAAGGCGCGGCACTATTCGCTGAAGGACGCGCAGGGCGCCTATGACGACATTCTCTGGCACTACGACCACCCCGCGAAGGGGTCTCCCGACCTGTCCGACTACGGCAGTTTCTACTGGCACGAGGTCGATCGCTGGTTCGAGGAGGAGGAAGAGGTCTTCGTTCACGTGCGCGATCCGTTCCGGCGCGTCGATTGCCTGCCCACCACGCGGCGGGTGGTGGTGCGCCACGCGGGCGTGACCGTCGCGGACAGCGCGCGCGGGGTATTCCTGTTCGAAACGGGGCTGCCAACGCGCCACTATCTGCCGGTGGCCGATATCGACATGTCCTGCCTTGTTCCAAGCGACACCCGAACCGAATGCCCCTACAAGGGCGAGGCACAGTATTATCACCTGAAGGTGGGCGAGACGCTGGTCAAGGATGCCGTCTGGTACTATGCCAACCCCGTGCACGAGGCACTTCGCGTGCGTGGCCTGCTTTGCTTCGGCACCGAACTGGTCGATGAGGTGACCGTTGACGGCAAGGTGGTAGAGCCGCCCGTCACCTCGTTCAAGTTCGGCTACAACTATATCGGTTACAAGGATTGACCGGCACCCGTTCCAATGCCCCGGTTCGGCTTGGCGAAAATGCGCTGTTCCCTGCCCGATCCTGTCCCGCTACGGCGGTCATTCCGCAATGAAGCGCCCATGTGCCGGGCTCGGCGGAGGCTCCAACCGCTGGGCAGGATGGCGCATCATGAGGCAGACGACGAACATATTCTTCCCTCCGGGGTGCGCGCACGGGCCGTTCGCATGGTCCCGGACAATGCCGGGCAGCATGAGAGCCGCTGGCAGGTGGCCGTACCGGTATCAGCGATGACCGGTTGCGCGCGGCTCAGACGCGGAATGAACGGGTCAGGACGGCCGATGTCGATGGCGGCAAGCGGGCCGGGCCACGACAGGGATCGCTAAGAGGCTGACGGTCTCAGAACGGTAGAACCGGAAACTCCGCCAGGGCAACGAGAGACTGCGCAGGGGCGAACCGCCGGCCGCCATGTTCCATCGGGTCTCGGCACTCCCCTGCGATGCGACCGTGTTTTGAGTGTGAACCGCAAAGTTAACGCGAAACCATGACACGCGTGCCGGGCGGTGCGTTGCGGGCAAGGAAAAGCAGGTCGCGGCGCGACAAGGCAAGGCAACCCGCTGTCGGGTAGCCGGGGCGTCGCCACTGGTGGATGAAAATGCCTGACCCCCTGTCAGGCACCGCGTCGGGCCAGTTCCAGTCGAGCGGCAGAACCAGATCATAAAGCGGATCGGCGCGGCGCATCCGTTCCTGCGTTGGACCGAAAGGACGGGTTACAAGGTGGTTGTAGGATGGATGCGTCGGGGCGTCGCACCAGCGATCCTCCGGACGAATGGGGATAGCCCAGTGCGGCAGGCTTTCGGTTGCGATCCGGTCAGGGCGGAAATAAAGCCCGATGACATGGTGAACACCTGCCGGTGTCGCACCATCGCCTTCTCGCTTGTCCGTGCGGATGCCCGAACGGCCAATCGTGACGGGAAACAACCGGCCCATGAACCGCAGCCCCATCGGGGTCAGGACCATGTCGGCCGGTGTCACAGCAGGTGACCCGACTTTCGGGCTTTCGTCGCCAGATAGTCCTTGTTTTGCGATGTCAGGCCAACTTTCAGCGGCACCCGCTCGGTAACGTCAATTCCCATTACCTGCATCATCCGGATCTTTGCCGGGTTGTTGGTCATCAGCCGGACCGAGCTGAATCCCAGCTTGCGCAACAGTGCGGCCCCCAGCCGGAAATCGCGTTCATCATCTTCAAAACCCAGCCGGTGATTGGCTTCGACCGTATCAAAACCCTGATCCTGAAGCGAATA
>JAGRDO010000062.1:11978-24001 GCA_020447005.1 Paracoccaceae bacterium
CGATCCCGCGCCCTTCCTGATTGAGATACAGAAGGATCCCGGCGCCTTCCTGCCCCATCTGGGCCAGTGCGGCGTGAAGCTGAGGTCCGCAATCGCATTTGAGGCTGCCCAACAGATCGCCGGTAAAACAGGCCGAATGCAACCGTGCCAGAACCGGCCTGTCGCGCGGGGGGGCGCCAATTTCGATTGCATAATGTTCTTCACCGCCGTCATCGGGGCGAAAGACGTGAAGCCGGCCTTTCTCTGCCACCTCCAAAGGGACGCGCGCCGAGACAACCGGATGGACTTGCGCGGCCGCGTCGATGGCCCGGGCCGCCTCGTCCCAATCGATCACGGTCAAGCCCTCGAACTGTGCAGGGTCGGCAGAGCTTGCTATCGGTACAAGTACTGCGGACGGCAAGAGCCGCGCCGATTTGGCAAGCGTCACTGCCGCGCGTGCCAGGGTTGCGTCTCCGTCGCGCGCACTTGCGAACGGCCCGTTCAACGGCGCACGCAGGTCGTTCGCGGGATCGGCAACGGCTGCGATCCATGCCGGGCTTGCGTCGTCAGGGATGACGATCCTTGCCACGTCGCCATCATAGATGCGCGCCTTCAGGGTTTCGGCCCGCCGCGCGGTTATCACCAGCTCTGCCGCGCCCAGAATCCGAAGCGAGGCGAACCGCCCGGGGTCCAGAGCCTCGGCAGCCGTGGCGATCGCCATCCGGCCACCTGAGGTCAAGACAATCGGCACACCCATGCGCAAGTCGGCGCGGGCGCGGTTCAGCCGTTCGGTGATATCGGGGCCAAGGGACATGTCTCATCCAGCAGGGTGTCGCGTCACTCTAGATAGCCCTACCTGTCGCAAATTGAAACATTTCCACGTCAATCGACACGAGCGCGTGAAATCATGCGTTCGTCCCTTGTTGTCTGCATGATCAGCACGCATCTGTTATGACAAACGGAGGGCGAAACATGGCCAACCTCAAGAAAATCTTACTGGTCGATGATGACGAGGACCTGCGCGAAGCGTTGGCCGAACAACTCGTCTCGACCGAGGACTTTGATGTCTTTGAAGCCGGGACCGGCGCCGAAGGCGTCGAGAAGGCCAGGGAAGGGATCTATGACCTTGTCATTCTCGATGTCGGCTTGCCGGACACGGATGGTCGCGAATTGTGCAGGAAACTGCGCAAGCAGGGCATGAAATGTCCGATCCTGATGCTCACCGGGCATGACGGCGATGCCGACACCATCCTTGGCCTGGATGCCGGTGCGAATGACTATGTGACAAAGCCCTTCAAGTTTCCCGTTCTGCTGGCGCGCATTCGTGCCCAGCTTCGCACGCATGAACAGTCGGAAGACGCAATCTTCCAGCTTGGACCCTACACGTTCAAGCCGGCGATGAAGATGCTGATAGACGAGCGCGACCGCAAGATTCGCCTTACCGAAAAGGAAACCAACATACTCAAGTTTCTTTATCGGGCGACGGACGGCGTGGTGGCCCGTGACGTCCTTTTGCACGAGGTTTGGGGCTACAATGCCGGGGTTACGACGCACACGCTTGAGACGCATATCTACCGGCTTCGCCAGAAAATTGAACCAGATCCGTCAAATGCCCGCCTTCTTGTGACCGAATCGGGCGGCTATCGTCTGGTTGCGTAGATTTCGAATCCCCTCGCCGCACCGGGGTTATGATGCGGCATCCTCCCTGTTGGACTGGCCGGGCCTTGCGCCCGGCCTTTTTTTGTCCGTAGGCGAAAGTCCGCCGAGAAGACATGTGCTGTCAACACGATAGCCGCCATATCGGCGCACGCGCCGTCCATGCTTTGTACACCATTGAATTGTAAGCATTTCAGGCGGTCGACCCTTGGTTGTAAAATCCAGAGTTCGCAAATGGGCCGAGAAATTTTCGTAAAAAAAATGATATGCTGTGCGAACTATTATATAAAGGTGGGGGTTGTTATGAACATGCAGAGAAGTGAGTTTTTAAGGATTTTTGCGCTAGCGGCCTTGGTCGCGTTGGGTCCGGTCAGCATGTCCGGGGTCGTCTACGCCGAGGCGACAAGTGACGGTGGCGGTGACGGCGGTGACGGTGGCGGCGGTGACGGCGGCGGCGATCCGGAAGGACCCGGCGATCCGGAAGGTCCGGGCGATCCCGAAGATCCCGGTGATCCTGAAGATCCCGGCGACCCCGAAGATCCCGGTGATCCTGAAGATCCCGGTGACCCTGAAGACCCGGGTGATCCGGAAGATCCCGGCGATCCGAAAGTCAAAGGCAACAACGGTTGGGGCAACGGCGACCAGAATGCGCCGGGCAACTCCGAGCATCATAACCAGGCTGAAAACAATCCTGGGAATGGCGACCATACCGGAAACGCGCCGGGCAAGAGCGGCCATTAATCGGGCCTGATCGGCTAGAAAAGGCTCCGCTCTGGAACCATCGACCCCGGCGGCACCCTGCCGCCGGGGTTATCTGTGCCTGATGACAAGGTCGGCGGGCATCCGGGATACACAGTTTTCAGCCATATGCGCGGTATGGGGCGAGCTGCGTGCCTTCATCAGCGCTGCCGCGACGGGGGCTCAGCGCCCGCCAGCCGCGACGGCATCGGTCAATGGCACGCGATCGCCCTTGCGGATTACTGCCGCATCATAGGGAGTGCGCGCGAAAACCTCGCGCACCATCTCGCGGAAAAATTCCAGCGGCAGGGTATCATAGTCAGGATCGAAGCTCGCCTGATCCCAGCGTTCGCAGAATTCGGCGCAATCGTCGAAATAGGGATTGCCGCGATGGCGCTCGCGTTTGTGCTGGTCGAAACCCTCAAGATGATGACCGTAATAGAGCATCTGGAAATCACCGTGGGTCTGGACGCACCAGGTGCATTGTTCGCGCACGAAGGGTTTCAGGATCGTGGCCGCGTATTCATCGTGATTGTAAGGCGCATAGATATCACCGATGTCATGCAGGAGGGCTGAGACGACCCAGTCGGTATCCGCCCCGTCGCGCCAGGCGCGCGTGGCGGACTGGACCGAATGGCCGAGCCGGGTGATCTGATAACCCGAGAGCGAATTGTCCAGCTCGACAAGGGCCGTCAGAAGGCGGTCGGCCGTGTGTCGGGTGTGATCGATCTCATGGGCGGTCAGGAATTCGTACTCTTCCCTGGTTCCGTCCTTCATCTGGGTGAAGCTGACCTTCTCCATTGCCGCTACTCCGCATAAGGGCCCTTGTCGTTCGTCGTACCCTGTATCAGGAACTTGCCGTGAGCCGAGCGGATTTCAAAGTAAAGTGCAAGGCTTTCCGGCGTGAACGCTTCTGTCGGCCGGGCACAAAGCATTAAGTTCACTTGCCGGTCGGCCACGCGCGTAGCCATCGCATGATCCTTCGCGCCCACTTGCGGGGTGGTCTCTGGCCTCAGTTACCGCACGAGGGCGCCGATGCGCCCCCCGCCCGGGCGTGCCGCGACCGGCTGATGCGGCCATCGGCTGGGTTGCGACGACCTGAGGGCCGCGAATGGCTGCTGGACTATTTCGGTCCGACAAGGGCGAACAGGGCGCCGGCCGGATCGCGGTTCACCGCGATGAATACGCCACCGGGAACCTCCTGGGGTCCGTGCAGGGTTCGACCGCCGGCCTCGGCTATACGGACCATTGCGGCCTCTACACCGTCGGTGCTGAAATAGGGCAGCCAGAAAGGTGTGCCTGGGCCCGGCATTCCGGGCATCTGCTTCATCATGCCGCCAATATCGGTCTTTGCGTGCCTGAACATCTGGTATGTCATGCCCGGCCCCATCGGCATCGCGTCGCCCGCCTTCCAGCCGAACTGCTTTGAATAGAAGGCCAGTGCGTCCTCGGGGTCTGATGTCATCAACTCATGCCAGCGGCCGTGGCCCGCGGCCATGGGTTTGAAGGCTTCACCAGCATCGCTGTCGGCGGGGGCGAGAATGCCGAAGACCGCGCCCTGCGGGTCGGTCACGATGGCAAATCGCCCGGTTCCGGGAATATCGGTCGGTTCACGGTGAATGTTCCCGCCGGCCTTGGCGATGGCTTTTGCAGCCTTGTCGCAATCCAAAACGCTGAAATAGATCATCCAGAATGTCGGCATGTCCGGTGCTGACATCATCCCTGCGACCATGTTGTCACCGGCCTTCGCCAGCAGGTAGTCGAACCCCGGCATTCCGGCGTCCTGCACCTTCCAGCCCATGACATGGCCATAAAATCCCGCGGCCGCGCGGGCATCCGGGGCCGAAAGTTCATACCAGCAGGGTTTGCCTTTTCTGGGTTTTGCCATGGTCGTTCCTCCGTTCCGGGCCTGCCATGCGATTGGCGCAACCTTCCACGCCAGAAGCGCGCAACCGATGCATCGCGTTAATGGTGCGACCTTGGTCTCTCGAAGGCAAGGGTGGCCCGGTCAGACGGCCCGGTCGATCTTTGTGGAAAGATGGATCAGGCTTTCAGAGGATTTCACGCCGGTCATCTCGCCGATCTGATCGAGAATGCCGTCAAGAATCATGGTTGTCGGGGCGGCCACCTGTAACAGGAAATCGACCCTGCCAGAGGTTGTATGAACACGCTCGACCTCGGGAACCGCCTTCAGACGGGTCAGGATATTGGCCTGCGCCCGTGGTTCGATCGTCAGCAAGACAGTGGCGCGAATGCGGTTCTGCCGCGCGGCTTCGCCGAGTTTGACCGTATAGCCTGCGATCACCCCGGTGCCTTCCAGTCGCTCCAGCCGTGCCTGGATGGTCGAGCGCGCCACCTTGAGCCTGCGCGCCAGCGTCGCCACCGAAACGCGGGCGTCCGATCCCAGAAATCCCAGAATAGCGCGATCAAGGTCGTCCATTTTGCAACACCGGCGATTTGTTGGTCCTTGATGGCATTTTAACGAGGTTACACCACAAATCTACTCTTTTGATCGGTCACAATGTGCCCCATATCCGGCGAACTTCGTTCAGGCAAAGGGCGGCTCATACGCACCTTACCTGGTTTGGTTAAATGCGTAAGCGCTTTCCAACCGGTAGTGCCGGGCAAGAGGTGGCTGCGCCTTATTGGCAAAGGTCGCGGCCGATGGGGCTCTCAAAAACGATCTGGGCTTCGCCCTCAGAATATCTCCGTGTCGTCAAGCCGGTTGATCCGGTCATGTTCTTCGCGCCGTCGGTGTTGCAGGACACCGCCCGCGTGTTTCTCGACGGCTTTCCCGGGATGGTGACCTATGCGGTCAAGTCCAACCCCGATGAAATGGTTATTCAGAATCTGGTTGCTGCGGGGGTCCAGGGCTTCGATGTCGCCTCGCCTGCCGAAATCGCGATGATTGCGCGCCTCGCGCCCGCAGCGGCGATGCATTACCACAACCCGGTACGCGCCCGGCACGAGATTGCCTATGCCGTCTCCATGGGGGTCAAGTCCTATTCGGTCGACAGCCGCTCGGAGCTGGCCAAGCTGATCGAACTCGTGCCGGCCGAAGGCACCGAGATTTCGGTCCGTTTCAAACTTCCGGTTGCCGGTGCTGCGTACAACTTCGGCGCCAAGTTCGGCGCCACGGTCGAACTTGCGGTCGAATTGCTGCGCAAGGTTGCCGATGCGGGTTTCATCCCGTCGCTGACATTCCACCCCGGAACCCAGTGCACCGACCCGATGGCATGGGATGCCTATCTGCGGGCCGCCGCCGACATTTGCCGCATGTCCGAAGTGAAGGCGCGCCGGCTGAATGTCGGGGGCGGTTTCCCGTCGCACAGGCTGCACGGAGAAGTTCCGCAGCTCGAGGCGATCTTTGCCTTGATCGCCCGTGTCGCTGACGAAGCATTCGATGGCGCGCCCCCGGCCCTGGTCTGCGAACCCGGTCGCGGGATCGTTGCCGAAAGCTTCGTTCTGGCGGCCTGCATCAAAGGGCTGCGAGACGACGAGCATGTTTTCCTGAATGACGGCACCTATGGGTCGCTCGATGAATTGCCGATCACGGGGATCATCGACCGCATCATCGCGGTTTCGCCCGCTGGCGAAGCCCGGAAAGGTGAAATCCGCCCGCGTGTGATCTTCGGGCCGACCTGTGACAGCGTTGACCGGCTGCCCGGCGAAGTCGACCTGCCGGCGGACCTTCAGGAAGGCGACTACCTGCTGTTTTCCGGGATGGGTGCCTATTCGACCGCCACGAACACCCAGTTCAACGGTTTCGGAGCCTTGAGCATCGCGACCGTGATGCGCCTGACCGACTGACGGGCGACGATGCACTGAACATGCGCCGCCGGCGGACCCGTTGCCGGCGGTGCCGGGCCATCGCCCGCTATGGTCAATCATTCGTCAAGCTTGGATGGCTATAGAGAGCAGTGCGGCAGCGCGCGGCCGGATCGACCCGGCCGTCGCGTTGTTCGGCACATCGGGCTGTCGGCTGGCCCGACCTGCCACTGTATTCAAAACAGAAACGTGAACCGGTGTTCACACGGATGTTTTTGGATCGAGATTTCCAGGCCGGGCATCATCGGGTAGTCTGAACCCGGGCTTGAAGGGGTAGTTGCGTTGGGACGGTTGGCAGCCAGGCTGCTGAAGCTTCTGAAAATCGGTGGCAGGGCCGAGATCCAGACGCCCGTGCGTGGACGCGGCCCGTGTGATCATATCATCCTGCTGGACGGAACACTGTCCTCGCTTGAGCCGGGCAGTGAATCAAACATCGGTCTGATTTACCGGTTGCTGAAGGATCAGCCTGCGTCAAAAAGCCTGTCGATCTATTATGAGGCAGGGGTCCAGTGGCACATGTGGCGGGACACGGTCGATGTCGCGATGGGCCGGGGGATCAATCGGCAAATCCGCCGCGCCTATGGCTGGCTTGCCACCCGATACCGGCCCGGCGATCGCATCTTCCTGATTGGATATTCGCGGGGCGCGTTCGCTGTGCGTTCGCTTGCCGGCATGATGGATCAGGTTGGATTGCTGAAACCCGCCCACGCGACCGAACGAAATGTTCAGCTTGCGTACCGCTACTATCAGCGGTCACCCGGCTCCAAAGGTGAAAAGGTCTTTCATCAGAAGTTCTGCCATGACCGGATTGAAATCGAGATGATCGGTGCTTTCGATACGGTCAAGGCGCTCGGGTTACGGCTTCCTTTGCTGTGGATGTGGACCGAGCCTCAACATGAATTCCACAACCATCAACTGTCGCCGATCGTGAAGCACGGGTTTCAAGCTCTGGCGATGGACGAAAACCGCGCCGCATTTGACCCCATTCTGTGGGATACGCGCGATGGCGACTGGTCCGGGCGGGTCGAGCAGGTCTGGTTTCGCGGCTCGCATGGAGATGTCGGGGGGCAGCTTTCCGGCGCGGACGGTGCGCGCGGACTGTCGAACATTCCGCTGGTCTGGTTGTTGTGCAAGGCAGAGGAATGCGGGCTGAGCCTTCCGGCACACTGGCGTTCGCGTTTTCCGACCGATCCGGCGACGCCTTCGGTTGGCACCACGCGCGGATGGGGCAAAGCATTCCTGCTGCGCGCCCGTCGAGAGCATGGGCGGGATCCATCCGAATCCGTTCATCCGACGGCGATCCAGCAAGGCCCGATCCGGCATAGATTCGTCGGGCGCCTTCTTGCGCGCCGGCGCAGCATCTAGGATTCAGTCAGGCGACATTCTGCAACCTTACGTCGGGCGCTACGCCCAGCGCATGGCAGATTTCGCGGGTCAGGTGCGGCCGGTTCAGCGTGTAAAAATGCAGGTCTTCGACACCGCCGGCCATCAGATCATCGCAAAGCTCGGTGGCGATTGCCGTTGCCAGGATGTCTTCGCGCCCGTCACGTGCGGCTTTCTGGAAAGACTGCTCCAGCCACTGCGGCACGGCCGTTCCACAACGTTCCGCGAAACGGCGCGCACCCGACCATGAGATTATCGGCAGTATCCCCGGGATGATCGGAGCGTCGATCCCGGCCTTTTCGCAGGCATCGCGAAACCGGAAAAAGCTTTCGGCCTCAAAGAAGAACTGCGTGATAGCCGAGGTCGCGCCCGCGTCGATCTTGCGTTTCAGCCAGGCGACATTCGCCGCCTGATCAGCCGCTTCTGGATGCGATTCGGGGTAGGCGCCGACGCGGATCTTGAATTTGCCGGTATCGGCAAGCGCCTCGATCAGCTCGACCGAGGATGCGAACCCTTCGGGATGGGCGCTGAAACGCTCGGCGCCGTTTGGAGCATCGCCGCGAAGGGCCACGATTTCGCTCACGCCTGCGGCGGCGTAGGTTTCGGCAACGGCCATCGTTTCTGCACGCGTTGCGTCAACGCAGGTAAGATGCGCGGCCACGTTCAACCCGTAGTGGCTGCCGATGGCCGAGACGGCCTCATGGGTCAGCTTGCGTGTGGTGCCGCCGGCGCCATAGGTCACCGAGACGAACGAAGGGCTGAGCGGGCTTAGGACCTGCACCGTTTCCCACAGACGAAATGAGGCATCGAGGCTTTGTGGCGGGAAGAATTCGAAGGAAACACGTGGTGCGGTCATGTCGGGCCCTTTCCAGATAGGCCCTTGTCTCACAATCGAAGAAATGAGACAAATTCATAATCTTCAACATCGTTATGAATTGTGCTCAATAAGATGCCGATACATCTGGAACTCAAACACCTTCGAACAATCAAGGCCATCCATGAAGCTGGCGGTCTTGCCCGTGCGGCCGAGGTGCTCAACATCACGCAATCGGCGCTGTCCCACCAGATCAAGGGGCTGGAAGAGCAGGTCGGGGTCGACCTTCTGGTGCGCAGGTCCAAACCCGTAACACTGTCTTCGGCCGGTCAGCGGCTGTTGCGCGCCGCCGAACGCATTCTGCCGGAAATCGAGGCGGTGGTTGATGAGTTCAGCGGTCTGCGCAGTGGAAAGGCGGGGCGTTTGCACATCGCTATCGAATGCCATGCCTGCTTTGACTGGTTGTTTCCGGTGCTGGAGCAATTTCGTCTGGCCTGGCCGGATATCGACGTGGATATCCGCGCGGGCTTTGCATTCGAGGGCCTGCCCGCGCTGATGCGCGAAGAGGTTGACCTGGTCATTTCCTCTGACCCCGAGAACCTTGCCGGTGTCGTCTTCAACCCGCTTTTCGACTATCAGCCGACATTCGTCGCCGCGAGGAACAATCCGCTTGCCGAAAAACCCTACATTCTGGCCGAGGATCTGAAGGATCAGGTGCTGATCACCTATCCGGTGGAACGTTCCCGGCTTGATGTCTTCACGCTGCTGCTCGGGCCCGCACTTGTCGAACCCCGGGCGGTCCGTCAGGTCGAACTGACCTCGGTTATCCTTATGCTGGTCGCTTCGGATCGCGGCGTGGCCGTGCTGCCTGATTGGGTATTGCGCGGCATAAAGTTCCGGCCAGACTACGTAACCAGAAGGCTGACGGAAGACGGCATGACGAAACGTATCTTTGCGGCGACAAGGCGTGAGGACGCCGCAAAACCCTTCATTGCCCATTTCCTGAAACTGGCGCGCAGTGAACCGGTAAAACTGCAGCGCGCGCTGGACGAGAGAACGGTTGATCGAGGGACTGACTGAAGGTCCGTCGCCGATGGGGAAGTGGAAAAGTTGGCACAGGCGGTTTTGACAGACGAAAAAGACGGATCTGCCCGTTGGGCCGAGCTTCTGTCCCCGCGTCATTTCATGGCGGTGGCGCTGGTTTGTATCGGCGTTTGGCTGCATGCGGCCGACAGTTTGATCGTCGCGACGATGATGCCATCCATCATTGCGGAAATCGGTGGCGAAAGGTTCATCGCCTGGACTTTCGCCCTGTATGAGACCGGTTCGATCGTGGCCGGTGCGGCAAGCGGGCTTGTGGCGCTGAACTACGGGCTGAGACGGCCTATGGTGATCGCCGCGCTGCTTTTCGCGGTCGGTTGTCTTGTCAGTGCCGCTGCGCCGTCGATGTCGATCCTTCTGGCGGGCCGTGCCGCGCAGGGGTTTGGCGGCGGGGGGCTGGTCGCGATGGCGTTCGTGTCGGTGCCCTTGCTGTTTCCGGCCCGGCTCATGCCGCGCGCGATGGCCGCCATGTCGCTTGTTTGGGGCGCATCGGCTTTTCTTGGCCCGCTGATCGGGGGATTGTTCGTGACCCATGCAACATGGCGGGGCGGCTTTGTCTTCTTCGGGGTCCAGGCTTTGGTGCTGGGTGGCTGGATCTGGATCGCTCTTCGCAGGGAAAAGCGCGATGTCGCGCCCGCCAAGACCGGGCGTTTGCCGGTATGGCGGCTGGTCCTTCTCTGCCTCGCCGTGCTGGGTGTCGCCTATGCCGGTGTCGCGGCCACGCCAAGCCTGATGGCGCTTTCGCTGCTGGCGGGGCTGGGCGCCTTGGCCCTGTTCGCGGTCCGGGACGCCAAAAGCGGTGCGGACCGGCTTTTGCCGCTGGGCGCCGTCAATCCGGCTACCCGGCTTGGCGCGGCAATCGTCATGGTTCTGGCGATGTCCGCCGCAGCAATGGGTCTTACGACATATGGCCCGCTTTTGATGGCGCATATCCACGGGTCAAGCCCGCTTCTTGCCGGTTATATCGTCGCGCTGAGTTCGATCGGCTGGTCGGTCGCCGCTGTTCTGGTCTCGGGTTCGCCCGCGCGCCGTGATCCATTCCTGATTGCGCTGGGGATGGTCATGGTTGTGCTGTCGGGCGTCGGGTTGCTGATCTCGATACCGAATGGGCCGGTTTGGCTTATCGCGGTTTCGGCCGGGCTGGAAGGCGCCGGGTTTGGCCTGGCATGGACCTTTATCCTGCGCCGTGCGACGTCCCTCGCACCCGAGGGAGAGGTTGAACGTCTTACGGCCGCGCTGCCGACGGTCAGCCGGCTTGGCTATGCCCTCGGCGCATCCGCAATGGGCATATTTGCCAATGTGGCCGGGTTTGACGCCAGTTCCACTGTGGCCGAGGCGCAGCATGTGGCCCGGGTCATCTTTGCCGGCAGCTTGCCAATCGCCGTTCTGGCCTTGCTTGCGACGATCCGTTTCGTTGGCGCGCCACGCTAGAGGTGTGCCAACGACCATGGGGGGTGACGATATGACGAGATACGGAAGCAATCCCGGGAACCCGCAAGGATATCGGTTTCTTGAAAGCCCTCACCCCATCGCTTTCGCCCATCGTGGCGGTTCTGAAGAAGTCGAGGAAAACACGATGGCGGCTTTCGCGCATGCCGTCGCACTGGGCTACGACCATATAGAAACCGATGTGCAGGCCACGCGGGACGGCGTGGCGGTGATCTTTCACGACGACACGTTGGAACGCATGACCGGCGAGGCGGTGCGCGTTGACGCGCTGGACTGGGCGGATCTGGCGCGCCGCCGGACAAAGGGCGGTTCCGCTATCCCAAGGCTTGATCAGGTTCTCGAAGAATGGCCCGATCTCAACGTCAATCTGGAGGCCAAGTCGGATGCCGCAGTGGCGCCGCTGGCGGACGCGATCCAGCGTCTGGCGGCACTGGAGCGGGTGTGCGTCGGCTCATTCAGCGCCGGTCGAACCGCGGCCCTGCGCGCGCGATTGGGGCAGGGGCTGTGCTGGTCACCCGCGCAGGCGGGGGTATTGGCACTCTGGTTGCGTGGCTGGGGTTTGCCGGTGCGACATGCCGCCTTCCCGGCCGTTCAGGTGCCGTCTTCCCATCACGGTATCCCGGTTGTAACGCCGCGCTTCGTCAAGGCCGCGCATCGCGCAGGCATCAAGGTTCATGTCTGGACCGTCGATGAAGAGGCCGAGATGAACCGCCTGCTTGATATGGGCGTGGACGGATTGATGAGCGATCGCCCGACCCTTCTGAAATCGGTGCTGCAAAGACGCGGCCAATGGATCTTGGGCGAATAGGCCTTCACAACGCGGCCACGCGCGCGTATAGCCGCCCCCTGATTTTCGCGGAGACCGGACCATGCAAGGCAGCGCCAATCTCAACCTGATGATCAAGGCCGCGCGCAAGGCCGGGCGCGGGCTGGTCAAGGATTTCCGCGAGGTCGAAAACCTTCAGGTTTCGCTTAAAGGCGCCGGTGATTTCGTCAGCCGCGCGGATACCGCCGCCGAAAAGACGATCCGGGACGAATTGATGGCCGGACGGCCGACCTATGGCTGGCTGGGCGA
>JAGRDO010000062.1:24086-82133 GCA_020447005.1 Paracoccaceae bacterium
TGGGCGGTCTCGATCGCGCTGGAACACAAGGGCGAGATTGTTTCAGCCGTGGTCTTTGACCCTGCCAAGGACGAGATGTTCGTGGCCGAGAAGGGGCAGGGCGCATGGATGAATGAAAGCCGGATCCGCGTGTCCGGGCGCCGCGCCATGTCCGAGGCGCTGTTTGCAACCGGTGTCCCGTTCGGCACCAAGAAGACGCTGCCCGCCACGATGCGCGATCTGGCCCGGCTGATGCCAGGTTCCGCCGGTGTCCGCCGTATGGGGTCGGCTGCGCTTGACCTCGCCTATGTGGCGGCGGGCCGTTTCGACGGGTTCTGGGAACGCGAGCTTGGCGCATGGGACATGGCTGCCGGGCTTCTGCTGGTCCGTGAAGCCGGTGGTTTCACAGAGGCGGTTCGTGAAGGGCGCGACATTCTGGAAAGTGGCAGCGTGATCGCGGCGAATTCGGAACTCTTCGGCTCACTTGCCAAGACATTGCGGGCACCCGAGTAGGGTCGTTCACCCTTCGGGCAGGGCGCCCTGCAGGAAACGCACCATATTGCCGCCCATGATCTTGGCGATCGTCGCCTCGCCCATCCCTTTGTCGATCAGCGCCTGCGTAAGTGCGGCAAGTTCCGAAACATCGAACCCGGTCCTTACCGAGCCGTCGAAATCCGATCCGAGCGCGACACGATCTTCGCCCACCAGTGCCACGGCCGCAGCAATGGCGCCCGCAATTCCGGCAGGGCTGTCGTCGCAGGTCACGTCTTTCCAATAGCCGATACCAATCAGCCCGCCGGTCGCGGCGATGTCCTTCATCAGATCATCGGGAAAGTTCCGCACGGTTTGACAGTGGCTGTAGATGCCGGTGTGGCTGACGACAAGCGGCACATCCGTCATCGCCAGAACGTCACGCGCGACGGCGGGCGAGGCATGCGCAAGATCGATGATCATGTGTTTCTTGACCATCGCTTCGACAACCTGCCTGCCGAAAGGTGTCAGCCCGGCCGGATTCGTGCCGTCTCCGTGCAGCGATGTTCCCAGCTCGTTGTCGAAGAAATGCGTCAGACCCATCAGGCGAAAGCCGGCGTCATACAGCCGGTCCAGGTTCTCCAGCGAACCCGAAAGGGCGTGTCCGCCTTCGGCGCCCAGGATCCCGCCAACCACCTTTTCGCCAGCGTCCCTACGTGCCAGAACAGAGGCCAGGTCAGCCCGGGTACGGATGATTTTCAGCATTTCCGGCGCGTGTTCTTCCGCCAGGGCCAGCTGACGCGCCTGTTCCAACGCACGTTCCGTCAGGTTCAACCAACTGCGGAGCGGGCGCAGCTGCCCGAAGAACAATAGCGTAATATCGTCGCGCGCCTCGGCCGAGTTATGTTCGTAGTTCAGGCCCGAGGGGCTTTTCGTCACCGTCGTGAACACCTGAAGCGCAACATTGCCGTCCATCATTCGCGGCAGGTCCATCTGGCCGCGATCCCATCGTTGCGTCAGGTCGCGGTCCCACAAAAGCGGGTCGGCATGCATGTCGCCGATGATCAGCCGTTCATGCATTGCTTTGGCCGCCGGTGATACCGGCCAGGGCTCGTGCGCGGTTACCGGGTTCTGCATCTTGTCGGCGATGCCGGGGCCCCAACCGAAAAAGCCGATCGCGCCGAAAATGGCGAGAAGAAGCACAAGGCGAAGAATGAAGCGGAACATGCTGACCTGCCTGATCGAAGAACCCGGGCCGCGTCCGGCCGGAGTGGTTTCCTACGCGACCGATCTTGCCGATCCAGGGTGAATTGTCACCCATGAACCCCAGGTGTTACGCTGCGTCGCCTTGTGCCGATGATAGTGCCCGCTGGCGGGGCAGTTTCGCCCCCCCCCGCCGTTCACGCGCAAAGGGGCGTGTGCGGCGGCCTAGGCTTCCATCGCTTCCAACTCATCGATCATCCCGGCGATCATGGACAGGCCCTTGTCCCAGAACTTCGGATCGCTGGCATCCAGTCCAAAGGGGGCCAGAAGCTCCTTGTGATGTTTTGACCCACCGGCTTTCAGCATATCGAAGTACTTTTCCTCGAATCCGGGCAGCCCTTCTTCATAAACCGCATAGAGCGCGTTCACGAGGCCATCGCCGAAGGCATAGGCATAGACGNNAGACGTAGAAGGGCGAGTGGATGAAATGCGGGATATAGGACCAGAACGTTTCGTAACCGTCCATGAATTCGAAAACGGGACCGAGGCTTTCGCCCTGAACGCTCATCCACAGGGCGTTGATGTCTTCGGGGGTCAATTCGCCTTCGCGCCGCGCGGCATGAAGTTTGCATTCGAAATCGTAAAAGGCGATCTGACGGACCACCGTATTGATCATATCCTCAACCTTGCCCGCCAGCAGGGTCTTGCGCTCGGTCTTGTCCCGCGCGTCTGACAGAAGCTTGCGGAAGGTCAGCATCTCGCCGAATACGGATGCGGTTTCGGCCAGTGTCAGGGGGGTAGAGGCCAGCATTTCGCCTTGTGGCGCCGCAAGAACCTGATGAACGCCGTGGCCCAATTCATGCGCCAGGGTCATCACGTCGCGCGGTTTTCCAAGATAGTTCAGCATCACATAAGGGTGGACGTCGGTGACCGTCGGATGTGCGAACGCGCCCGGCGCCTTGCCCGGTTTGACGGCCGCGTCGATCCAGCCCTTGTCGAAGAAAGGTTCGGTCAGCGCGGCAAGCTCCGGTGAAAACGCCGAATACGCCTGGGTGACGGTCCGGCGGGCCTCGTCCCATCCGACCGTGCGCCTTGCCTCGACCGGCAGGGGGGCGTTGCGGTCCCAGACCTGCAATTTCTCAAGACCCATCCACTTCGCCTTCAGCTTGTAATAGCGGTGCGACAGCTTGGGGTAGGCGGCGACGACGGCATCGCGCAGCGCCTGAACCACCTCGGGCTCGACATGGTTCGAAAGGTGCCGGGCGGTTTGCGGCGTCGGCATCTTGCGCCAGCGGTCATCGATTTCCTTTTCCTTGGCCAGCGTGTTGTGGATACGCGCGAATAGCTTCACGTTTTCACCGAACACCTTCGCCAGCGCCCTTGCGCCCGCTTCGCGGCGGTCGCGCTCCTGCTCGCTCAGAAGGTTCAGCGTGGCTTCCAGGCTCAGTGGTTCATCCTCACCCGCCACAGTGAACGTCAAACCTGCCATGGTTTCATCGAAAAGCTTGTTCCATGCCGAAGCGCCAACAGGCGATTGATCGTGAAGGAACTTTTCCAGCTCATCCGACAACTGATGCGGTTTCATCGCGCGCATGCGGTCGAAGACCGGCTTGTAGCGGCCAATCGTCGCGTCGGCTCCGAAGACCGACTGATAGGTCGCGTCGTCGATCCGGTTGAATTCCAACGAGAAAAACACGAGCGGAGTGGTGATTTCCGTTATCTTGTCCTGACAGTCCGACATGAACTTGGCGCGCGACGCGTCCATCGTGTTCTGATAGTAGCGCAGACCCGCATAGGACATGATCCGCCCTGCTGTGGCCTCGATCCGCTCATATTCTCGAATGCACGCCAGCATGGCCCCTGCATCGAGACCCGCAAGCTTGCCCTGATAGCGGGCCGCGAAGTCCGCACATGCGGCTTCAAGCCAATTCATGTCGCGTGAAAGTTCGGGTGCATCCGGGGACGGATAAAGATCGCTCAGGTCCCATTCGGGCAGATCCCCAAGCCCGCCTTTCGAAATCGAAGTGTCGAAGACGGGGCGGGGCAAGTGCATAGCTGGCATGTCTGTTCCTCAGATAGGTTCGTCACTGAAATGGCAGGGGGGGCACCACAACGCAAGACCGGGCCAGCGATTCAGTCGCGCGCGGTGTTGCCGTGGCCCGGTCCCGGCCTTACTGTGGCGCGGTTCGGACCGGAGTATATCATCATGACCTATTGCGTCGGGTTGCTGTTGAACGAAGGCATGGTGCTTTTGTCCGACACAAGAACCAATGCCGGGCTCGATCACATTTCGTCTTACCGCAAGATGTTCACATTCGAGGTGCCGGGCGAACGCGTCATCACGATCCTGACCGCTGGCAGTCTTTCGGCCACCCAACTGACGATCGCGCGCCTTCAGGAAGCCATCGATGCACCGGATGCGACGGGCGACAATTCCATCCTTCTGGCGCCATCGCTCTTGAAGGTTGCCGAGATCGTCGGTGCGACGCTGTGGTCCGTGCGCGACGCGATGGATCAGCGGCTGAAAGCGAACGGCCATTTCGGATCCGCTTCGATGATCGTCGCCGGCCAACGCAAGGGCGGCGTGATGCGCATGTTCCTGATCTACCCGGAGGGCAATTTCATCGAGGCGACGGCGGAAACGCCGTTCTTGCAGGTTGGTGAGCACAAATACGGCAAGCCGATCCTCGACCGGATCGTGCGGTCGGAAACGACGCTCGACGACGGGAAGAAGGCGGTGCTGCTGTCGATGGATTCGACATTGCGGTCTAACCTGTCGGTCGGGATGCCGCTTGATCTTGCCGTAATCAGGGAAGGTGATTGTCGACTGTCCCATCAGCGCAGGATCGAGGCCGGCGATGCCGATTTTGCAAAGATGAGCGCAGCCTGGTCGCGCGTGCTGCGCGACGGTTTCCTGAAAATGAAGATCTGAGAGGCGGGGCGTCGATCAGCCTGCTGATTTTCCGAAAAGGGCAGCGGCGGCATCGTAGAACCTGGTTCGGATCGCAGGGCCTTCCATCATCAATTCATGCTCGGCACCTTCGGCCAGGATAAAGTCCGCCCCGGGCCACCGGGTCATCCTGTCTTGAATTGCCGCGGTATCGACGATCCGCTCGTTCAGTCCCAACATCGTGATGCAGGCATAGTCGGGCGACGCCATCCGGCGCAGCGCGTCCGTTTCAAGCAGGGCTTCGTGCAGCCATTGCAGGGTCGGGCCGCCGATGGAAAGGTCTGGATGTTCGACCACCTGACGGCGAATGAAATTGTACATCGCTTCGTCACGCGTCAACACATTGCCTGCAAAGCCGGCAGTGACCACATAGTTTTCGCGTGACGTGCTGGGCACCAGACTGTTGCCGTAGCCTATCGCCGTTCCGATTGACGACATGCTGCGCGCGATGGGGCGCATCAGCGGATGGATGCGGATACCCCACATCGGTGCTGAAAAGGCGACCGCACGAACGCCGATGCCTTCATGAAGCGCCCGCAAGCCGATGCATCCGCCCATCGAATGGCAGACGAGGAAAAACGGTTCGGGCAGGCTTTCGCTCCGCGCGAATTCGACGAATGCCGCCACGTCCAGTTGATAGTCGGAAAACCTTCCGACATGGCCGGGGTCCGGGTCCGCGATCAACCGGTCGGCCAGCCCCTGCCCCCGCCAGTCCAGCGTGGCCATCGAATACCCGCGCTTGGCAAACTCCGCAGCGGCGGGGCCATATTTCTCGATGCACTCGGTGCGGCCGGGAAACAAGAGAACCGTACCCTTGTCGCCCTTGTGCCAGCTGGCGGCCCGGATGCGTACAGCGTCAGAGGTTTGCAGCCAGCGGCAAAGAACGCCGTCCGGTGCGTCGGCGACGTCCACGTAGAAGGGGGCGGCGGCCATCCCGGATGATCAGGACAGGGCGGCGCCAAGCTGCATGGCAAGGCCCATGTCGCCATCCACCGCAAGTTTTCCCTGCATGAAGGCAGCCGTCGGGTTCACGTCACCACTCAGGATGCCTTCAAAAGTTTCCCGGTCCGCCGTCAGAGTGACATCGGCTTCGTCATCCCCGGCACGCACACCATTGCCGTCGACAACCAGGGCGCCTTCGCCCTCGATCACGAATTTTGCCGTTCCCGAAATCCCGCCGGACAGCTTTTCGCTCAGCGCGGCGACCGCCGCATTCACAACGTCACTCATTCTTCCTCCAATCGTGATTGCCGGAGAACCGCAAATCCCTCGCCATCTCCGGGCCCGTTCGGATACACTGTGCATCGTTATGGGACGTTTCGCCACCCACCTGTGCGTGTTTTTCATCGTGCTTGCCGCCACGTCGCTGGCCGCGGGGCCGATCCGCGCGGCGTCGGAAACGCTCGACCAGCTTTACTCGGAACTGGCCGATCCGGATAACGCTGACTGGCCACGCGTACAGGCCGACATTCTGCGGGAATGGTCGCGGTCCGGTTCCCCGTCCATGGACCTTCTTTTGAAGCGCGGACGCGATGCGATGAACGCGGGCGATCTTCAGGCGGCGATCGAACATCTTACCGCGCTGGTGGATCACGCCCCTGACTTTGCCGAAGGATGGAACGCGCGTGCGACAGCTTACTATCTTGCCGGAGAGTTCGGGCCATCCGTCTCCGACATCCAGCATGTGCTTGCGCTGAACCCGCACCATTTCGGCGCCCTGTCGGGCTATGGCAAGATCCTTGAGGCGCTTGGCAAGGATGATCTGGCCAAACGTGTATATGCGGCGTCGCTCGCTATACATCCCCATCAAGAGGCGATAAAGCAGGCCCTCGAACAGCTGAACCTTAAATCCACAGGTACCGAGCTTTAGGAGCGGTTCAATGGCGGCAGAGACGAGGATCACTGCGGTCCTCGGGCCGACGAACACGGGCAAAACCCATTACGCGATCGAAAGGATGCTGGCGCATCGGACCGGTGTGATCGGCCTGCCATTGCGGCTTTTGGCGCGCGAGGTCTATGACCGTGTCGTTGCGGCGCGCGGGCCATCGGTGGCAGCATTGGTGACCGGGGAAGAACGGATCGTCGGGTCCCGAGCGCAATACTGGATCTGTACGGTCGAAGCGATGCCGACGGATATCGGTTGCGACTTTCTGGCCGTTGACGAGGTTCAGCTTTGCGCCGACCCGGACAGGGGCCATGTCTTTACGGACCGGCTGCTGAACGCGCGCGGCCTTTCCGAGACGCTTTTCCTGGGCTCGGACGCAATGCGCGGAACAATCGCGGCATTGGTCCCGAAAGTTCAGTTTCTGAAGCGCGACCGGTTTTCGACGCTGACCTATACCGGTTCCAAGAAACTGAGCCGGATGCCGGCGCGCAGTGCCATTGTCGGGTTTTCGGTTGAAAACGTCTATGCGATCGCCGAGCTGATCCGCCGCCAGAAGGGCGGGGCGGCCGTGGTGATGGGGGCGCTGAGCCCGCGCACCCGGAACGCACAGGTGGCGATGTACCAGAACGGCGAGGTGGATTACCTTGTCGCCACGGATGCCATCGGCATGGGGCTGAACCTCGATATCAATCACGTCGCGTTTTCGGCCACGGCGAAGTTTGATGGCTGGCGAATGCGTGATCTGTTTCCCCATGAACTGGGCCAGATCGCCGGGCGGGCCGGACGCTACATGACACCCGGCAGCTTTGGCGTGACGGGTGAAGCCGCGCCCCTTGGCGATGATGTCGCCGAGGCAATCGAAAACCATCGCTTCCGTCCGATCGACCGAATCAACTGGCGGTCGAGCGATCTGGATTTCAGCGGACTGGACGGCTTGATCGCCTCGCTCGAAGCCGGCCCGCAGAATGAACGCCTGATGCGCGGCCGCCCGGCAGATGACCTTCGCGCGCTCAAGGCGCTTGCCGAGCAGCAGCAGATTATCGATCGCGTGCGTCATCCCCGCGATCTGCGACTTTTGTGGGATGTCTGCAGAATCCCTGATTTTCAGGGCATTTCGGCGCAAGAACACGCGAATCTGCTGCTGCGCATACACGGATTCCTGCAAGACGGCCACGTTCCGGACGACTGGCTGGCAGCGCAAATCCGCCGGATCGACAAGATTGCGGGCGATATCGAAACAATATCGAAAAGGTTGGCATATATCCGCACATGGACATACGTCGCGCAGCGCTCGGGCTGGGTCGCGGATGAAAGCCATTGGCGGCAGGAAACACGCGCTGTAGAAGACCGCCTGTCAGATGCTCTGCATGAAGCTCTGACCCAAAGATTTGTGGACCGGCGGACAAGCGTTCTTCTTCGCCGGCTCAAGCAGAAGGAGGGCCTCGTGGCCGAGGTGAATGACAAGGGTGAAGTTGCGGTCGAGGGCGAATTCGTCGGTCGGCTGGAAGGGTTCCGCTTCCGGCAGGACAGCTCGGCCTCGCCCGACGCTGCCAAGACGCTGAAGCAGGCTGCCTATGAAGCCCTGCGCCCGGAGTTTCATCTTCGCGCGGATCGTTTCTATAACGCGCCGGATACCGAGATCGACTTTACCGAGCAGGGCGGCCTGATGTGGGGAACATCCGCGGTCGGCAAGCTCGTCAAAGGCCCCGACGCGATGAGGCCGCAGGTCGAAGCCTTCGTCGACGAAGAAGCGGGCTTTGACGTGGCTGAAAAGGTGCGCCGTCGGTTGCAGCATTTCATTGACCGCCGGGTCGCGACGCTGTTTGAGCCGTTGCTGAACATTCAGCGCGATGAAACGCTGGCCGGGCTTGCACGCGGCTTTGCGTTCCGCCTGATCGAGGCGCTGGGCGTGCTGCCCCGCGAAGGGGTTGCGGATGAAGTCAAGGCGCTGGATCAGGACATGCGCGGCGCCCTTCGAAAGCACGGCGTCCGGTTCGGTCAGTATACGATCTTTCAGCCCGCGCTGCTGAAACCCGCTCCGACGCGGCTGCGGCTTGTCCTGTGGTCGTTGAATGAGCGTCTGGACGAATTTCCCGAAAGCCCGCCGCCGGGTCTGGTGACCGTGCCGAACCTGCCGGATGTTCCGAAAGGGTATTACACGCTTTCCGGATATCACCCCGCCGGTGCACGCGCGATCCGCATAGACATGCTGGAACGCCTTGCCGATATCTTGCGGACGATGGACAGCCGTACGGGGTTCGAGGCCAACCCCGACATGTTGTCCATCACCGGCATGACGTTGGAGCAGTTCGCCGATCTTATGGACGGGCTGGGCTACAAGGGCGAAAAGGGCGAACGCGAGAAAGTCCGCTCGGAACCGGTCGCGGCCCCGGTCGAGGAAGGCAAGACCGCCAATCCGATCACCGAGGAAGAAGCGGCCCTTCAGACGGTCACGGAAACCGAAACCTACTTCACCTTCACCTGGGTGCCCAAACCGCGCGCGCCGCGGGGCGAACGCCCGCAACGCAATCGGCGGCCCGAGTCCGGGGAACGCCGGGCCGACAAGCCGCGCGGAGACCGGAGCGGGGCAAAGTTCGGCAAGGGCAAACCTGGCGGCAAACCTGGCGGCAAACCTGGCGGCAAGCCCAAGCGCGAGGATCAAGGCGAGCGCAAGTTTGAATCCCGCCCGCCGAAGAAGGACCGTATTGACCCGGACAACCCCTTCGCCGCCGCCCTTATGGGATTGAAGGGCAAGATCTGAGACGCCGTTGCCCGACGACCGCATCCGCATCGACAAATGGCTCTGGCAGGCGCGGTTCTTCAAGACCCGCGGTCTCGCCTCTGAAATGGTGACCGCCGGGCATCTTCGTGTGAATGGCGACAAGACCGCCAAACCGGGCCGGGCGGTCGGGCAGGGCGATGTACTGACCTTTCGTCAGGCGGGCGTGATCCGGGTGATACGGATCCTCGCCTGCGGGACAAGGCGTGGACCCGCGCCCGAGGCGCGCGGTCTCTACGAAGATCTTGCCGTCCCCGACGGCGTCCCGGTTTCCGCCAGCGAAGGGGAATAATTTCTCGCCGGGCCGTGCCATCGGCATTGCCCGGTCTTTCCGCCAGTCCGCGACTTGAATGATGGTCGTCTTGGGGCTAGGTAGCGGCGGAAACACCATGACCCGGATGCTGAACATGACCTATGTCGTCACCGATAACTGCATCGCCTGCAAATACACCGACTGCGTGGAAGTCTGCCCGGTCGACTGCTTCTACGAAGGCGAGAACATGCTTGTCATCCACCCCGATGAATGCATCGATTGCGGTGTCTGCGAACCGGAATGCCCCGCTGACGCGATCCGTCCGGATACCGAGCCGGATCTGGATAAATGGGTCGAGTTCAATCGCAAATATTCCGAGATGTGGCCGGTTATCACCCAACGCAAGGATCCCCTTCCCGAAGCCGAGGCGCGCGACGGGGAAACCGGTAAGCTGGACAAGTACTTCTCCGAAGCGCCGGGCGAGGGCGATTGATTCGCTGCGAATCGCCTTTCTGATTCGTTTTGGCGAATCGTTGGAAACAAAGAAAATCAAGCACGTAATCTTGTGCGTCTGTGCGGCATTGGTCCCCACCGCTGCATCGCGGCACTTTAAAATATTTGGTTTTTCGATTATATTACTGTCACACAGTTGGATGAGGATACCCGATCTCGCCGAGGGCTGAGCCGGTGGTGGGGACTGCTGCGACGAAATAACGGTGCGACCGGCTCTTGTTTGAACCGGGCGCATTTTCTTCGCCGTGACGATCGGTGTCCGGACAAGGATGAATGTTTATGAGCAAGACCAAGAAGAACGAATTCCATCCCAATGAATTCGTCGTGTATCCGGCCCATGGCGTCGGCCGCATCATGGCCGTCGAAGAGCAGGAAATCGCCGGGCTGAAGCTTGAGCTTTTCGTGATCTCGTTCGAAAAGGACAAGATGACCCTGCGCGTGCCGACGCATAAGGCGACCGAAATCGGCATGCGGCAGCTGTCGTCGCCCGATCTGATTTCCAAGGCGCTGGAAACGTTGAAGGGCAAGGCCCGGACCAAGCGGGCCATGTGGTCGCGCCGGGCGCAGGAATACGAACAGAAGATCAATTCCGGTGACCTCATGGCCATCGCGGAAGTGGTGCGCGATCTGCACCGGACCGATGACCAGCGCGAGCAAAGCTATTCCGAGCGGCAGCTTTATGAAGCCGCGCTCGATCGCCTGACCCGCGAAGTGGCGGCCGTCTCTGGCGTTGACGAGGCCGGTGCCCAGAAAAAGGTCGACGATGTTCTGTTGTCGCGCGCTGCGTGATCCGGAAGTAATCGGCAATGCCAAGAACCGCGGCCGGTGGCCGCGGTTTTTTCTTTCCAACGTGCTTTGAAGGCCGAGACCGATGCAATTGTTTTTGCTGACGGCCCTGACGATGACGGCCTTCGCCGCGAACTCCGTTCTTAACCGTTGGGCCGTTGGACAGAACCTGATTGATCCGGTCAGCTTTGCCCTGGTCAGGCTTGTCTCCGGGGCGTTTGTCCTGGCCGTCCTGCTTGCGGCGCGGCGGATTCTGTCCGGCCGGTCGATGGGCCCGGGTGGCTGGCTGGCCAGAACCGTCGGGGCCGCATCGCTGCTGGTCTACCTTATCGGCTTTTCGCTGGCCTACCGAAGCCTTGACGCCGGAATGGGCGCATTGGTGCTTTTTGGCATGGTCCAGATCACTATGTTCATCGGTGCGCTGATTGGCCGGGAAAACCTGCCCGCCCGGCGTTGGGTCGGGTCGAGCATCGCGTTTCTGGGATTGATCTATCTGCTGGCACCCGGTGGGCGGGCTGGGTCCAGCCCGACGGCGGCCTTGTTGATGGCGACGGCGGGAATCGGCTGGGGGGTTTATTCTCTTTCGGCGCGCAACGCCTCTGACCCGTTGGCCGCCACTGCGTGGAACTTCATGCTTGCCGTGCCGGTGATGCTGGCGGTCGCAGGGCTGGTCCTGCAAGGAGGCAATCCGGTTGCGGACGGTGCCGGAGCCGCGTTGGCCATACTGTCAGGCGCCGTCACGTCCGGGTTGGGCTATGCGCTTTGGTACAGGGTTCTGCCGCTTCTGGGCGCCGCGCGCGGTGGGGTGGCGCAACTGACCGTGCCTGTCATCGCGCTGGCGGGCGGCATCGCATTTTTGGGCGAGGTGATGACGTTGCGCTTTCTGATCGCCTGCGTCCTGGTTCTGGGCGGTGTTGCCTTCGCAATGCTGGGCCAGCGTCGCGGATCCGGTTCGTAGAAGGGCGGGGGCATATCGCGATCGAACCCTGGTATCGTCGCTGCAGCGCGCAACGGCATTAGCCAACGATCACCTCCAGCGGATCGTAATGCGCGGCATGGCCCGGATCGAAGGCAATCCGGGGCAGGCTGTCTGGCTTGAGCCGGATCGAGCCGAGCTCGGCCCGACTGAAAAACCGGCGCGTATGAACGACGCGGCCGGGATCGGTCCAATCGGGATCCAGCAACCCCCCGGTGACCGTACAGCGAAAGAACAGATCGACCTGATGGAAGCCGGTGCGCGGGTCATGAAATTCGTTGACCAAGGCCAATGGACCGACACTGACAGCCAGCCCGCATTCTTCATGGACTTCACGCATCAGGTTTTCGGGAAGGGATCGCCCGGGGTTCACCCCGCCTCCGGGCGCGCACCAAAGGTCGGAACGCTTGCCGGGAAACGCGTTGACCAGCAGCAGACGCCCATCGCTTACGATGATCGCACGGGCCGCAAGACGTGGGCTTTTGTGTCTCATTCGCGCAAGGTGGCCCAGCGCCCGGAAAACGGCAAGGGACTCGTACATATCCGGACAATCGCTTATTGATGGGGCATGTTGCGCGTGTCCTGGCTTATCGCCTCTATCCTTTTTGCCGCCCCTGCGTCTGCCGACTGCGTTGTCCTTCTGCATGGGTTGGCGCGCAGCGGATCCTCCCTTCGGCTGATCGAACGGGTGCTTTCCGATAAAGGGTACCGACTTATCAATGACGGATACCCTTCTACGCAGGCGCCGATAGAGACGTTGATCGACGCCTATGTCGGGCCTCAGGTCGAACGTTGTGGGGATGACCGGGTCCATTTCGTCACGCATTCCATGGGGGGCATCCTGGTGCGGGCATGGCTTGCCGATCACCGGCCGCCGAACATGGGCCGTGTGGTCATGATGGCGCCCCCCAACCACGGTTCGGAACTTGTCGATGCCTTTGGCGACCTTGGCGCATTCCAGTGGCTGAACGGACCTGCGGGGTTGGAATTGGGCACCGGCCCGGCAAGTGTGCCGAATGCCTTGCCTGCGGTCGTATTCGACCTGGGCATCATCGCGGGCAATCAATCATTGAACCCGGTCTATTCGGCCCTGATCGCCGGTGACGACGATGGAAAGGTCAGCGTCGCAAGTACGCGGATCGAAGGAATGCACGATCATATCGTCCTGCCCGTCACGCACACGTTCATGATGAACAACCCACTGGTCGTGGCCGAGGTGATCGAATTTCTGGAAAATGGCCGGTTCGACCATTCGCTGACCTATCTGGACGCATTGAAGCGCCTGATTGAATAGGTATTTCAATCAAGAAAGACGACGAAAAATCGGTTCCGGACCAGAATTGTCAAAGAACGGAACGCCGGCCGGATCAACGGAGGGGCCGGCAAGGCGGGCCGCGATCTCTCCCAGGACGACTTCGGTTATGAAGGGCAGATTGAGTTCGCGGGCTTCACGCAGGTTGACCCAGTGGAGGTGGCTCAGTTCGTCGGACGCGCGGCTGAAATCATCCGGATCGGTGGCAAGCGCGGCCGCATCGGCCAGAAAAAACCGCGCGTCAAATCGCCGGGGCCGACCCGGAGGCGTGATTGCGCGGAAGACGAAACGCAAGGCCGCGGCATCGGGCCGAAACCCGGCATCCGCAAATTCTCTCCAGCCCTCTGGCACCGCTTCGCCCCAGCCCTCTGCACGGCCGAGGATCTGGCCGGTTTCTTCCCAAAGCTCGCGGATCGCTGCCGTGGCAAGCGCACTGCCCATCCCGTGCGCCGCGTCAAGGCCCAACCGGTGGCGGCATGTCGCGCTCAGATCCCCCGCAAGGCCGATACCGGTGTCGCCCGGATCGACCGCGCCACCCGGAAACACATATTTGTTCGGCATGAAGACGGCGCCCGCACCCCGCATTCCCATCAGCACCGACGGCTCCGGTCCGTCGGTGCGCAAGAGAATGACTGTCGCCGCATCGCGAATGGGCGCCGGCGCGGGTGCGATACCGTCACTCTTTGGCATCGGTGCCCGAACCGAAGCCGTGCATGCGTTTTGCCCATTGGATCGCGACCATAAGCCCCTTCATCCGCGGCAGCAGGATAAGCGACGCCGCCACACAGCCAACCGCGAAGACCGAGGCCAATACGGCCGGCGATGGCCGGTATTCGATGAATGCCCACATGATCAGCGGGGCCATGAGATGCCCGACGATCAGAATTGTCATATAGGCGGGGCCATCGTCGGCACGCTGGTGATGCAGTTCCTCGCCGCAATGCGGGCAAGTGTCGCGCACCTTCAGATACCCGGTCAGCAACCTGCCTTCGCCGCAGGACGGGCAGCGCATCCGCAGACCACGCATTATTGCCGGCCGCAGGGGCCGTTCTTCTTCATCTGCCTTCATCGCACTTGCATCTGTCATCGTCGCCTCCGTGATGGGTAGATCTATCACTCCTTGCGCTGCGTGCAAAACGTGACGGTAGGTCGCGGCATTTCTTTTGCGATGCGGCGACGGAATCCCGGTGCCGGGACGTTGAACTGCTGAAATTGGCCGAATGAACGGCCGGAAGCAGAAAGGAAATGACATGACATTTAAGAAACTTGCAACCGGTATGGCGATTGCACTTGCTATTGGGACCGCAGCGGCCCCGATCGCGGCCCTTGCCAATCAGGGCGACGGAACGGGTGGCCCGCAAGGTATGGGCCCGATGGGTGAAATGGGGGGCATGTTCGCAGCGGGCCCGGAATTTGATTTTGCGGCGGTGGATACCGACAATGATGGCAAGATCACCAAAGCTGAAATGCAGGCTCACCGGCAGGCCCAGGTCGCCGCGCTCGATGCCGATGGTGACGGTTTGATCTCGGCAGATGAGCTTTCAAACTCCATGTCCGCGAGGATGGCCGAGCGGATGAAGGCGATGGCCGGGAATTGGATCGCCCGGGCGGATTCCAATGGCGATGGCAAACTGTCTGCTGCCGAATTCCTGGCGGCGCCGAAGGGTGACCGCATGTTTGAACGTATCGACGCCGACGGCGACGGGGCAATCACCGAAGACGAGATCGCGAAGGCGCGCATGGCATTTGCCGACCGCATGGGCGAGCGCCGCCACCAGCGTCACGGAAACGAACGTGGCTGGAGCTTCTTTGGCTGGGGTCACGGGGACGGCGACAGCCAGTAAGTGCCGATTGCACGCGATGGGTGCCATGAGCTAGGCAGGTCCGATGACGACGGCGAAAGAAGACAGCACAATCGCGGACGAAGACCTGCTGGCCGCGATGGCCAGCGGGGACGCATCTGCGGCGCGCCGTCTGTCGGCGCGCCTTGCGCCGGTCGCCTTTCGTGTTGCCTATCGCATGCTGGGTGATCGCGCCGAGGCCGAGGATGTCGCACAGGAAAGCTTGCTTCGGCTTTGGCGCATCGCTCCGGATTGGCGCACCGGGAATGCCAGGGTAACGACCTGGCTTTACCGGGTCGCCAGCAATCTGGCGACGGACAGGCTTCGCCGGAACCCCAGCCTGCCGATTGACGCTGTTCCCGAACCGGTGTCGGAAGAACGTGACGGTGAACAGATGCTGATCGAGGCGGATCGCGCCCGCGCACTTGACGCGGCGATCCTGACGTTGCCGGACCGTCAACGTCAGGCCATCGTGTTGCGATATCTGGAAGGTCTGGGAAACATCGAAATTTCCGAGATCATGGATCTCGGGGTCGAAGCGGTCGAGAGTTTGCTTTCGCGCGGCAAGCGCGGTTTGAAATTGGTACTTTCACCGCAGAAAGAGGAGTTGGGTTATGGCAATGCATGACGCCGATCATGGCGACGACCTGCTTGACGCCTATTTTTCGGCCGGGCGGTCCGACCCGCCACTGCCGGATGCGGACTTCATGGCCCGGGCCGTTGCCGAGGCGGAAGACGCCGCCCGCAAACTGGGGCAAGCCGGAACCGCGGCGCCGCCGCAAAAGGGGTTTCTTGACCGGTTTCTGGCCCGATGGGTCGCGCCTGGCGGATTTGTCGCGGCATCGTGTCTGGGGCTATGGATCGGTTACGCCGGCGTTGGGCAGTTGGGCAGCGCGGCAAACGATCTCTTTGCCCAGACGAATGGAAGCGTTCTGGAACTGATGCCCGCGACGGACCTGTTCACGATTAGCGGCGTAGGAGGACAATGATGTCTGGAACGGAGGATCGCAAACCGCGCCAATGGCAAAAATGGCTGCTGGCGATTTCGCTGACACTCAATTTTCTGGTGATCGGCGCGGTTGTCGGCGCTGGAATCGGCCATCGCCTTCACGACGCGCGGGGCGAGTTGCGCGAGGTCGCGTTCGGCCCCTATACGAAACTTCTTGAACCATCCGATCGGGACGAACTCCGCCGCGCATTTCTGGCCGCTGCCCCCCGTCTTGGCGAAATGCGCCGGATTGGACGCGAGGATTTTTCGGAATTGGCTGCCGCCCTGCGCGCCGATCCTTTTGATCCGGATGCGGTCAAGACGATCATCATGCGCCAGACCGGCCGCGCCAGCGAAAGGTTGCAGACCGGCGCGGGCCTGCTGATTGATCGTCTTGTTTCGATGCCGGCGGAATCAAGACTTGCTTTGGCGGATCGGATCGATTCCGATACGCGATACCGCGATCACGACTAGGGTTTGGCCGGGCCGTTCCGCTCAGGCGGCCGTGCGCCCTACCGTTACCTGATTTCGGCCTTCGGCCTTGGAATCGAGTAGGGCGCGATCCGCCAGCGCGATCATCCGATCGACAGAAAGGTCTTCCGAACCCTTTGAATTGCCGATGGCCAAACCGATCGACATCGTGACGGATATGCAGCACCCTTCGCTGATAAGCACGGGCATTCCCGCCAGCATCCGGCGCAACCGCTCTGCCGTTGCGCGGGCGGACTCGATCGTCGTGTCCGGCAAGGCAACCAAAAACTCCTCGCCACCTATTCTGGCGATCAGGTCGACAACGCGAAGGTTCGCGCGCAGACGTTTTGCAACCTCGACAAGCACGGCGTCGCCTGCGGCATGACCGTAGGTGTCATTGATCGACTTGAACCGGTCAAGGTCGATTACCATCACCGCAAATTGTCGCCCGGAAGCCACGGCACGTTCCGCAATTCGCGAAAGGTGCGGCATGGCGTAGCGCCGATTGTGCAACCCGGTCAGCGGGTCGGTCATTGCCAGACGCAGGCCATCGGCAAGCGACTCGCGCAGCTTGTCGGCCTGCCGCTTGCGGACAGTCTGGGTGCGAACGCGTTGCGCCATCTCGGCCGGATCTGCCTGTGCCTCGATCAGGTCATTCGCACCAAGGTCAAGCGCCACGGCGGCCGTCTCATGGGCGGTCTCTGGCAGAACCATGCAGATCGACGAATACCGCGTGGCGGGGCGGGACCGCAGTTCCGACATCAGCCGCAACCCTTCGCCCGGTTGCGCAAGATCCATGGCCACCAGAAAAACATCGGGCACCGCGGTGTCCTGAAAGTTCCCCATCGCGCCGTCGCGATCCAGTATCACGATCCGATCAGAAAGGTGCGGCTGCAATTCCTGCTTCCAGCGCAGCGCGGTTTTCAGATCCCCAGCGACAAGCCCGATCAGGGATTGGGAGGTGAAATCCTGCCGGGGTTCGGCAAAGCCCAATTCGCGATAGGTGCTGTCGCGCAGACCAAGTTGTTCCGAAGTCTCGCGCGCCCGGAGAAGGCTGCGAAGGCGGGCGAGCAGCACAAGTTCGTCAAGCGGTTTCCAGAAAACTTCGTCAGCCCCGGCTTCCAACGCCTCGATCTTGCGGACATTGTCACGAAAGGCCGTGATCATGACGATGGGAATCTCGCGTGTTTGCGGGTCGGACTTCAATTGGCGACAAACGGCAATACCATCCATATCCGGCAGTTCGACGTCCAGAAGGACCAGATCGGGCCGCGCCGCGCGTGCAATCCCTAACGCTTCTTTGCCGGAAGATGCCTGAAGCGTTTCATAATAGGCCGCGGCAAGCTTGACCTTCAGGACGATTCTGTTCGTCGCAACATCATCAACTATAAGGATTTTCCCAGCCACAAGGTGACTCCGTACACTTTACTTGCCCGATCTTCGCCTCCATCATCGGTGAGCAATGGTTAAGAAACGCTTTACGGCGGAGTAAGGAATGCGAAAGGCTGAACGTCTCGGGCGGGATTATGCCGAAACGGTCGCGATCAGGGCCTTGGGCTGGCTTGTCGGAAATGATGAGTTGAGGTCAGTGTTCCTTGGCGCCAGCGGGCTGGCACCAGAAGAGTTGAGCCAGCGCGCAGGTGATCCGGATTTCCTGATTTCCGTGCTCGATTTCATTCTCATGGACGATGCCTGGATCACGGCTTTCTGTGACGCAGAGGGCCTGAGCTATGACGTACCGATGGCCGCCCGGTCGGCGCTTCCGGGTGGGGCGGAAACACACTGGACCTGAGCGCTTGCCTTCCGGCATGGCTCGGTTGAAAACGATGCCTGACTATTCCAGAAAAGGAACCCGGATATGGCTGCGATCCGCGGACTTATCTTCGACAAGGACGGCACGTTGTTCGATTTCCGCGCGACATGGGGCGGATGGGCGCGCCGGGTTGTGGGCGAGCTTTCAGAAGGGTCGGCCGAACGCGCCGCCGCGCTTTCCCGAGAATTGGGCTTCGATCTGGACACAGGCGATTTTCAGCCCGACTCACCGGTTATCGCCCATACCCCACGGGAGATTGCCGAGATCATCCGCCCGCTTTTACCCGGCAAGGATCCCGCGATCCTGACGGAACGGCTGAACCTGGCCGCCGCGGAAACCGAAATGGTCGAAACCGTTCCGCTCGCTCCTCTCTTCCACACGTTTTCGGCTTTGGGCCTGCGGGTCGGACTGGCGACAAACGATTCCGAGCACGCCGCGAAGCTGCACCTGATGCGTGGCGGAATTGACCGGTACTTCGGTTTTGTCGCCGGATTTGACAGTGGACATGGTGCCAAACCCGATCCCGGTCAATTGCTTGCCTTTGCTCTCAGCCAGGGGCTGAAGGCCGAAGAGATCGCCATGGTTGGCGACAGCCGCCATGATCTGGTCGCCGCCAAGGCCGCGGGAATGCGAGGCGTCGCGGTGCTTACGGGCATTGCCCGGGCCCCGGAACTTGCCCCGCACGCAGATGCCGTCCTGCCGGACATAGGGCATCTGCCGGCGTGGATCAGCACGGTTCGGTAAAGTCTTGCCGGCAGTCACGGCAGTTAAAAACGACATCGGTGCGTCGCAGAACGTGGCGAATGCGCCGAAATACCCCTCAACATTGCGGTGAGTGATCTATTTCGAGGGTGACCATGGCCGATGATCCAAGGCGAAAACGGGCAGGTGGGCGCGCCGGTCATGCGCTGCGCGCGGGCGTCAAGGCCATCGACCAGATGCCCTGGAGGATCCCGGTCAATCCGGACCGGCCGATCGAACCGCTTGACGCCGACGGCGTTGCGGCCATCCACAAGGGTGCGATGCGCATCCTTGGCGAAATCGGCATCCGCTTCTTGAATGACGAAGCGCTTCTGATTTTTCGCGAGGCAGGGTGCAAGGTTGACGGCGACACCGTGCGCATGGACGAGGATTTCGTGATGGACATGCTGGCGCGCGCGCCGGCCGAGTTCACCATCACACCCCGAAATCCGGAACGTGCCATTCCTCTCGGCGGGAAACACATCCTTTTCGGCAACGTTTCATCGCCGCCGAACTACTGGGATCTGGAACGCGGCAAGGTTTCCGGCTTCATGGAAGGGTTCCGCGATTTCATCAAGCTGACCCAATACTTCAACTGCATTCATTTCGCCGGCGGCTATCCGGTGGAACCCGTCGATATCCATGCGTCGGTCCGCCATCTCGATTGCCTTTATGAAAAGCTGACGCTGACCGACAAGGTCTGCCACGCCTACGCGCTGGGCAAGGAGCGTGTCGAGGACGCGATGGAAATGGTACGCATCGCGGGTGGGCTGACGCCCGAGGCGTTCCGTGCCAAGCCGCGGATGTACACCAACATCAACTCGGTATCGCCTCTGAAACATGATTTTCCGATGATCGACGGCGCGCTGCGGCTGGCCCGGGCAGGGCAGGCGGTCATCGTCACGCCCTTCACGCTGGCCGGTGCCATGGCCCCCGTAACGATGTCCGGCGCGGTGGCCCTGTCGATTGCCGAAGCTTTGTCGGCCATCGCCCTTTTGCAATATGTGGCCCCTGGCGCACCGGTCGGGATCGGCACATTCACGTCGAATGTCGATATGAAATCCGGTGCGCCGGCCTTCGGTACCCCCGAATACATGCGGGCAACACAGATGACCGGCCAGATGGCGCGCTTTTATAAGCTGCCATTGCGCTCATCCGGCGTGTGCGCCGCCAACGTGCCGGACGGGCAGGCGATGTGGGAAACCTGCAATTCGCTTTGGGCCGCGATGCAGTCGGGCACCAACATGGTCTATCACGCCGCCGGCTGGCTGGAAGGCGGGTTGATCGCAAGCCCCGAAAAATTCGTGATGGATTGCGAAGTGCTGCAGATGATGCAGCGATACATGGAGCCTTCGGTCTGGGCGACGGGGCAAGACGAGATTGCGATTGAAACGATCGCCGAGGTCGGTTCCGAAGGGCACTATTTCGGATGCCAGCACACGCAAGACCGTTACACGACGGCCTTCTATCAGCCCATAGCGTCGGACTGGCGGAATTTTGAGGCTTGGCAGATCGACGGCGCCGTCTGGACGGCAGAGCGCGCACACCGCATCGCCAAGAACATTCTTGCCGAGTTCGAGGCCCCGCCCATCCCAGACGATATCCGCGAAGAGCTCACCGCCTTTGTCGATCGTCGCAAGTCCGAAGGTGGTGTGCCGACCGATTTCTAGAGTGTCTGACGGCGCCGTGCGATGATCTGAAGCAGGCGGAGTGAGACATGATGCGCTGACAATCCAAGATGTTCGGGATATGGTCCCATCATGTCGATCTGGACCCGAATTTCCGAAGCACTTGCCGCCCTTGCCAAGGGCGAAGGGCTGTCGGCCGTTTTCGAACAGCTGAAAACGCCGCCGGAAAAGACCATAGGCTTTACCATCGCGGTGATCGCGCTGGGCGCGAAGATGGCGAAGGCCGACGGGCATGTCAGCCGGGACGAAGTTGCCGCGTTTCGCGAAGTGTTCGCCATCCCCAAGTCCGAGGAACCAAACGCCGCCAGAGTTTTCAATCTGGCCCGTCAGGATGTCGCGGGGTTTGATCTTTACGCCGCCAGGATCGCGGCGATGTTCGGCCCGGGTGATGCGGTTCTGGTCGACCTTCTTGAGGGGCTTTTCCATATCGCCATGGCCGACGGCGACTATCACCCCGATGAGGAAGCATTCCTGCGCGAGGTGGCGCAGATATTCGGGGTTGGCGACGGATGTTTCCGCTCGCTTGTCACGCGTTTCGTCCCCGACCACGAGCCCGATCCCTATCATGTGCTTCAAGTTTCCCGGGACGCCTCTGACGAAGAAATCCGCGCCGCGTGGCGGCAGGCGGTGCGCGATTGCCACCCGGATCGTCTGCGCGCGCGCGGATTGCCTGACGAAGCGCTGAAACTGGCCGAACAGCGCCTTGTCTCGATCAATCGGGCCTGGGAAGAAATCCGCCAATCCAAGGCGGCCTGATCATGCGCATCGCGACATATAACGTCGAATGGTTCACCAGTCTTTTCGACCGCAACGGCAGACTTCTCGAAGATGGCCGGTGGTCGTCCCGTTACAATGTGACACGTGCCGATCAGCTTGGCGCGCTTGGTATCGTGTTCACGGCCATTGATGCCGATGCCGTCATGGTTGTCGAGGCCCCGGACGATTCGGGGCGCCACCCGACAGTCACGCAGCTTGAAACCTTCGCGACCCGTTACGGATTGCGGACGCGCAAGGCGTTGATCGGCTTTGAAAACGAAACGCAACAGGAAATCGCGCTGCTTTACGATCCCGACAAGCTAAGCGTTGAACATGACCCGAAAGGTGCGTCCGATGGGGACGGCGCCACCGATATCGCTCCGCGTTTTGACGGGCACTACCGCATCGATCTCAATGTCGATGGCCAGCCTGACACCATCGCGTTTTCCAAGCCGCCGCTTGAAATCGCGGCACGAAGTTCGGCGGGCACCGCGTTTCGCATGATCGGCGTCCACATGAAGTCCAAGGCGCCGCATGGCGCCATGTCGGAAGAACAGGCCCGCCGCATCTCGATCGAGAACCGGCGCAAGCATCTTGCGCAATCTGTCTGGCTGCGCCAGCGCGTGGCCGAACATCTTGCCGCCGGTGACAGCCTGCTGGTTATGGGCGATTTCAATGACGGGCCGGGGCTGGACGAGTTTGAAAAGCTCTTTGGCCGCTCCGGCGTTGAAATCGTCCTTGGCTGGGACGACCCGGAGGCGATGCGTCTTTATGACGAGAATGCCCGGATGGCGCTCGGGCCGCGGAACAGCACCGTTCCGTTCAGCGCACGGTTCTATCTTGACGAACATTCGCGCTACTTCAACGCACTGCTTGATTATATCATGATCTCGCAGGATCTGATGGCCAGAGGGCCGAAATGGCGCATCTGGCATCCCTTCGACGATCCGGGTTGTTACAAGGTGCCCGAACTGCGCGAGGCGCTTCTGACCGCATCGGACCACTTTCCCGTGACAATCGACATCGATCTTTGATGCCGCACTGTAAAAACCGGCGCTTCTGCCCTATCATGACAATATGAAGATTATCGTTGCATGTTTCGCGGCATGGTCGGCTTTGGCCACGCCGGTTCTGGCCGAGGAGGCACCGCCCACGGCCGAGGAAGGCTTCGACATGCTTGGCGAGGCCGCCCGTATTATCCTGCGATCAATGCTCGACGGGGTCGAACCGACGCTCGACGAACTCCGCGATCGAATGGATGAGGCAATGGCCGAAATGGGCCCGGCGATCGGGCGCATGATCGAATTGATGGACGACGTGAAGAATTATCAGGCGCCGGAAATCCTGCCGAATGGCGATATCATCATCCGGCGAAAACCGCTGTCCGAACAGACGCAGCCGGTACCGGGCGACCAGATCGAGATCTAGGCTTGCGAAGATCTAGCCTTCGATCATCGTGACTTCGGGTTTTGCCCCAAGCGCATCCGCCAATGACGCAAGCCGCGCCTGCGCGACTTCACCATAAAGTGCGACTGATTGTTTGCGCAGTCGCAACTCCAGCACCTTGGCATCGGCCTTCCAAACCAGTTCGCCCGCTTCCTCGGGCGATTTCACGGCGAACATGGCGCCGAAGCGCATCGCCTTGCCCAACACCTCGGCTTCGGTGATCTGCGCTGGCGTCAACAAGGAAAACAGCGCTTCCAGCCGCGATCCGGCGCGCGAATTCTTGTAGCGATGCAGCAGAGCCAGCCCAAGAAAAACACGTTCCGGATGGCTGAGCCCGCCAAGGTTTGCCCGGGTGGCGTTGTCGAAACAGACTTCCGCCCGGTAATCGGGATGGGCACGCCATGTCGTGTCATGCAAAAGGCATGCCGCGCGGATAATGCGGCGCTTTTCAAACGGCGCGTCGGGAAAGATCGGCAAAATGAAGTTGTACAGCTTTTTGCCAAAGCCCGGCATTCGTGCCATCGTCCGTTCGGCATAGCGGCAGGCCTCGATCAGCGGATCGCGCATGCGCAGGCGCTCGGGCATCTGCTCATAAAGCAGCCCTTCACGAATCCCGTATGACGAAACGTCGATCTCGTTCGGATCGAAGCACCTGATAAGTTCTCGCAAGACCTGCGAGGCAAGCGGAACAAGGTTCATCCGTGCCGCAGAGGTGCCGGTCACCGCCCGCAAGGCGCCGATATCATTGTTTGCGATCCAGTCTATCGTTTGCAGAACCGATTTTGGGTCCATGCGGTATTCGTGAAGAACGGTCATCGGATAGTCGCGCCGTGCCATGTCCAGACGGGCAATGGCGCGCCATGATCCTCCAACCAGATATATCCGTTCATGCTTGGTCCCAAGCTGTCCGGCCAGGCCCTCGACAGTCTCCCGGATGAATTTTGCAATTCCCTTGTCGCCGCCGGGAACCTGTTGCAACCGGAACGGCCCAAGGGGCGAGGTCACGCGCCGCCCCACGGACCCGTTGGCCACCTCCGCCAGTTCCATCGAACTGCCGCCGATATCGCAGACCAGCCCTTCGGCTTCGGGCCAGCCCAGAAGCACCCCCTGCGCCGAAAGCCGTGCCTCTTCCAGGCCGTCGACCACCCAGAGTTTCAGCCCGGATTCCTTTTCGACCCGTTCGCAAAACTCCGCGCCATCCGCGGCCTCGCGCACGGCGGCGGTGGCGACACAGGACATCGAGGGCAGTTGCATGCCCTTTGCAAGTGCCGCAAATCGCTTCAGCGCCGCAAGCGCCCTTTCCTTGCCTTCCGGGTTCAGGCGCCCTGTTTCGGCAAGCCCCTGACCGAGGCCCGCCATCACCTTTTCATTGTAGAAATAGGCGGGGCTTCGCGCGGCGCCGTCAAACACCACCATCCGGACCGAGTTCGAGCCGACATCGACAACGCCGACGCGTTCCAGTGCCCGCGCGGACGGGTCTTCGAACAGCGGGCGGCCGAACGGGGTGAATTCATCGCGATCATCATGACGTCTGCGACGTGACCGTGGATCAGTTCGGGTCCGGGTTTTCATCATCAGTCCATTGAATGGGCAAGCTTTGGAACATCCTTCGCTCCCGCCGAGCCGCGGCCGGACAGTGAAGGATTCTCCATGAAGAAGCGGTGGCAGTTGAACAAGTCGTCGCGCCCCTCGGGCAGGTCGCGCAGATAGCGACCGTCGGGCATCAGAATCCAGCTTTGCGCCTCGTCCGCAAGGTTTGCCGCCATGATCTGGCTGACGATCTGCGCCTTGACGGTCGGGTTGGTTGCCTCGACCAGCGTTTCCACACGGCGTGTCAGGTTTCGGCCCATCCAGTCCGCCGACGAGATGAAAACCCGCGCGCGTTTTGACGGCAAACCATATCCGTTGCCGAAACACACGATCCGGCTGTGTTCCAGGAACCGGCCGACAATCGATTTCACACGGATATTTTCGGAAAGGCCCTTGATGCCGGGCCGCAAGCCGCAGATGCCGCGCACAACAAGCTGAATTTTCACTCCCGCCTGGCTGGCGGCATAAAGCGCGTCGATCACATCGGATTCGATGACCGAATTCATTTTCGCCCAGATTTCTGCGGGCCGGCCAGCGCGGGCATGATCCGCCTCGGCGGCGATCATCTCCAGCAGTCTCGGCTTCAGCGAGATCGGGGAAATTGCGATGTTTTCAAGATATTCCGGCTGCACATAGCCTGAAAGGTAGTTGAAAACCCGTGTCGCGTCCCGACCCAGCGCCGCGTCGCAGGTGAACAGCGACAGGTCAGTGTAGATCCGGGCGGTAATCGGGTGGTAGTTGCCCGTACCATAGTGCGTATAGGTGACAAGGTTGTCGCCTTCGCGGCGGACAACGGTGCTGATCTTGGCGTGCGTCTTGTAGTTGATGAACCCGTAGACGACATGTGCGCCCGCGCGCTCCAGCCGCCGCGACTGGCGAATGTTCGCGGCTTCATCGAAACGGGCCTTCAACTCGACAAGCGCCGTCACCGACTTGCCCGCTTCGGCCGCATCGCAGAGTGCCGTGACAATGGGGCTGTCTTGCGAGGTACGGTAGAGCGTCTGCTTGATTGCCAGCACATTCGGATCGACGGCGGCCTGATTCAGGAACCGGACCACCATGTCGAAGGTCTCATAAGGGTGGTGCAGCAGCATGTCCTTCTGACGGATCGCCGCGAACATGTCGCCGTCATGGTCCTGCACACGTTCAGGCACACGCGGGGTAAAGGCGGGCCATTGCAGATCGCGCCGGCTGTCCAGCACCAGTTCCTTCAGATCGGCCATGCCGACCATGCCCTTGACCTCGACCACCTCGTCCGAGGTGACGCCAAGTTCTTCCATGATCAGCGTGCGCAATGTTTCCGGCGCGCCGGCGGTGATCTTCATGCGGATGACCTGCCCGCGGCGGCGCCGCTTCAGCGCTGTCTCGAACTCTCGCACAAGGTCTTCGGCTTCATCCTCGACTTCGATATCGCTGTCGCGCAGCACGCGGAACGCGCAATGCCCGGTATCGCGATACCCCGGAAACAGCGAATGCAGGTGCAAAAGCAGCATCTCTTCCATTGGAAGAAAACGCTTGCCCCCCGGCAGAGCCACGAAGCGCGGGATTTGCTGCGGGATCGGCAACAGGGCCTGCAATCGCCGCCCGTCCGCCGCCCGTTCCAGTTCAAGGGCAAGGCAGAAGCCGGTGTTCGGAATGAAGGGAAAGGGATGTGCCGGATCGATGGCCAAAGGCGAAAGTACCGGAAAGACCTTGTTCAGAAAGTGGTCCTTCAGAAATTCCTCATCCTTCTTTCCAAGCTTTGATCGCGTCATCAAGGCGATGCCCGCCAGGTCCAGTTCGCGGCGTATCTTGTTCCAGACGGCTTGCTGAACCGACATCAGTTTCCGCGCGTCCGCATTGATCAGCGCAAGCTGTTCTGCGGGCAAAAGCCCGTCATCGGAGCGCAGCGCGTTGCCTGATCGCACAAGCTCGCGCAAGCCGGCAACACGAACGGTATAGAATTCATCAAGGTTCGTCGCCGATATGGACAGGAAGCGCAGCCGCTCCAGAAGCGGGACGCGCGGGTTGCGTGCCTCGTCCAGCACGCGCCAATTGAAGGCCAGCCAACTTAGTTCCCGGTTGAAGAAGCGCCCCGGACCGGCCGTGATCTGGGCCGGCAGAACCGCAACGTCCGGGAATGGGGCTTTCAGGAAATCGGCATTTGTCATTGCGGGTTTATCGCTGGTGATTGTGACCGTTTGGTGACTGATATTGGCATCGCCGCATCATGGACCGTCAAACTCGGCACTGTCCAGAACCTCTCCTGCCAGAATGACCGTGACCGGCCGGCGAAGACGTAGTGACGCCGCGTCGAGCAGGGCCACCGCATCGCGCGCCGCCGAGAACGATCTGTCAATCCGGCGCAATAGCCAGTCGATCAGACCGGGGGCGACCTTCACCTGGCGATCGGCGAAGAGCTTTACCAGAACAGCGGCGAGCAGAGTGTCATCAGGTGGTTCAATCCGGGCTATTGCCGTGGCCTGCATCCGGCTTTCCAGGTCGGCAAGCAGAATGCCCCACTGAGCAGGCGGCTGGCGCGCAGTGATCAGCAACCTCGCACCTTGTTCGAGCATGCGGTTGTGCCAGTGAAACAGGGCTGTTTCGGCACCAGCCTGACCGGCGATCCGGTCGGCGTCCTCGATCACCAGTGCTGGCAGGCCCGGCGGGTCCTGACGTTCCAATTCGTCGGCGGGCACGATCGATGCGGCATTGTCATGGGCCCAAACCCGGGCGATGTGGCTTTTGCCGGCGCCTTCAGGACCGACCAGCAACATCTTGCCCAGGGGCCAGTCGCCCTTGTCGAGGGCCGCCAAGGCCAGTTCATTGGCGCGCGCGACGAAAAAATCCTCGCGCCCCAGCGCAGGGCGCACTGGCAGGTCGAAGATCAGCTGCTGGGCCATCTCAGCCGTCGTCCTCGCCTGAAAGTCCGACATAGAGGCGGCTGCTCACATATTGTGCGATGACGAAGCGCGCGATGACCCCGATTGCGGCGGCCACCGGCACCGCGACCAGCATCCCGACAAAACCGAAAACGGTTCCAAAGGCGGAAAGCGCGAACAACAGCCAGACCGGGTGCAATCCGACTGATTTTCCGACAAGGCGGGGCGTGATGATATTTCCTTCCAGAAACTGCCCGACAGCGAAAATCCCGGCCACCAGAGCGATTGATGCCCATTCGCCCCAGAACTGGAACAACGCAAGGCCGATCGCCAGCGCACCGCCAATCAGCGCACCAATATATGGAATGAAGGTAATCAGCCCGGCGATCGCGCCGACGATCAGGCCGAAATCGAGCCCCGCCAGCATCAATGTCGAGGCGTAAAACGTGCCCAGGATCAAGCAGACGGAAACCTGACCACGCACAAATCCGGCCAGCACCCTGTCGATGTCGCGTGCAATCGCCCGGATCGTTCCGCTGTGATCGCGCGGGAGCAGCGCATCGATCCTGGCGATCATGGTGTCCCAGTCGAGCAGGAGATAGAAGGCGACGACCGGAACGACGACGATGAAGAGCAGGGCGTTGAGGACGGAAAGCGCCGAACTCAGAAGCCCCTGCGCCAGTTCGCCCCCACGCGCCTTGACCGTCTGGCCGATTGCACCGAGCGTATCGCGCACAACCCCTTGCTCATCGAGCAGGGTGGGAAATTTCTCGGTCAGGAAAGCCTGCAATCGGGCCGCGATATCGGGCGCCGAATTTATCAGACCGATCAGCTGGCGGACCAGCATCGGCACGACCAGAAGCGCCAGCAGAATGAAGACGAACAGCGCGAAGATGGAGATCAAAGCCGTCGCGGCGCTGCGCGACATGCCCGCCGCCTCCAGCCGGTCCGCGACCGGATCAAGGAAATAGGCCACCGCACCGCCGACGATGAACGGCAGGATCACATTGCCAAGGCCCCAGAGCGCCAGCAGAAAGACAACCGCGGCGGCCCCCCAATATTTCGCCTGTTGCCGGACTGGCAGCGCCATCAATGTCCTCCTTCACCAGCTTCTTTCAGATGGCAGACTGGGAACGTCCATGCAAGCGCGACCTGAAACGGGCGGATTTCCGCTGTCAGCATTTGCTTAGGCGGACGCGAATAAGCGCCTGACGCATCGACGGCGCTTTCGCCGCGCCCTTACTGCAGGACAGCCAAGTCACCCGACCTGGTAACCACGCCCGGAACCGGCCACGCCCCGGGCGCAAATTCAAATCGAAAGGAAACTCAATGATCCGCTCCATTCTCGCCGCCGCAGCCCTCGCCGCCCTGCCGATGGCTGCTTTGGCAATGCCCTCAGTCGGAGATATCGTCGGGACCACTCCCGATACCGCCAAGGCCGCACTTGAAAAGGCCGGATGCACGGTCGACCGGTTCGAGGCGGAAGACGGAAAGATCGAAGCGAAATGTGTCGAAGTCGCAACCGGCAAACACTGGGAAATCTATCTCGACCCCAAGACCGGTGCCGTCGTCGATCTCAAGAACAACGACTGACATGGCACGTCCGGTCGCTGGCGATCCCCCCGTCCTTTGGGACGGGGTGGTCCGCATCAGTCATTGGGCGGTCGCCACAGTGGTGATCGCCAATGCGATCATCACCGATGGCGGCAGCCCGGTCCACGTGTGGTTGGGGTGGCTCGGGATGATCGCCCTCGCGATCCGCCTGATCTGGGGCATTCTCGGACCGCATGAGGCGCGGTTTGCGTCCTTCCCGCCACGTCCGCGCGCCGCCATTGTGCATATGGCCGAGCTTTTGCGCGGCAAGCCAAGCGAATATCCGTCGCATAACCCGGCCGGCGCCATGATGATCTACGCGCTCTGGTCGACCCTTGCGGCGGTGATCCTGAGTGGCCTGATCCTGACCGGTGGCGCGACACCGATGGAAGTGGCACGGCAGAACGCCGCCGTCGCCGCCGGCGATTGGGCGGCCATCGCGGCGAATTCGGCGTCGGACGAAGAACAGGCACTTTCGCGTGGTGAACGGCACCTTGTCGGGCTGGTCCATGAGACCGGCGGAAACCTGCTGCTTATCCTTGCCGTGCTTCATGTCGGGGGTGTGTTGGCAGAAAGTGTCGCGTTGCGGCGCAATCTGATCAGGCCTATGGTCGCGGGAAACAGACAGCAGCCATTTCGAAAGGGCCGCGATGCCCCCGGGGCCGACAGTTGAAAGCGAACGGCGGCGGCGCAAGGCCGCCCTCGTTGCCTTTGTCGCGGTTCAGGCCTTCGCGGCGGCGTTCTTTGTCCTGGACGCCACCGCCGATCTTTCGGGATCGGTCGTTGACATTCACACCGTGATCGAAGCGATCATCGCGATTGGTCTTGTCGGCGGGTCCCTTTTCGGTGTCAGCGAACTGCGTCAAAGCCACCGGCTGATCGCAAGCCAGGAAACCGCCCTTGCCACCGCCTCCGGGGCATTGGCCGAAGTGATCGACAGACAGTTCGAAGCATGGCGACTGACCCCGGCAGAGCGCGATGTCGGGTTGCTGGCCCTGAAGGGTTTTGACATCGCCGAGATCGCGGAGCTGCGCAACGCCGCCCAGGGAACTGTCAGGGCGCAGATGACGGCGATCTATTCCAAGTCGGGTCTTTCAGGACGCGCCCAGTTCGCGGCGTTCTTCGTTGAAGATCTGATGAATGGTGGTGTCCGGGCTGTCACCGGTCCGCAGCGAATTTCGAACGACGCCGCCTGACAAGGTTACACCTTTGCCCGGCTTGCCTGCGCCGCGCCGGGGGGGTAGGAACGCGAAAACCGCAATCCATGAGAGTCCGCCATGCGCCTGTCGAGATATTTCCTGCCCGTTCTGAAGGAAAACCCAGCCGAGGCGCAGATCGCCAGTCATCGCTACATGCTGCGGGCGGGCATGATCAAGCAGCAGGCCGCCGGCATTTACTCGTGGTTGCCGATGGGGTTCCGGGTGCTGCGCCGGATCGAGGAGATCGTGCATCAGGAGCAGGTCCGGGCGGGGCATATTCCGCTGCTCATGCCGACGCTCCAGCCCGCCGACCTCTGGCGCGAGAGCGGGCGTTACGATGACTATGGCGAAGAGATGCTGCGCATCACCGACCGCCACAAGCGTGACATGCTTTACGGGCCCACGAACGAGGAGATGATCACCGACATCTTCCGTGCCCATGTCGGATCCTACAAGGACCTGCCGCTGACGCTCTATCATATCCAGTGGAAGTTCCGCGACGAAATCCGCCCGCGCTTCGGTGTCATGCGGGGGCGCGAATTCCTGATGAAGGACGGCTACAACTTCGACCTGACGAAGGAAGACGCGCTGCATGCCTATAACCGCCACATGGTCAGCTATCTGCGCACCTATGAGCGCATGGGGCTGACGGCCATTCCGATGCGTGCGGCCTCTGGCCCGATCGGTGGCGACAACACGCACGAATTTCTGGTTCTTGCCCAAACCGGTGAGAGCGAGGTCTTCTACGATGACCGGGTAATGGCGCTGAAGCTTGGCGCGCGCGACATCGACTATGACGACAAGGATCAGGTGGCGAATGTCTGCGAGGAATTCACCACGCTTTACGCGCGCACCGACGAAACGCATGACGCCGGCGCGTTCGAGACTGTCCCCGAGGCCCACCGCAAGGTCGGGCGCGGCATCGAGGTGGGCCAGATCTTCTACTTCGGTACGAAATATTCCGAGCCGATGGGGGCCACCGTTGTCACCGCTGACGGGGCGCGGGTGCCTGTCCACATGGGTTCGCACGGGATTGGCGTCAGCCGCCTTCTGGGCGCGATCATCGAGGCCAACCATGACGACAAGGGCATCATCTGGCCCGAAGGGGTCACGCCTTTCCCGGTGGGCATCGTCAATCTCAAGCAGGGTGATGCGGCAACGGATGCGGCCTGTGCAGAGATCTATGCGGCACTTCGCGCAAGGGGGCTTGAAGCGCTTTACGATGACCGCGACGAACGCGCGGGCGCGAAATTCGCGTCGATGGACCTGATCGGTCTGCCTTGGCGGATCACCGTCGGGCCGCGCGGGCTGGCGTCCGGCAAGGTGGAACTGACGTCGCGCCGCAGTGGCGAGAGCGAGGAGATGAGCGCAGCGGATGCCGTCGAGCGTATTTCCTCGATCTATCAAGGTATCTGAGGCGTTGAGTGAGGTTCTGGCCTTTGGCGACAGCCTGACCTGGGGATCGCGCCCGGACGGGCTTGGGCGGCATGCCCTGCGCGACCGCTGGCCAACGGTTCTGGCCGAAGGGCTGCCCGGTGTGCATATCGTCGCCGAAGGCCTGCGCGGCCGCACCACCGCCTTTGATCGCCCGACCAGTTCCTGCGACGTGAATGGCGCGCGGGTTCTGCCCGCGCTTTTGCACAGCCATGCCCCGCTCGACCTGATCATCGTTATGCTTGGCACCAACGACATCTGGGAAGATCATCCGTTGTGGCAGGTCGAAGCCGGGCTGTCCCGCGTGGTCGAAGTCATTCGTCACCATGCGTATCGGCTGGTCGATGCACGGCTGCCCGACATCCTGCTGGTTGCGCCGCCCCCCATCATTCCAAGCGAGAGCGAGGCGATCACCGAAGCCAAGATCGCGCGGTCGCGCGACTATCCGGCCTCTGTTGCCAGAGTGGCAAAGACGAACGGCCTGCCATGGTTCGATGCCGGCACGGTTGCTTCGCCGTCGCCCCTCGACGGGGTGCATCTTGATGCCACCGCTACCCGCGCCATCGGCATGGCCCTGCGCGAACCCGTTTCGGAACTTCTCGCACAGCGCGAAAGGGTCTAAACTCCTCTGCCAATTGGCACGGGCAGGCCGGGTAAAAAGGGGCAATCCATGATCAGGTTATTGAGCATCGCAGGCGCGGTCACAGGGGCGGTCGGCCTCTCGCAATTCCCCGAATTCTCGCAGCAATATCTTCAGCGCCTTGCGGGGCAGGTCGATGCCCTTACCGCGGTGACGGCCGATTTCGACGCTTCCGCCCAGAAGGCCGGGCTTGATCGTGAAGCGGCACTTGCCTCGATGAACGGGACCGAGTTTCTGGGGTTTCGTCAGGAGGATATGCGCAACGCGTTCTCGCGGCACGAAAACCTGCAATCGGATCTGACACTTTTGCGCGCGGCAGGTCCGATCGAACGCGTCTTCATGCCGCAGCGATTTGCTGACCCCGCACTTCTGGACGCGACATGGTCCGATTTTCAGCCGGCGGTGCCGACGACCACGGCCGGCCTGACCACGGCCGCGATTGGCTTCGTTGCGGGTTGGGGCCTGATTGGCGGGGCGCTGGCGCTTCTGGCGGCGCCGTTCCGGCGGCGCGCCCCGCGATAGCTCTGCCCGCCCTTGACCTTTCCGCCCCGCACGGCCACGTTGCCCGCCACCGAAAACCGGAGCCATGATGGCCAACCGCACCGCACCCTTTTCCGCATTTGAATTTCTGATCGCCTGGCGGTATCTGCGTGCGCGCCGCGCCGAAGGTGGCGTCAGCGTGATGACTTGGATCAGCCTTATCGGGATCGCGTTGGGCGTGATGGCCCTTGTCGCCACGATGGCTGTTCGGGCAGGGTTTCGCGCCGAATACGTGGACACGATCCTGGGCGCCAATTCCCATGCCGAGATCGGCAGCTATCCCTCTGTCGGTGACGGGGGGGTCAAGACCCCGACAATGTCCGATTATCAGGCCCTTACGACGGCGATCGAGGGCGTGCCGGGCGTCCTGCGCGCCAATCCCCGGGTTCAGGGCTTCGCCATGATCACCTTTGGCGACAGATCGACGGTGGGAGAGGTGTTCGGAGTGTCGGCAGATGTGCTGGCCGCCTTGCCGACATTTGCCGGAGCGCCCGAGGCTCTGGGCGATATCGATCGCTTTGACGAGGGCATCGCGGTGGGATCGGAAATCGCACGGTTCATCGGCGTCGGGCCGGGCGACAAGGTCAAGCTGATCCAGCCAAACGGCGTGAAAACCGCCTTTGGCATCACACCGCGCGTCAACGTCTACGAAGTGGTCTATGTCTTTTCCGCGGGTCGCTCTGATGTGGACCGAACCCGCATCTATATGCCCTTTGCCGAGGCGCAGGCCTTTTTCAACCGTGAAGGTGCCGCAGATCAGATCGAGCTTTATGTAGAAGACCCCGAGCGGATCGAAGACCACGTGCCCGCGCTGGAAGAGGTGGCCGGACCGGGCCGGTATGTCTGGACGTGGAAGGACCGGTCGGGCGCGTTCCTGAACGCGCTGGCGATCGAGGATGACGTGATGTTCGTCATCCTGACGCTGATCGTGCTGATTGCCACGCTGAACATCGTTTCGGGCCTGATCATGCTGGTCAAGAACAAGGGCCGCGACATCGGCATCCTGCGGACGATGGGCCTTACCGAAGGGTCGGTGATGCGCATCTTCTTTCTTTGCGGGGCTTTTACCGGTGTCGTCGGCACACTTTGCGGGCTTTTGCTCGGCTGCCTTCTGGCGTGGAACATCGACGCGATCATGTCGGCCATCAACTATGTCTCGGGTGGTGGCGCGTGGGATCCCTCGATCCGCGGCATCTACCGTCTTCCGGCCGAGTTGCGGGCATGGGATGTCGGGCGTGCTGTCGGACTGTCTCTCCTTCTTTCGTTTTGCGTCACGCTGTTCCCCGCCCGTCGCGCGGCACGGATGAACCCGGTCGAGGCGCTGCGCTATGAGTGACACCGTGCTTCAGCTTCGCGATGTCTCGAAGTCGTATCTGCGGGGACTGCCGGGGGAAATCGTGGTCCTGTCGGGACTGGACGTGGTCGTTGGGCGGGGTGAAGCGGTTGCACTCGTCGCGCCATCAGGGGCCGGCAAGTCGACGCTGCTGCATATCGCCGGGCTGCTCGATACGCCGGATTCAGGATCGGTCATCATCGCCGGGCGCGATATGGCCGGGATGCCGGACAGCGACCGCACGGCCGCCCGGCGCGAACAGATCGGTTTCGTCTACCAGTTTCATCACCTTCTGCCCGAATTCACCGCGCAGGAAAACATTGTCCTGCCGCAACTTGCCAATGGCGTAGGTCGCGGGGCCGCCGATGCGCGGGCACGGGACCTGCTGGAGCGTGCGGGCGTGGGCGCGCGCGCCCAGCATCGTCCGGCGGCACTTTCGGGCGGCGAACAACAGCGCGTAGCCTTCTGCCGCGCGCTTGCCAACGGGCCGAAACTTCTGCTTGCGGACGAACCGACGGGCAACCTCGATCCGGCAACGGCCGATCAGGTCTTCGACATCCTCATGGGGCTTGTTCGCGACACCGGGATGGCGGCGTTGATAGCAACACACAACCTCGACCTGGCTGCCAGAATGGATCGTGTGGTCAGGCTTGAAGGCGGAACGATTCGCTGAACAACCCACCCGGACGGAGGCAAGCCCGTGCCAAAGGTAGACATCGACCATATCGTCGCGACATCGCGCGAAGCGCTGGCACGTCACGGCGCGAATGACACCGCCGCCGAACGGGTCGCGCAGGCGATCGGGCGGGCGGAAGCCACGGGAAATGTGATCTGCGGACTGTACTATCTGGAGAGCTATTGTCAGCAACTGCTGAGCGGCCGTGTGCGCGGTGACGTGGCACCGCGGACCACCCGCCCGCGACCGGGATCGGTGCGCGTCGATGCGGGCTTTGGCTTTGCGCAGGTGGCCTTCGCCGCCGCACTGCCCGTGGCCCTGGAAGCGGCACGCGATTGCGGCACCGCATCGCTTGCCATCGGCCATGCGCATACCTGCACCTCGCTTGGCTATTTCACCGAACAGATCGCGCTTGCCGGAATGATCGGGATCGGATTTACCAATGCCTCGCCCATCGTTGCCGCGCCCGGTGGCGCCAAACGGATCATCGGTACCAATCCGATCGCCTTTTCGGTCCCCGACGGGAAGGGCGGTGTGGCGATGCAGTTCGATTTTTCGACCTCTGCCGTGGCGCTGGGCAAGATCACCATGGCCAAGGCGGCAGGCCAGCCGATCCCCTTGGGTTGGGCGGTCGATGCGCAGGGCAATCCGACAACCGACCCCGAGGCCGCACTTGCCGGGGCACTGGTTTCGGCCGGAGGGCACAAGGGCTGGGGTTTCGGCTTGATGGTCGAGCTTCTGGCCGCCGGAATGACCGGGGGCGTCAACTCGCTGGACGTCAAACCCCTCAAGGCACCCGAAGGCCCGCCTCATGACCTTGGCCAGTACTACCTTCTGATCGATCCGTCGCTTTCGCCGGATTTCGCAGACCGCTTGGCCCGTGTGGCCCGGGCCGTCGCGGCTGACGAGGGGGCACGGATTCCCGGCGCCCGGTTGCAGGGCATCTCCACGGTGGACGTGCCGGACGCGCTTTGGGCGCAGGCGCGGGCGCTGGCGGCGCGCGATTGATATGCATCAATGACGGGTTTGGCCGATCAAAGATAAAGTGAAGATCGATCGCCGAAGGAGTCGAAGAATTTCCGGAAACTTCCTTTTCCGCGCAACAGTGCTTGCGCTTCCCGTAACGCTCGGGTTCCTGCCGATGGCTTGCGCGCCGGAACGGCAGGGTTCGGGGCGCGCGCTTTTTGAAACCTACTGCGTATCCTGCCACGGCCCGCAAGGGAAAGGTGATGGGCCCGCGGCCGGCGGGCTGGGCAAAAGGCCGGCCGATCTTACCGGTATTGCCGCGCGCAACGGCGGCACGTTCCCGATGGTGCGTGTGATGTCTGCAATCGACGGCTATTCGCGCCGGAATGACCGTACTTCGATGATGCCGGAACTGGGAATCGCGCTTCAGGAAGGGCCGCTGGCGGTCTTCGACGCGGGCGACGGACATCCGACGCCCACCCCCGCGAAACTCATCGCACTGGCGGAATATCTGCGCAGCATCCAGCGCCCGTGAAATTGACGGTTTCACCCGTCGCCCAGCCCGGCTATACGGGGCCCGTTTGCCGGGAACAGGAGCATGTAGAATGGCCAATGTCGTAGTTGTTGGTGCGCAGTGGGGCGACGAGGGCAAAGGCAAGATTGTCGACTGGCTTTCCGAGCGCGCCGACGTCATCGCCCGCTTTCAGGGCGGCCATAACGCCGGGCATACTCTGGTAATCGACGGCAAGGTCTACAAGCTGAACGCCCTGCCTTCGGGTGTCGTGCGGGGCGGCAAGCTTTCGGTCATCGGCAACGGTGTTGTTCTTGACCCCTGGCATCTGGTCAAGGAAATCGCCGCGATCCGTGATCTGGGCGTCGAGATCAGCCCCGACGTGCTGATGATCGCCGAGAATACGCCCCTGATCCTGCCGTTCCATGGCGAACTTGACCGTGCGCGCGAAAACCAGAATTCGGTCGCCAAGATCGGGACCACCGGGCGCGGGATCGGACCGGCCTATGAAGACAAGGTCGGCCGCCGGGTGATCCGGGTTGCCGATCTGGCCGATGATGCGACGCTTGAACTGCGTGTCGACCGGGCGCTTGTGCATCACAATGCGCTGCGCGCTGGCCTTGGCCTTGGCCCGATCGACCGTGACGCGCTTCTGGACGACTTGCGCGCCATAGCGCCGCAGATCCTTCCCTACGCCGCCCCGGTCTGGAAGGTGATGAACGAGGCCCGCAGGTCCGGCAAGCGCATCCTTTTCGAAGGTGCCCAGGGATCGCTCCTCGATATCGATTTCGGGACCTACCCGTTTGTCACCTCGTCGAACGTGATCGCGGGGCAGGCGGCGACTGGGGTCGGCCTTGGTCCGAATGCGATCGATTTCGTCCTTGGCATCGTCAAGGCCTATACGACCCGTGTGGGCGAGGGACCGTTTCCGACCGAACTTTTTGACGCGGACGGTGACCGGCTGGGGACGCGCGGGCGCGAGTTCGGCACCGTAACCGGGCGAAAACGCCGCTGCGGCTGGTTCGATGCGGTACTCGTTCGCCAGACCTGCGCCATTTCCGGCATCAACGGGATCGCCCTGACCAAGCTCGACGTGCTCGACGGGTTCGACAGGATCCGGATCTGCACCGGCTATGAACTCGACGGCGCCGTGCTCGATTACCTGCCAACGGCAGCGGATCAGCAGGTGCGCTGCAAGCCGGTCTACGAGGAAATCGAGGGCTGGCAGGAATCGACCGAGGGGGCGCGCAGCTGGGCCGACCTGCCTGGCGCGGCAATCAAGTATGTGCGCCGGGTCGAGGAGCTGATCGGCTGCCCGGTGGCCATGCTCTCGACCAGCCCCGAACGCGACGATACCATCCTTGTCACTGATCCTTTCGCCGACTGATGCCCAGTTATCAAACCCGCCGCCGGATGTCGTTGCTGATCCTTCTGGTCGGGCTGCCTGTCTACCTCGTGGTCGTTGTCACGCTGATGAACTGGCTTGATGCCCGTTTCGGACGTCAACCGATCCTGGTCGAGGTGGCGGTGTATCTGGTTCTTGGCATCGCCTGGATACTGCCCTTCCGGGCGATGTTTCGCGGTATCGGCAAGGCGGATCCGGACGCCGAAAACAAATCGGAGCGACCCTAGGGCCGCTCCGGTCAGTTAATCGGATGTTTCGCCTTACCGCGAAGCGCGACGGGCTTCCGACATGAACTTCGACGTTTCCGTGATCATGAACTGACCCCGGCTGATCTTCTGGATCTTGCCCTGACGCAACAGCATCCCAAAGGATCTCAGCCCGTCTTCGCGGCTGTAATCCTCGTCATCGGCGGCATTGAGCGCGCGACGCAGGATCTGCGGGCGCGAGAAATGCGGCTGGCCCTCGACGGTCTGCGTGTAGGCGCCGGCGGCTTCCAGAAGCTCGGGCAAGGTCGATGCGCCAAGGCGTTCAGCAAATTCCGCGAAGCTGTGCGCGTCCTCAGGCGAAATCGGTTCGACCAGAGTGTCGGTATCATCCTCGACAACATCGGAGTCGAGGATCGCGTTGCGAATCCGGCGCGGCCGGATTGCCACGGCCGAGCGGAGTGCTTCCTCGCCGTCGTCAATCCGCTGCTCGGACACCAGGACAAGCGGGGCAGCGCGTGCATCCAGCGTCGGGCGGCGCGTGGTGGCCGGGGCTTCCGCAGCCGGCCGGCGCGGGCGCACGGCCTTTGACAGGTCGGCGCGGTAGCGCTCGGTTTCATCTTCGGCGTTCTGGGCCTGAGCGGTGCCTTCGTCGCCGGTGCGCAGCTTGCGGTCCGCAACGGTCGCCGCCACCGCAGCTTTCAGATGCGCGATCGCCGAGAAGCGGCGACGGGTCTCGTCCCCTTCCAGCTTGGATTTTGCTTCCTCCATCAGCCGTTCGACCGAGGCTTCTCCGTCGCCCGTCGTCTTTTCAAGGATCGCGCGGCCCTCATGTGTGTCGCGACGGGATTCGCGGGCCACTTCGCTCAGCTCGCGCAGCAGTTCCTGTTCGGCATCGTCGTCAAGACCGCTTTGCCCCAGGGCCGAGCTGATACCCTTCAAAAGTTGAGCATCCTCTTCGTCCTCGGCCGCCGGTGCGTCGTCGTCGCCTTCGTCATCGGCATATTCTTCGATGGCGGCGAATACACTGTCGTCCTCGGCCGCCATGTCGTCCGATGTTTCGGTCTCGTCCTCGGCGTCGATGTCCGCATCGGCTTCCGCCAAGACTTCGTCGGCGACCGGCTCCTCGACATAGTCGATTTCGTCCTGGTCCTCGACGTCGGAGGCAGAAACCGGGTGTTCGTCCTCATGATCATCAACAGCGCCTGCGCTTGCAGCGTGCGGGTCGGCCGCCGCGCCGTCCCTGCGGACCTTGATCACACGCGCGCGGGCGCGTTCAAAAAAGCCGGGTCTGGTCTCGGCTTCCGCAACCGCTTCGGCCGGCTCGGCCTCTGGCCCGGCGGCAATTTCGTTGTCGTCTTCAACCCGGTAAGCGGACAAGTCGAGCGCGGGCAACGTTTCGTCGATATCATCGCCCTCGGCGGTGTCGATGTCTGCCACTTCGGTTTCCGCGGCATCGTCATTTTCGGCTGCGGAAATATCTTCTTCACCGGTCTCGGTGATCTGCGTGATGCGGACGCCGGGGATCGCGGCCAGCGCCTTCAGCGTGGCGTCGTCATCCGCTTCGGGCTCATCGGCTTCGAACGTGTCGATCGGCTCGACGCCACCGGCCAGAGATTCCGCGACCAGCGCGGCGATATCGATCCCGTCACCTTCAACGGTCGCGTCAATGTCCTCTTCGACATCCGCCGCATCATCGGCGCTTGCCTCAAGGTTGATTGCGTCCGGTGCCCGGGTTGCACTGTCGTCGGCCATCGCGAATGCTTCGCTGTCCATCGCGACGTCGTCGAAACCGTCATGGTCTGCCATATCGGCGCTTTGGTCATCGTCGGCACTGCTGTCCGCCTCAAGGGCGGTGGCGTCGATATCTTCAGGGATGCCGGCGACATCCACGGTTTCGGCAACAGGTTCCGGCAGCGCTTCGAAGGATTGTGAAACCTCCTCGGGTTCAACTGCGTCGATCTCGGCGACGGTTTCTTCCTCCGGCTCCACCTGCATGTCCGCGTCGTCGGAGGCGACCTCGGCCGTCACGGCTTCGGCCGCGACGTCGACGGGCTTGTCCTCTGGCATCGCGTCACCGCGATCCTCGGTCTGGTCCACATCGGCGCTGGCTTCCGCCTCCGGCTCGTCATCCGATTGCGCGTCGAATTCCGCCTCAGAGGCTTGCTCGCTCTGGCTTTCCACGGGCAGTTCGTCGCCCAGATCCAGATCGAAGCCGAAATCGCCATCGGCGGCCGCGCCTTGCGAAGAAAATGCCGTTGCGGCATCGCCATCGAGGGAATCGAAATCGACCGCTTCCGAAGAGCTGTGCGAGCGTGCAACGACGGCGCGAATACGCTCAAGCTTGGCCGAGATCGAATCCGGGGCGGCACTGTCATCAGCGGTAGCTTCGGCAGGTTCAGCCACGGCAGGCTCTGCGGCAATCTTTTCCACCGCCGGTTCGGCACGGGGGGCGACGACAGGGGCGGGGCGCCTGGCCGCCGGTTCTTTGACAACTGGCGTTTCCGTGGCAACGGGTGCCACGATCGCAGGTGCCGCTTCGGTGCTGTCCGCGGGCGTACTTTCAGTCTGGCGCAGGACGACGCCGTTATCATTGATCTTGGCTTCCACGCGGCGCTGGATTTCACGCTCGGCGATGCGGTGAAGCATTTCCGCGTCAGGCGTCGGCGGCTCTGCCCCGAAGTAGCGATCATCCGCCGCGAGGTCACGGAAGTATTCGGCAATCGCCTTCATCGTCGAGAAGGGTTCATCGAATCCCTCCAACGTGCAGGAGAATGTGCCGTAGGACACCGTGAGGATCTTACTCGCACTGACCATGGGTCGCTCGCTTTCTGTCATTGCCTGTTATCGCAGGTTCCACAACAAACTGGTGCGCTAGCGTGGATAAAAACAGGTAAATTGAAGGATTTTTTCGGGCCGAGATTGTGTTTTCCTGCCTTATTCGTCATCAAAGCCGGTATGTTGGCCGCTATTGTTCAAACATCTTCACCAGTTACGTTGCTTGGCGGGGGCAGGATCACGGATGAGGATCTTGCGACCGCGCTGGCGTTGGCGCCCGAGGTTGTAGCCGCCGATGGTGGCGCGAATATGGCTGCGGCGGCGGGAATGGATGTGCGGGCCGTGATCGGCGACCTCGATTCGGTATCGGCGGTGGCGAAAGCGGCCATTCCCGGGGACCGGTTCCACAGGATAGCCGAACAGGACAGCACGGATTTCGAGAAATGCCTTTTGCGCATCGAGGCCCCTTTGATCGTTGCCGTGGGCTTTTCGGGCCCGCGTGCCGATCACGCCATGGCAGTGCTGAACGCCCTGATCCGCCACCGGACGCGGCCCTGCCTGATCCTCGGCGGCGACGATGTGGTTTTCCCCGCGCCGCGTCGCGTCATGCTTGACCTTGCGCCCGGAACGCGTGTGTCGCTGTTTCCGATGGACAGGGTCAGCGGGCGCAGCCACGGGCTGCGCTGGCCGATCGGCGACATCGCCTTTGCGCCCTCGGGGGTGATCGGAACGTCGAACGAAGCCCTTGGGCGGGTCGAGCTGGACTTCGATGCGGACGGGATGCTGATCATCCTTCCCCGCGAGGAAATCACTCGGGCGGCAGATGCGGTGACAAGGGCGCAGAAGTGACCAGCCGTGCCTCACGGGCAAGCTGTCGTTCGCGGTGGATGACAAAAAGCCCGGAGGATACGATCACGGCGATGCCCGCCCATGTCAGCGCGTTCGGGAAATTCCCGAAGACCGCATAGCCAAGGGCCGCAGCGGTGACGATCTCGAGGTAGTGGAGAGGGGCAAGCGTCGAGGAGGGGGCGAATTTCAGCGCATAGGTCATGGCCATATGACTGACGGCCGAGGCAAGCCCGACGCAGAAACACCAAAGCCAGTAAATGCCTTCGGGTGCCGCGAAAGTCAGTGACGGTTCGCCGAGCGCCGTCCCCAGGGCCAGAAACGGAAGGCAGAGGATTGCGGCGATGAAGGCTGTGTGGAATTGCATCGTGACCGGGTGAACCTCGCGCGACAGATGGCGGGTGACGAGGATGTAGAGCGCGAAGGAAAGCGCGGTTCCCAGAGGGAAGAGCGCCACTGCCCCGAAAGATGCAAATGCCGGCTGGATGACCAGAAGCGAGCCTGCGAATCCGACGGCGCAAGCGGCAAGGCGGCGGGGTCCGACCTGTTCGGAAAAGACCAGCCGCCCGATAAGCAGGATTACGAAGGGTTCGACAAAGGCAATGGCAAGCGCATCCGCGATCGGCATCACCCGGACAGCCGCAACGAAGCAATAGGTGGACGAGACGAGAAAAAGGGCGCGAAGCGATGTGAGCCATAGATTGCGCCGCGAAAGACGCAGCGACTCGTGCAGGATAAGCACGACGGGCAGCATCAATGCGGCCTGAACGATGCCGCGTCCCAGGACGATGACGCCGACCGGAACTGCCTGCGCCGCAAGTTTCGAGGAAACATCGATCAGTGGCGCGAGAACGCAAAAGGCGATCATCAGCGCAACGCCGGTCAGAATGCGGTCATTCGGGTTCATGGTTGTTCCGCCAGCTTCTCAGGGCCGCGGCGTCCAGTGCAGATCGGGCGCGGTCACGACAGGGTTTTCAAATTGCGGCCCGTTCCGGGCCAGGTCATCTCTCGCTGCTCCGGCAGGCCGGAGCAGCTCGGGTTCGTTCCAAGTATGTCGGCCAAGTATGTCGGCCAAGAATACGTGCTCAGCAGTTCGGGACGTTGACGGCGAGCCCGCCGAGGGAGGTTTCCTTGTATTTCTCGTGCATGTCCTGGCCGGTCTGGCGCATCGTCTCGATCGCCGCATCGAGCGGGACGAAATGCTTGCCGTCGCCGCGCAGCGCAAGCGAGGCGGCGGAGACCGCCTTGATCGCCCCAAGCCCGTTACGTTCGATACACGGGACCTGCACGAGGCCCTTGACCGGGTCGCAGGTCATGCCAAGGTGATGTTCAAGCGCGATTTCAGCGGCGTTTTCGACCTGTTCGGGGCTGCCGCCCATCACGGCGCACAGACCGGCCGCAGCCATGGCGGCGGCGGAGCCGACCTCGGCCTGGCAGCCGGATTCCGCACCCGAGATCGAGGCGTTGTGCTTGCAAAGCCCGCCGATCGCTGCACCGGTCAGCAGGAAATCGCCAATTTTCGCCGGGTTCGCTCCGGGGACATGGTCCAGCCAGTAACGGATCACGGCAGGAAGGACACCGGCCGCGCCGTTGGTCGGTGCCGTCACCACCTGCCCGCCCGCGGCGTTTTCCTCGTTTACCGCCATCGCGTAAACGCTCATCCAGTCGTTGATCACATGGGGCGCGGTAAGATTGAGCCCGCGTTCGGCCATGAGCGCATCGTGAATGCCCTTTGCGCGGCGTCGGACCTTCAGCCCGCCGGGCAGGATACCGTCCGTAGCCAGACCGCGTTCGATACAATCGTTCATCACCTGCCAGAGGCGGGCGAGCCCGTCATCGAGCTCGCGGCGGTTGCGGAACGACAGTTCGTTGGCACGTTTCATTTCGGCGATGGACTTGCCGGAGGCCGCCGCCATGGCCAGCATCTCGGTCGCGGACTGGAACGGATAGGGGCAGCCAGAGGGTTTGGCGGCGGTCTTGCCGGCATCCCGGTGTTCGGCTTCGGTCAGGATGAACCCGCCCCCGATGGAATAGTAGGTTTCCTGCAGGATCACGTCGCCCTGGGCATCGGTGGCCATCAGGATCATGCCGTTGGCATGTCCGGGAAGCGACGGGCCATAGTCAAAGACAAGATCCGTATCCGGGCGAAAACGCAATGTCGGCAGACCCTGGGGCGTTATGGTTCCGGTCCTGGCGATATCGGCCAGTGCGGCCTCGGCCTTTGCGTGATCGTAACTCTCCGGCACGAAGCCCGCCAATCCGAGGATGGTCGCGCGGTCGGTCGCGTGGCCCTTGCCGGTAAAGGCGAGCGAGCCATGGAGCGAGGCGCGCAAGCCGTGGGCGTGAAAGGGTGAGGCGCGAAGCGCATCGAGAAAGCGCGCGCCGGCAACCATCGGGCCCATCGTGTGCGACGACGAGGGGCCGACACCCACTTTGAACATGTCAAAGACAGAGAGAAACATGTGCCGCCTTTCAGGTCGGGCTGCCCTCGGGGGGGCAGCAAGGGTTTGGCTGGGTAAATATCGTCTCTCCAAGCCCTTCCGCAAGGGCGGCCCGGCGAGCGGCGGGCAGGGCTTCGGTTGCGGCGGCCACCGCGTGAAGGGCAGGGTAGGCGGACAGGTCGAACCAGCCCGCGTCGCCTTCCGGATAGAGCGCCAGCCAGCGCAGGAGGCAGGCGACATAGAAGGTGAGTGCCGAGGGTCGGTCGGGCGAGAACCAGACCGGGCGCCCAAGGGCCATGGCTTCGAGGAGCATCAGGTGTCGCTGGATGCGCGAACGGGTCGTCCGGGCAAAGTCAGGGATGGCGTGTTGCGATCCGGCATGTCGATCGGGGTAGAAGTGCAGCCTGAGATCGGCATGCAAGGTATTGGAAGTGAAAAAGAGCCATTGCAGGAATGGCCCGCGCGCCGCGTCCCCGTGCGCAGGGGCCAATCCGCCGTGGCGTTCGCAAAGCCATAGAAGTATGGCGCCGGTCTCGGCCATCGGCCCTTCGGGCGTTTCAAGCGCGGGGATCAGACCGCTCGGGTTCAGTCGCCGGTAGGCCGGACCGTCCTGAGCGCGGATGCTTCGGTCGACAAGTTCGGTTCGGTATGGTTGGCCCAGTTCTTCCAGTGCGAGCCTGACGATCAGCGAGGCATTGTCAGGCGCATAATGCAGAACATACATTGGCGACACTCCTTCTTGCGCAGTTATGGGGGCAAGCCGCGTGATGGGCGCAGCCGAATGCGACATCCTGCAAGACGATGCCGCCCGGGCTGCCGGGCAGGGTCCGTCGCAGCCTGTCTGCGTGGCGCACGCCGTCATCGTCGGGGCGCGAAGGGAGATTAGCGCTCGCGCTGGGCAAAAGGCTTGCCTATAACCGGACCAGTATCGAAACGGAGCAAGATGATGCCTGCCGAGCTCTCCCCCGTCGACAAGGCGAAATTCGTCGCCGCCAAACGCGCTGTCGAATTCGTCGAGAATGGGATGCGGGTGGGCCTTGGAACCGGATCGACGGCGGCATGGATGGTGCGCATTCTTGGCCAGCGGGTGCGGGAAGAACGGCTGCGGATCAAGGGCGTCGCCACATCCGCGCGGACTGCCCAACTGGCCCGGGAGGAAAGGATCGAGGTGGTGTCGCTTGACGAGGCGCGCTGGCTTGACCTTACGATCGACGGGACGGATGAATTCGACGGCGAGCTTAACCTGATCAAGGGGGGCGGCGCTGCGCTCTTGCATGAAAAGATCGTGGCCACCGCTTCGGACCGGATGATCGTGATCGCGGATGCGGCCAAGGAAGTGGCCCATCTCGGGGCGTTTCCGCTGCCTGTCGAAGTTATTCCTTTCGGATGGCAGACAACCAAAGCGCTGATCGAGGAAATGCTGGTATCGCTCGACGTTCTGGGCCGCGAGGTGACGCTGCGGATGAACGGATCCGCGCCACTGGTGACAGAGCAGGGGAACCGCATCCTTGATCTGCATCTGGGTCGGATCGGGAACCCGCGACAAATGGCGCTCGTGCTCAATCAGGTACCGGGCGTGGTTGAAAACGGGCTGTTCATAGATATCTGTGACCGTGTAATCGTGGGTCACGGCGATGGCCGGGTTACCACGCGCGATATCTATACCGGTGAAGTCGAGCACGACCGTTATGATTTCGCCGAACCCGAAAACCTCTTTGCCGATCTCACCGATTGACCGCGGCAACAAACGGAACAGCAATGAAATTCGACTACGATCTTTTCGTCATTGGCGGTGGCTCGGGCGGCGTGCGGGCAGCGCGGATCGCGGCGGGCGAACACGGTGCAAAGGTCGCCGTGGCCGAGGAATATCGGATGGGGGGCACCTGCGTGATCCGCGGCTGTGTCCCCAAGAAGATCATGGTTTTTGCCTCAACCTATGCCCCGGCCATGGAAGATGCGCGGGCCTATGGCTGGAATGTCATGGCAGAGGGGTTTGACTGGGGGCGGTTCCGCAAGCGCCTCGATGCCGAAATCGACCGGCTGGAAGGCGTCTACCGCGCGGGATTGGCGGGCGCCAAGGTCGATGTCTATGACTGCCGCGCAACGCTGAAGGATGCCCATACCGTCCGGCTGGCCAACGGCGACACGGTAAGCGCCAAGCACATCCTGATCGCGACCGGCGGGCGCCCCTATTTGCCGCCGAAAGCTGAAGCCGCCGGGGTGATGACATCGAACGACATCTTCAAGCTGGAGACATTGCCGAAGTCGGTCCTGATTGTCGGCGGCGGGTTCATATCTTGTGAGTTCGCCTGTATTCTCAATGGATTGGGCGTAAACGTCACCCAGTATTACCGCGGGGAACAGATCCTGCGGGGCTTTGATGGCGAGGCGCGCGGCCATATTGCCGAGCTTATGCGCGAAAGTGGCGTCAACCTGCATGTCGGCACCGATGTGATGGAAATGGAGAAGGTCGAAGGGGGCACGCGGGTTTCATCGACGGACGGGCGCGAAGGCATCTTCGAGGCGGTTGTCTATGCCACGGGCCGGCTTCCGAACAGCGACGGGCTCGGGCTTGAGGAACTGGGGGTCAAGCTTGGCCGCCGGGGTGAGATCATGGTTGATGAGTGGTCGCAGACGGCCGTGCCGTCGATCTTTGCCGTGGGCGATGTGACGGATCGGATCAACCTTACACCCATTGCCATTCGCGAAGGGCACGCCTTCGCCGACACGGTCTTTGGCGGGAAGTCCGTAAAGGCCGATCATGCGCTTGTCCCAAGCGCCGTCTTCACCCAACCCGAGTTCGGCACCGTTGGCCTGACCGAGGAAGAGGCCCGCGACAAGGGGCCGATCGAGATCTATGCAACCGCGTTCCGCCCGATGCAGTCGGCCTTTGCCGGCCGCGCGGACAGGGTTCTGATGAAGCTGATCGTTTGCGCCGATACCCGCAAGGTTCTGGGTTGCCATATCGTCGCTCCGGGCGCTGGCGAGATGATTCAATTGGCGGCCATCGCAATCAAGATGGGTGCGACGAAGGAAGATTTCGATCGGACGGTTGCGGTTCATCCCGTAATGGCCGAAGAACTGGTAACTTTGCGAAAGCCGGTCCGGACGGCTTGAAATTCCGGGCTGGGTACCCAGTTCGGGTAGGATTTGGTTTTGAAAAGCAAGAAGAGGGATACGACCTGATGGCTGGAAGCGGAGGTCCCTGGGGCGGTGGCGGATCTGGTGGCGACGATGACGATCGGCCCGGTGGCCGCGGCGGTCGGCGTCCGGGGCAGGGTGGCTCTGTCCCCGAGATAGACGAGATCATGAAGAAGGGCGCCGAACAGCTCAAGGTGCTGATGGGCGGACGGGGCGGCGGGCCGCGCGGGCCCTCGAACGGCGGCGGCGGCGGCGGAGGGCTTCCCGGCCCGCTCATGACGCGAGGGACGCTGGGGCTTGGCGCGCTGGCCGCTGCTGCGGTCTGGATGTTCGCCAGTTTCTACACGGTGAAACCGGAAGAACAGTCGGTCGAGCTCTTCCTTGGCAAGTTTTCCCAGATCGGGCAGCCGGGCCTCAATTTTGCGCCTTGGCCCTTTGTGACCGCCAATGTCATCGCGGTGACCCCGGAACGGATCGAAAATATCGGCGTGGGCGGCAGCAATTCCGACAGCGGGTTGATGCTGACCGGCGATGAAAACATCGTCGACATCGACTTTCAGGTCGTCTGGAACATCAATGATCCGCAGGAATACCTTTTCAATCTGCGCGATCCTGAACTGACGATCAACGCCGTCGCGGAATCCGCGATGCGCGAAATCATCGCGCAGTCCCAACTCGCTCCGATCCTGAACCGCGACCGGGGGATCATTGCCGAACGTCTGAAGGATCTTATCCAGTCAACGCTCAACAGCTACGATTCAGGGCTGAACATCGTTCGCGTCAACTTTGACCGCGCCGACCCGCCGCGCGAGGTCATCGATGCCTTCAAGAACGTGCAATCCGCCGAACAGCAGCGCGACCGTTTGCAGAAAGAGGCGGATGCCTATGCAAACACGGTGCTGGCAGGCGCGCGCGGTCAGGCCGCGCAGCTTCTGGAAGAAGCCGAAGGGTATCGCGCCCAGGTGGTGAACCAGGCAGAGGGTGAAGCCAGCCGCTTCTCGGCGGTGCTGGGGGAATATGCGAAGGCCCCCGACGTCACGCGCAAGCGGCTCTATCTTGAAACCATGGAAGAGGTCATGGGGCGCGTCGACAAGGTAATCATCGATGAAAGCCAGGGTGGTCAGGGCGTTGTTCCCTATCTGCCACTGAATGAACTGGGCAAGAAACCGGCGACCGGAGGTACCAACTGATGAACCGTGCCGCATTACTTCTGCCCGCCACCGTCATCATCATTGCAGCTGCGCTGTCGTCGATCTTCATTGTCGATGAACGCGAAAAGGCGCTGGTTCTTCAATTCGGCCAGATCAAGGCCGTTCGAGAGGAGCCGGGACTTTATTTCAAGCTGCCGATCATTCAGGAAGTCGTGACCTATGACGACCGTATCCTCGGGCTGGATGTCGACCCTCTGGAAGTGACCCCGCTGGACGACCGCCGGTTGGTGGTTGACGCCTTCGCGCGCTACCGGATCAGCGATGTGACACGCTTCAGGCAGGCGGTGGGCGCATCGGGTGTCGCGCTTGCGGAAAACCGCATCGACACCATCCTGCGCGCCCAGACGCGCGAGGTTCTTGGTTCGGTTACCTCGTCCGAGATCCTTTCGGCAGACCGTGCGGCGCTGGCCGCGCGTATCCGCGACGCATCGCGCAGCGAAGCGAACTCGCTCGGTGTCGAGATCATCGACGTGCGCATCAAACGCACCGACCTGCCGGAACAAAACCTCGATGCCACCTTTGCCCGGATGCGGGCCGAGCGTGAACGCGAAGCCGCCGATGAAGTCGCGCGCGGTAACGAAGCGGCGCAGCGGGTGCGCGCCCAGGCCGACCGCACCAAGGTTGAACTGGTCTCCGACGCCCAGCGTCAGGCCGAGATCATCCGAGGCGAAGCCGATGCGCGGCGTAACGCCATCTTCGCGCAAGCCTACGGGGCCGACCCGGAATTCTTCGATTTCTACCGTTCGCTCGCCGCCTACCGGGCCGGCTTGCTTGCGGGGAATTCGACGATGGTCATGGCGCCGGACAGCGAATTCTTTGACTATCTCAAGTCTCCGGAAAAGCGGTAGCGATGGGGGCATTGGCGCTGATCCTGCTGGCTGTCGGACTGGTGCTGTCACTGGAGGGGCTGGTGCTTGCGCTGGCCCCTTCGCGCATTGATGACCTGCTGGAACTGATCCGCCAGATGCCTGTCGAGACACGGCGCAACCTCGGGCTGGCGGCGCTTGCGCTCGGGCTTGCGCTTGTGTGGCTTGCCGGAGGGCTGAGGGCTTGACGCGGAGGCTTCGTCCCTGGTGCCGGGGGTGTTCACGTCAAGTTGAGACGGAATGCACGTCTTTGCGTTGTACCCACATCGCCGAGACGGAATGATAAACAAGGATCGGCCCTTTTTCGCGGGCCTTGCCAAAACAGGTCCCGATGGGATGCGAACAGGAAGGATATGAACGGTGAAAGCGGAAGTCATGACCGGGCGCAAGGCGCCGAGCTGGCGGATGCAAGCCTTTGGCTGGATCTCGGCCGCAATGCTGGGCTTGGCGCTGAACGTCGCGCAGACCGAGCAGGCTGGTGCGAGCGGCGCGCCTGACAGCTTCGCCGATCTGGCCCAGATGGTCAGCCCGGCCGTGGTCAATATCACGACAACAACCGTCATCGCGGCGCCGGCCGACGGCGGACCCATCGTTCCCAAAGGCTCTCCGTTCGAGGATTTCTTCAAGGACTTTGGCCTTCCCGATGGTCCCTCCGAACGGGGGCCACGCCGCTCGAACGCTCTTGGTTCGGGCTTCGTGATTTCCGAAGACGGTTACATCGTCACGAACAACCATGTGATCGAGGGCGCCGATGAGATCTCGATCGAATTCTTCTCGGGCGCGACGCTCGATGCCGAACTGGTTGGAACCGATCCAAAGACCGACATCGCGCTTTTGAAGGTGAAAAGCGACACGCCCTTGCCCCATGTCAGTTTCGGCAACAGCGATGTCACGCGCGTGGGCGACTGGGTCCTTGCCATGGGCAACCCGCTCGGTCAGGGGTTTTCCGTCTCGGCCGGGATCGTTTCGGCGCGGAACCGCGAACTTTCCGGGACCTATGATGATTTCATCCAGACGGATGCCGCCATCAACCGCGGCAACTCGGGCGGGCCCCTGTTCAACATGGATGGCGAGGTTATCGGCGTGAATACGGCGATCCTCAGCCCCAATGGCGGTTCGATCGGGATCGGGTTCTCGATGGCGTCCAACGTCGTGTCGAAAGTCGTCGCGCAATTGCAGGAATTCGGTCAGACGCGCCGCGGCTGGTTGGGTGTTCGCATTCAGGATGTGACGCCGGACGTGGCCGAGGCGATGGGCCTGGCCAAGGCGGCGGGCGCGCTTGTGACCGAGGTGCCCGACGGGCCTGCCAAGGATGGCGGGCTTGAATCGGGCGATGTCATCATTTCGTTCGACGGTGCCGATGTAGCGGATACCCGCGAACTCGTCCGCCGTGTGGCGGATGCCGAGGTTGGCCGCGCCGTGCCGGTGGTTATCCTGCGCAATGGGGACAGCCAGACCCTTATGGTCACGCTCGGTCGCCGCGAAGAGGCCGAAAGCGTGCCTTCGGCCGCAACCCCCGGGGCGGAAGAGCCGCCGGCGCAGCAAGACCTGCTTGGCATGACGCTGGGCGTTCTGGGCAGTGATGATCGCGACCGGCTTGGGCTGTCGTCTGACACCGAAGGGCTGATCATCGCCGCCATCGACCAATCGAGCGATGCTTTCGGCAAGGGATTGCGCGCCGATGACGTGATCACCGAGGCCGGGCAGCAAAAGGTCGCTTCGATTGCGGATCTTCAGGCGCGGATCGACGAGGCGAAGGATGCCGGTCGCGAAACGCTTCTGCTTCTGATCCGGCGAGAGGGAGAGCCGCGTTTCGTCGCCTTGGCTGTAAACGAGTAACATTGGCCGCACGCACCATGGCCGGTACGAGAAGGCGCCCCCCCCCCTGCGGCGGGCGCTTTTTTCACACTCGCTGCCGGCTTGTGCCGAACAGAAGATAGGTTGCAAGGCTGATCACGACGATCATGCCGCCGATGATCATCGGCGCAGTCATCGTTTCGCCGACGCCGATCCAGACCCATACAGGGCCAAGGACCGTTTCAAGCAGCAAAAGCAGGCTGACATTCGTCGCACTGGTATGGCGCGATGCAAGTGTCAAAAGCAGGAATGACGCGGGCAGGATGACCAGACCGGTGATGGCGATCGCCCAGATCTCGCCCCCGGCATTGAAAAGGGCCGACGGCCCGCCGATGGCAACTGTGCCGACCAATCCGGCAAGCAGCGAGCCACTGCCAATCGCTGGCTGTATCGGCACGGCATGCACCTGTCTGATGATGACGAATGACAGCGCCAGTGACGCAGCCACCCCAAGACCGGCGGCTGCCCCCAGAATGGCAGAGTGATCGAGGGAAATGCCGCCTTCCGCGCGGCCGAAGACCGCCAAAGCGATGCCGGCAAGCACGGCGGCGATGGCTGCCCATGTCGAGGGTCGCACAGGTTCTCCGACGAAGAGAGCGAAGATTGCGGCGAAGATCGGAGAGGTGGCCACCCCGAACAGCACGACCGCGACAGGTGCGATGGCAATCCCGAGCGTAAACAGGGCGCCGTTGACGAAATGGCAAAAGATGATCGCCAGACCCGCCGGGCCGATCAGCGCCTTCCGGCCGGGTGCACCCTGAAGAAGCCACAGCGCCATCATGACCGCCCCGGCGCCAAGGCCGCGCCATGCCAGCATCTGAAATCCTGACATATTCGACAGTCGCATGAGCATCGTGTCCGGGGTCAGGATCAGGGCGCCGATGGTGGCAAGCAGGAGCCCATAGATCGGTGTTCTCGTCATGGTCGCTCCGGTGACGGCTGTCTGGCGGTGTGCTTCGGTCTATCGCCACGGCGGCCGCTTGCCAATCGGCGCGTTTACTTGGCCGTGGCAATTCCGGTACCGCGATCCGATTGCACCAGAAGCTTATCCAGCATTGGCGTGATATCCTCGATCGTATCCGCGACGACATGAATGACCTCGCCCTCCCGCTGGATGCGCCCGGTCACCCGCAAGAGCCGCCCGGCGATTACCGCGCGGCGGAAGCGCTCAAAGACCTTGGCCCAGATGACGACATTGGCCACGCCGGTTTCATCCTCGAGCGTCACGAAGACGACGCCGCGCGCGGTGCCGGGGCGCTGCCGTACAAGGACAAGCCCCGCCACCGTCACGCGCGCGCCAGGGGGCGGTTCGTTCAATCGCGCATGGGGCAGCGCGGCCGGCGGGCGCGGCCAGTCGCGGCGGGGGCTGGGGTCGGTCAGCAACATAAGAACAAATATAGAACAAATTCCGGAGCAGTCCAGTCCGGCGCCCTTTTCCCCCGCCCTAGTCGGCCGCGCGTTCGGCGATCTTCAGGCAAAGCCGGGTCGCCACGGCCATGTCTTGCACGCTGATCCATTCCAGCGGCCCGTGGATTTCCTGCATCCCGGTAAAAAGATTGGGACAGGGCAGGCCAAGTTCGGTCAGCCGCGACCCGTCCGTGCCGCCCCGGATCGGGGCCGAGACCGGCTCCACCCCCAGATCGCGGCAGGCAGCGCGGGCCAGCTCGACCGGCGTCATGTCCCCTTCCAGCCAATAGCGCATGTTGCGGTATTGTGGCTTGATCGCACAGGTGATGGATGCGCGCGGTTCACTGGCCGCGACCGCTTCGCAGACCTGCCGCAGCAGCGCGCCCTTGGCCGCCAGCCCATCCAGTTCGAAATCCCGCAGGATAAACTTCATCGTGGTCTCGGCCGCCGTGCCGCTGATTTCGTAGACATGAATGAAACCCTCACGCCCTTCGGTCGTTTCAGGCGTCATGGTCACATGCGGCAGGGTCTGGACGATCTTCGCGGCAAGGTGCAGCGCATTGACAAGCTTGCCCTTGGCCGTGCCGGGGTGGATCGACACGCCGGTGACGGTCACGACCGCACCATCGGCCGAAAAGCTCTCATACTCGACCTCACCCACGGCGCCACCGTCGAATGTAAAGGCGAAATCGGCACCAAGGTCGGCCACCAGACGCGGATCGACGCCACGGCCGATTTCCTCATCCGGGGTGAAGGCGACGCGAATCGGACCATGCGGGATGCCGGGATTGGCCAGCAGGTGCCGCATCGCCGTCATGATGATCGCGACGCCGGCCTTGTCGTCTGCGCCAAGCAGGGTCGTGCCGCTTGCGGTGACGATGTCATGCCCGGCCTTGCCCGCAAGGTATGGCGCCGCTTCGGGGGCGAGGACCAGCCCCGGGGCATCGGCAAAACTGATCGCGCCGCCATTGTAGTTGCGGTGAACCACTGGCTTCACGCCGCTTGCGGCAAAGGCCGGCGCGGTATCGACATGGGCGAGAAACGCGATGACCCTCGCATCCCGCGGGGCCTCTGCCGATGCCGGAATTGTCGCCAGAACCGCGCCATATTCCGTCAGCGTCACATCGGTGGCGCCGATCTCTTGCAACTCTTGCTGCAAGAGCCTGAGCATCCCGAACTGGACTTCGGTGCTTGGCGCGGTGGCGCTGTCCTCATCGCTCTGGCTGTCAATGGCGGCATAGCGGACCAGCCGCTCTTCAAGCTCGGAATCGAAGTGGGTTCGCATCTGATCCTCTAGGTTTTCTGCCGGGCCAGGCCAAGTGCGGCAAGGTGATCATCAACCAGCCCGCGTTCGCCGCGTCCCAGCCTTTGATGTCGCGGATAATGCGGCGCGGCGCGGTCATCAAGAACCGTCGTCCAGCCCGCCGTCGTGGCAAAGAAACGCGCGACACCATCGGCCCCGAATTCGCGCAGGAAGCCCTGCACCACCGTGTCGAGATAGCTGAGCAGGATCGGATGGCCGTTTGCCGGCACTGCCGCGGTTTCTTCGACGGCGTAGATTTCGATGCGCGCGGCCCAATCGGGCGCGTTGCAAAGGCGGTCATGGGTCACGTGGTGGCGGCGATAAGCCGCCTCGCGCTGATCGAGCAGCGCCCAGTCCCCGCCCGGCACCGCCGCGACCAGACCGTCAATCTCACCCTCTGCCTGCTCGGCCGACAGATAGGGCCAGTCGCGCAGGCGCGTATGCCGCCAGACCCGGCGCCATCCGGTCAGTGTCGAGGGTTCGCCCGGGGCATAGTCATGCGTCGCGCGATTGACGAGCGAGCCATAGCCGAAAAAAGCAGAGTGACGATCCCTGTCCATGGGCAATCCATGGCCCGCCCGTCGCCAAGCTGCAAGCCGATTTCCGTCATGGCCGCCATGGTCGGCCGACCGCGATGAATCCCGTCGCATACCGGCTTGCCAGAGAGGGGGCGAAACGGCTATGGGTTGGGTGTCAGGTTCGGGAGAATCCGGCTTGGGTGCAATGCCCCCGCTGGTGCCGAAGGAGCAACCGCCCCGGTAAACTCTCAGGCAAAAGGACCGATCTGGCCGAGAAACTCTGGAGAGACCCCGTGCACGGGGCGCCGACGGGATAACGATCTCAGGCGAAAGGACAGAGGGGGCATCGATTCGGGTGGATTGGCCGCCCGGAAGCGGTGCCGGGAAGATCAAGCCGGCGCAAGAGGGGGAGGGGCGGCATGTCCGACCTGAAACGTACGGCACTTTACGATCTGCACATCGAACTGGGTGGCAAGTTGGTGCCCTTTGCCGGCTATGAGATGCCGGTGCAATACCCGATGGGGGTCCTGAAGGAACATCTGCACACGCGCGCAGCGGCGGGGCTTTTCGACGTCAGCCACATGGGCCAGATCCTGATGACCGCCAAGTCTGGCCGGGTCGAGGATGCGGCGCTGGCGCTGGAAACGCTTGTTCCGGTCGATGTGCTGGGCCTCAAGGAGGGCCGCCAGCGCTATGCCCTCTTTACCGATGAGGACGGAGGCATCCTTGACGACCTGATGGTCGCCAACCGCGGCGACCATCTGTTTCTGGTCGTCAACGCCGCCTGCAAGGATCATGATTTCGCCCATCTGAAGACGCATCTTGGCGCGACCTGCGATCTTGGCATGGTCACCGACCGCGCGCTTCTGGCGCTGCAGGGTCCGGCAGCCGAAATGGCACTGGCGCGGCTGGTGCCGGATGTGGTCGACCTCAAGTTCATGGATGTGGCGATCCGGCAATGGGATTCGGCCGAGCTCTGGATCTCGCGGTCGGGCTATACCGGCGAGGACGGGTTCGAAATCTCGGTGCCGGAAAAATTCGCGACGAGCTTTGCGCGCAGGCTCTTGGCGATGGATGAGGTCGCACCTATCGGTCTTGGCGCGCGCGATTCCCTGCGGCTTGAGGCCGGGATGTGCCTTTACGGCCATGACATCGACACCACGACATCACCCGTCGAAGGCAACCTGACATGGGCGATCCAGAAAGCGCGCCGTGCGGGTGGCGTACGCGAAGGCGGGTTCCCGGGTGCCGCGCGCATCCTTGCGGAACTTGCCGACGGCCCGTCGCGCCGCCGGGTCGGCCTGCGCCCCGAAGGACGTGCGCCGATGCGCGAGGGCACCGAGCTTTTTGCCGGCACGGAAGGTGGCAACCCCATCGGGCGGATCACATCGGGCGGTTTCGGCCCTTCGATCGAGGGGCCGATGGCGATGGGCTATCTGCCCGCCGATCTTACCGAAGGTACGGTGGTCTACGCCGAATTGCGCGGCAAGAGACTGCCTGCCGTGATCGCGCCGATGCCGTTCCAGCCCAATCAATACAAGCGTTAACCAACAGGAAAGAAGACCGATGAAATATACCGAAGATCATGAATGGCTGCGCGTCGAGGGCGATCTTGTCGTCGTCGGGATCACCGCCCATGCCTCGGAACAGCTTGGCGATGTCGTCTTTGTCGAACTGCCCGACGTCGGCACGACCGTGTCGAAGGGTGACGAGGTTGTCGTCATCGAAAGCGTCAAGGCGGCCTCGGAAATCGCCGCGCCGCTCGATGGCGAAATCGTCGAGGTCAACCCCGAGGTTGCCGACAATCCCGGCTCGGTGAACGAGGATCCGACCGGCGCCGCATGGTTCTTCAAGATGAAAGTGGCGGATCTCGCGGCGCTCGACGGGCTGCTGGACGAGGCCGCCTATAACGCGCTGATCGGATAAAGGAGCAAGAGATGCCCTTCACCCCCACCGACTATCTGCCCTACGACTTCGCCAACCGCCGCCATATCGGCCCGTCTCCTGCCGAGATGGAGGACATGTTCAAGGTGCTGGGGGTGAAGGATCTGGATGAACTGATCGACCAGACCATCCCCAAAAGCCTGCGCCAGAAGGAACCGCTCGATTTCGGCAAGGCGAAATCCGAACGCGAGCTTTTGTGGTTCATGCGTCAGGTCGCCAAGAAAAACCAGGTCTATACCTCGATGATCGGGCAGGGGTTCTACGGCACCGTCTGCCCGCCGGCGATCCAGCGCAACATCCTTGAAAACCCCGCCTGGTACACCGCCTACACCCCCTATCAGCCCGAAATCAGCCAGGGCCGGCTTGAGGCGCTTCTGAACTTCCAGACCATGGTCTGCGACATGACGGGTCTTGAGATCGCCAACGCCTCGCTGCTTGATGAAGCGACGGCGGCGGCCGAGGCGATGACCATGGCGCAGCGCACCGCCAAGTCGAAATCGAACCTCTTCTTTGTCGATCAGGAATGCCACCCGCAGAATATCGAGGTGATGCGCGTACGCGCCCGCCCTCTCGGGATCGAAATCGTGGTGGGCGACCCGGTCGATCTGGACCCGTCCACCGTGTTCGGCGCGATCTTCCAGTATCCCGGCACGCATGGCTATCTGATGGACTTCACCAAGACCATCGCCGCGCTGCATGAAAACGGCGCGCTCGGCATCGTCATCGCCGACATCATGGCGCTGACGTTGCTGAAGGAACCCGGCGCCATGGGGGCCGATATCGCCGTCGGCTCGACCCAGCGCTTCGGTGTGCCCATGGGCTTTGGCGGGCCCTCCGCCGCCTATATGGCCTGCAAGGACGCGCATAAGCGCAACATGCCCGGGCGTATCGTCGGCGTCTCTATCGACGCGCAGGGCGGCAAGGCCTACCGGCTCAGCCTGCAGACCCGCGAACAGCATATCCGCCGCGAAAAGGCCACGTCGAACGTCTGCACCGCACAGGCGCTTCTGGCCAACATGGCCTCGTTCTACGCGGTCTATCACGGCCCCGAAGGGCTGCGCGCCATTGGCGAGCGTATCCACCGCAAGACCGTCCGCGTGGTGCAGGGGCTCGAGGCGGCGGGCTTCGATGTCAGCCCCAAGCATTTCTTCGATACCGTGACGGTCGAGGTCGGCCCTCTGCAGGGCGCGATCCTGAAGGCCGCCCGCGACGAACGCATCAACCTGCGCAAGGTCGGCACCACAAAGGTCGGCATTTCCATCGACGAGACGACGCGCCGGATGACGATCGAACGGCTCTGGCGCGCCTTCGGGATCGACCAGAAAGACACCGGGCGCACGCCTGAAATCCGCGTGCCCGACCGGCTGTTGCGGACATCGGAATACCTGACCCATCCGGTTTTCCACATGAACCGGGCGGAAACCGAAATGATGCGCTACATGCGCCGTCTGGCCGACCGCGACCTTGCGCTTGACCGGGCGATGATCCCGCTTGGATCGTGCACGATGAAGCTGAACGCCGCGGCCGAAATGATGCCGATCACCTGGCCGGAGTTTTCAAACCTTCACCCCTTCGCGCCCGCCGACCAGACCGAGGGTTACAAGGAACTCTTTGACGATCTTTCGGCCAAACTTTGCCAAATCACCGGCTATGACGCGATGAGCCTGCAGCCCAATTCCGGCGCGCAGGGCGAATATGCCGGGCTTCTGACGATCGAGGCCTATCACCGCGCGCGCGGCGATGATCATCGCACCGTCTGCCTCATCCCGACCTCGGCCCATGGCACCAACCCCGCCTCGGCCCAGATGGCGGGGATGAAGGTGGTTGTGGTCAAATCGGCTGAAAACGGCGATATCGACCTGGAAGATTTCCGCGCCAAGGCCGAAGCGGCGGGCGACAATCTGGCCGCCTGCATGATCACCTATCCCTCGAC